>JANSYC010000015.1 GCA_024742605.1 Alphaproteobacteria bacterium | reverse complement strand
CCCGCGTCTTCAGAAGTGACCGGGGGTAACGTGGTCGACGACGTTCCGACGCTCGAGGTTCGCAATCTCTGCACCCAGTTCTTCACCAAGGCCGGTGTGGTCAAGGCGGTGGACGATGTCAGCTTCACGGTGCCCCGCGGCAAGGTGATCGGACTCGTCGGGGAGTCTGGCTCCGGCAAGACCGTGACCGGTTTCTCGATCCTGGGGCTGGTCGATCCGCCGGGCCGGGTGGTCAGCGGTCAGATTCTCTACAAGGGCGAGGACATCGCCAACGCAGACGACGACCGGATGCGCAAACTGCGCGGCAACAACATCGCGATGATCTTTCAGGATCCGATGATGACCCTGAACCCGGTGCTCCGGATCGATACCCAGATGATCGAGGCGATCCAGGCGCACGAGAACATCAGCCGCAAGGCGGCATTCGCGCGTTCGAAGGCGGCCCTGGAACAGGTCGGCATTCCAGCGGCTGAGGAGCGGTTGCGCTCGTACCCACACCAGTTCTCCGGCGGAATGCGCCAGCGGGTCGCGATCGCGATCGCCTTGCTGAACAAACCCGACCTGATCGTCGCGGACGAGCCGACGACCGCCCTTGACGTGACGATCCAGGGTCAGATTCTCTACGAGGTCCAGAAACTCTGCGAGGAAACAGGTACCTCGCTGATTTGGATCACCCACGACCTGTCCGTTGTCGCCGGCTTGGCCGACGAGATCTGCGTGATGTACGCGGGCAAGGTGGTCGAGCACGGGACCGTGGACGAGGTGCTCGATACGCCGTCGCACCCTTATACCCATGGTCTGATCGGTTCGGTGCCCAGCCGCAACCGGCGGGGCCAGCCGTTGCAGCAGATCCCCGGCATGACGCCGTCGCTGTTGAACCTGGAACCGGGCTGCGCCTTCAAGACCCGCTGCCCGAAGCGCGGCGAGGCCTGCGAGCGGGAGCCTGGGATCACCCACCCGATTCCCGGCCGGGACGTCCGTTGCCATTACCCGGTCGCGGCCGATGCGCAGGCGGAGGAGTCCGCATGACCGCGCCCCAGACCCGTCCGATCCTTGAGCTCAAGGGGATCTCGAAACGCTTCGTCAAACCGCTCGACCTGGCAGCCAAGATCGGCAATCTGCTCGGGGCTGGCATGCGCGAGGAGGTGGTCCACGCCGTCGACGACGTCAGTCTGTCCGTCGCCGATGGCGAGGTGGTCGGTCTGGTCGGCGAGTCCGGCTGCGGAAAGTCGACCCTGGGCCGCGTGGTGGCGGGGGTGCACCCGCCCAGCGACGGCACGGTGCATTTCAAGGGCCGCCCGGTCAAAGGCCTGAACGGCCCTGACGCCAAGGACACGGCGCTGAAAATCCAGATGATCTTCCAGGATCCGATGAGTTCGCTGAACCCGCGCATGAAAGTGCGGGACATCCTGGGCGAGGCTCCGGTCGTGCACGGTCTGGTGGATCCCGCGGGCCTTGACGATTATCTCGGCGAAGTGATGCGCCGGGTCGGCCTCGATCCGAGTTTCGCGGACCGCTACGCCCATCAGTTCTCCGGCGGGCAGCGGCAGCGGATCGGCATCGCCCGGGCGCTCGCGGTGCAGCCGGATTTTCTGGTTTGCGACGAATCCGTGGCCGCGTTGGATGTCTCGATCCAGGCCCAGGTGCTGAACCTGTTCATGCGCCTGCGCGAAGAGCTCAGCCTGACCTATCTGTTCATCAGCCATGACCTGGGGGTGGTCGAACATCTCTCGGATCGGGTGGTGATCATGTATCTCGGCCGGGTGGTCGAGAGTGCCAGGACCGAAGATATCTTCGAGTCCGCCAACCATCCCTATACCCAGGCCCTGCTCGCCGAAGTGCCGCGCCTGGAGACCCGAAAGCGGAAGTTCGTGCCGGTGAAGGGCGAAATTCCGTCGCCGCTCAACCCGCCGCCGGGCTGCCATTTCCATCCGCGCTGCCCGCACGCGATGGAGCGGTGCAGGCTGGAACAGCCGGTCCTGAAGGAGATCGCGCCGGGCCGGCTCTCCGCCTGTCACCTGAACGATGGCGGCTGACCCGTGGACGGCGGTGACCATCTGATCCCTGGCGTGCTGTATCGCCGTGATCCGGTGGGCCCGGCGGTTCCGCTGGTGGTGGACAGCCCGCACAACGGCACGGCCTGGCCCGCCGATTTCGACCATCGGGTGACCGAGGCCGAGCTGATGACCTCGGTCGACGCTTATGTGGACGAGCTGTTCGGCCACGCGCCCCGGGTCGGTGGCACCCTGATCGCGGCGCTGTTCCCGCGGGCGTATATCGACCCCAACCGGGCCGAAGACGACCTGGACGAGACTCTGATCGACGGTGCCTGGCCGCATCCCCTCAATCCAAGCAGCAAGACCGCGTTCGGCATGGGGGTCGTGCGCCGCCTGATCCTCAAGGGGAGGCCGCTTTACGACGGCCCCCTGCCCGCGGCGGACATCCTGTGGCGGCTGGAGCAGTATCACCGGCCCTACCATGCCGCCCTGGCGGCCGCCCTTGACCGTGCCCGGACCGCCCATGGCGCCGTCTTCCATATCAATGCCCATTCCATGAAACCCGTCGGCAACGCGATGAACGAGGATGCCGGCGTCGCTCGGCCCGACTTCGTGCTGTCGGACCGGGAGGGTGCCACCTGCGAGACGGCCTACCTTGATCATGCCGTCGAGCTGCTGCGCGATCTGGGCTACGTGGTGTCCGTCAACGATCCCTACAAAGGTGCCGAGATCGTCCGCCGCTATGGGGATCCCGACACCGGGCGGCACTCGCTGCAGATCGAGATCAACCGCAAGCTCTATCTCGACGGAGAGACCTTTCAGAAGACCGACGGGTTCGACACACTGAAGCTGAACCTGGATGCTTTCCTGGCGGAACTTGCGGGCTGGGTGCAAGCGCGGGGGTAGCGCGCCGAGATGACCCGCTACGGGCTCTGGGCGATAAGCGGGTTGGCGATGTTTGTCGTAGCGACCTCATCGAACCGCGCACCGAACTCATGCAGGGCAAGCGCTTCCCACCCTCTCCCCTGCGTCCTAACCTCCCAGAAAACAGAACAACTCCTTGGGAAGGACCGCCGCCATGAAGATCGCGATCATCGGAACCGGAGCCATGGGCTCGATCTATGCCGGGCTGATGGCCACCGAGTCGGACACCCAGAAGAACGAGGTCTGGGCGGTCGATACCTGGGCCCAGCATATCGAGGCGATCAAGACCAGGGGGCTGCGGGTCGAAGGGGCGAGCGGCGACCGGACCGTGCGTCTGAACGCCACCACCGACGCCTCGGACGTCGGGCTGTGTGATCTGGTGATCGTGGCGACCAAGGCGAGCGGGGTGGCCGCCGCCGCCAAGGCCGCTCTGTCGATGACCAAACCGGACACCGTCATCCTGACCATCCAGAATGGTCTGGGCGCCGCCGACCGGATCGCCGAAGCCATTTCGACCGAACAGGTGATGATCGGCGTCGTCGGTGGATTCGGCGCGTCGATGAAAGGTCCCGGGCACGCCCATCACAACGGCATGGAACTGGTCCGGATCGGCGAGATGACCGGTGGCGACACCGAGCGGCTGGCCAAGGTGGTCAAGGTCTGGGAGGACGCCGGATTCACCTCCAAGGGCTATGCCGATATCGATCAGCTGATCTGGGAGAAGCTGATCTGCAACTGCACGTTCTCGGGTCCGTGCGCGATCACCGGGCTGACGGTGGGGCAGGTGCTGGACGATCCGGACGCCTGGGAGCTGGCGAGCAGCTGTGCCGCCGAGGCTGATGCGGTCGCCCGCAAGAAGGGTGTGAATCTGGGCTTCGACGACGTGAAGGCCTATGTCCACGCCTTCGGCTCCAAGATCCGGGGGGCGAAACCGTCCATGCTCCAGGACCACGAGGCCCGCCGCGCTTCCGAGATCGACGCCATCAACGGCGCCATCCCGCGCGAGGCGGCGAAACTGGGGATGTCGGCCCCGGTCAACGAGACCCTGTCCCGGATCATCCGCGCCAAGGAAAGCGGGTTTAAGGCTCATCCGAGGGCTTGGGGCCGAGGGGGCGGGCCACACGGCGGCGGACCGCGCGCCCTTTCCCCCTTACGCCCGCCGCTCTAGGATGCCGACCGAACAATATGAAACGAGAAATCGAGGAAACCGATGGCGATCAAGATCGCGGTGATCCCGGGGGACGGGATCGGATGGGAAGTGGTGCCCGAGGGTATCAAGGTGCTGGAGGCGGTTGGCGCCAAGCACGGGCTTGACTACCAGTTCACCGAATACGACTGGAGCTGCGAGCGGTTCCACAAGACCGGCTCCTTCATGCCCGAGGACGGCCTGGACCAGCTCAAGACCCAGGACTCGATCTTCCTCGGAGCGGTCGGCTTTCCCGGCGTGCCGGACCATGTGTCGCTGTGGCAGCTGCTGATCCCGATCCGGCGGTCGATGCACCAGTACATCAACCTCCGCCCAGTCCGGATGATGGCGGGCATGAAATGCCCGCTGGCGGGGCGCGGCCCGGAGGACATCGATTTCTGGGTGGTGCGGGAGAACAACGAGGGCGAGTACTCGGAGATCGGCGGCCGGATGTATCAGGACACCGAGCACGAGATGGCGATCCAGCAGACCGTGTTCACCCGGCTCGGCACCGACAGGGTGATGCGCTACGCCTTCGACCTGTGCCGAAAGGTCGGCAAGAAGAAGGTGACCAGCGCCACCAAATCCAATGGCATCATCCACACCATGCCGTACTGGGACGAGCGGTTCGAGACAATCGCCGCCGAATACCCGGAAATCGAAACCGACAAGTATCATATCGATATTCTGACGGCGCATTTCGTACTGCACCCGGATTGGTTCGACGTGGTGGTCGGCTCCAATCTGTTCGGCGACATCCTGTCCGATCTGGGCCCCGCCGTGGCCGGCTCGATCGGCATCGCGCCGAGCGCCAACATCAATCCCGAAGGCGACTACCCCAGCATGTTCGAACCGGTGCACGGCTCGGCGCCGGATATCGCGGGCAAAGGCATCGCCAATCCGATCGGACAGATCTGGTCCGGTGCGATGATGCTGGAGCATCTGGGCCATCAGGCGGCCGCCGATGACATCGTCGGTGCGATCGAGCGGGTGCTGTCCGGCGGCGGGCCGAAGACTCCCGATCTGGGCGGGCAGGCCAGCACCAGGGATCTGGGCGACGCGATCGCTGCTGAGGTGAAATAGCGCCCGATGGACTATGTCACCCGAGACGGCGGACACCGGTATCCGACCGATGTCCCGATCTGGCGCTGTCCGGAAACCGGTGCGCCGGTCAATCTCACCCCTGGCGCCGGGCTTGTGCGGGGCGAAATTGAACAATCCGAACGTTCGCTCTGGCGCTACGGCAAGGCCATCCGGGTCGACAAGACGGCCCGGGTCGAACTGGGGGAGGGCTGGACGCCGCTGATCCCCGTCGACCTTCCGGCGGGACCGGTGCGGCTCAAGATGGAGTCCATGGCTCCGTCCGGCTCTTTCAAGGATCGCGGGATGGCCGTCCTTGTCGCCTATCTGCGGGCGCACGGGGTCGAGCGCGTGATGCTGGACAGCAGCGGCAATGCGGCCGCCTCACTTGCCTGCTACGCGGCGGCGGCGGGGCTGCGCTGCACCGTTCTGGTTCCGGCCCATACCTCTCCGGCCAAGGTGGCCCAGATGCGGGTCTACGGCGCCGAGGTGGAGCTGGTCGGCGGCACCCGTCAGGATGTCTCGAACGCGGCGCTGGCGCGGGCCGAGACCGGCGTCTTCTACGCCAGCCACAACTGGCAGCCGTTCTTCATTGAGGGCACCAAGACCCTTGCTTATGAGATCTGGGAGCAGTACGGATTCAGCCTGCCGGACAACATCATCATCCCGGTCGGCTACGGCAGCAATCTGCTGGGCTGTCATATCGGCTTCGTTGAGCTGATGCGGCGGGGCGAGATCGACCGGATGCCGCGCCTGTTCGCTGCCCAACCGGCGAATGTCGGCGCGCTGGTTCGGGCCTTCGACGCGGGGGTGACCGAGCCGGTCGAGTTCACACCGGAGAGGACCATCGCCGAGGGCGTGGCCGCTGCAAGGCTGGTCCGCACCGCAGAGGCGGTCGAGGCCTTACGGGACTCCGGTGGTGGGGCGGTGGGTGTGCCCGAAGACGCGATCCTGCCGGCGGTGCATCTGCTCGCCCGCAGGGGGGCCTTCGTCGAGCCTTCCTGTGCCGTGGCGGCCGTGGCCTATGAGCGGTTGGTCGCGGCGGGTAGCATCCATCCGGATGAGGAGACCGTCCTGGTGATGACCGGCAACGGCCTCAAGAGCATCGACGCGATCATGGGCTGAGGAGAGAACGGATGGGGCGGGACCGCTGGTTCTTCGAGGATTTCGAACTGGGGGCTCTGATCGAGAGTCAGGCGGCGACCGTTACCGAGAGCCAGATCATGGATTTCGCGTTGATGTGGGACCCGCAACCGTTTCACGTCAGCAAGCCGGATGCCGAGGCCTCGATGTTCGGCGGGATCATCGCCAGCGGATTCCACACCCTGGCGCTGACCTTCCGGCTGATCTGGCAGGGTGGGCCGCACCAGCACACCAATGTGGGTGGGCTCGGCATGGACAAGATCCGCTGGCCTCGCCCGGTGCGCGCGGGAGACACGATCTGTGTGAAAGCCGAGGTGCTGGAGCTGCGCCCGTCCAGTTCCCGGCCGTTTGGCCACGTTCGACTCGGCTACACCACCACCAATCAGGATGGCGAGGTGGTGCTGACCGCAGAGTTGCTTCATCTCATTCAGACCCGACCGGCCTAGCCGTGTCCGAATCCGTCGCAGTCCCGCTCCAGGTGCGGATCAAGTCTCTTCTACAGAACGATCAAATCGACGAGGCGCGCGCGCTTATCGAAATTGGGTTGGCGGAGGACGCCAGCCGTGCCTGGTTGCTGCGGGATCTCGCGCGGCTGTTGATCGCCGAGGAGTCGTTTGACGCAGCGGCGGACGCTCTGAGCCAGGCCGCCGCTCTGGAGCCTCCGGGCTCCGAAACCGAAATCCTGTTGGCTGGCATCGCGCTGTCCCTTGACCGGACGATCGACCTGACCTTCTGGTCGAGGCGCGCAAAGTTGTGCGCGTGTCTGAGACCGGATCTGCCGTGGACCAACTTGGTGGTGACGGAGCTGGCCGAGGCCGCGTTGTCCGGTGATTGCGATGAGCGGCACGCTGTCGCCTACCGGCGCGCGGCCGCGCATCTGATCGCCGCATGGTGCGCCGCATATCGCCAACCGCTGCCCGACACCGGCCTGCGTGGTGCGGTGACCGCCAAAGCCCATGCCGCCGCCAATCGGTCGAATCCACTCGTGCTGCGGGCATCAAGTCTCATCAGCGACATTCTTGGCCGGAGGCTGGTTGCCGGGTGGTTCGGCGGATCCAGTGGTACGCGTATGCGGGATCATGAGGCGGTTGTGCGGATTGGCGGGCGAGACCTGATGTTCGGAATTCCAAATTTGAACATCCGCTTTGACTGCCGATATTTTTTTGCGTTCGAACCCGGCTTGCTTTTCCGCATTTCAACCTTCGAGCCCGAGGAGCGGTTTCTCGATATCGGCGCAAACATCGGCCGCTACACGGTGTTGGCCGCCGGATTGCGCGGGGTGCGGGTGGACGCGATCGAACCGTTTGTCAGGAACGCCGAGGAGCTGATCCGCAACGTCTCACGCAATGGCTTGGAGGGGCTTGTGACGCTCCATCAAGTGGCTGTGTCCGACCAGACCGGCTCCGGCTGCGTGGCCTATGGTGACGAGCCCGCCGGATCGACCGACCAGAGCATTGCGGATCGACCGGGCATTGATCCTCGGCCGGGGGCGGAGTTTCATGAGGCTATCGAGGTTTGGCGAATCGACGAAATGGTCGCAGCCGGCCGCATTCCGTTTCCGAATCGGATCAAGATCGATGTGGACGGTGTTGAGCACAAGGTGCTCGACGGGATGACGGGCATCCTATCCGACCCACGTCTCAAAAGTATTCGAATCGAGATTCGGCTGGAGGACCCGTTGAACCAAGCCGCCTTGAAACGGACCCTCGAGTACGGATTCGTAGCGCGTGTCGGGGACGATCCGAAGAACTTGGATCTTACCCGACCGGACGGTCGGTCTGATCAGTAGAGAACTTCCCGGTACCGTTTTACCATCTCGTCCTGGTCTTCGATCGGGCCGTCCGCCGTGGTCTGATCGGCGATCATCTGATTCATGGTCGGCAGTTCCGATCGCTCGATCCGGGCGCTTGGATCCCACAGTTTCGAGCGCATCAGCGCCTTGGCACAGTGCAGATAGGCGCGGCGTACCGTGACCACCATGACGGTCGCCGGCAGCCGGTCTTTGATCCGGAAGCGTTCCAGCAGTTCCGGGTCGTCCCGCAGCTCGGCTCGACCGGAGATCCGCAGGGTCTCGTCCACACCGGGGATCAGGAACAGCAGGCCGACCTCCGGGTTGTCGATGATGTTCTCGAGCGTATCCAGCCGGTTGTTGCCGGGGCGGTCCGGGATCGCGAGGGTCTTGTCGTCCAGCATGGCGACAAAACCCGGATCCTCGCCCCTTGGAGAGACATCGCCGAAATCGCCCGGATGACCCGCCGAGCCGATCAGCAGAAACGGTGACAGGCCGATATACCGTTTGCAGTGCGCATCGAGATGGCTGAGTTCCTTTGCGACGGCACGGGGATGAGCGGTTTTGTAGACCCGTCTCAACGCGTCGAGATCCGTGATGGTCGCCATGCGGTGCTCCTGGGCAGCAAGGTGGTGTGTCCGCAAAGACCCGGACGGGCCCGGCGACCCTATCTTATCTGCGGTTAACTTTGAATTCCTAGAGCGGCTGCGGGCTTTGGACTTGGTGCCCCCATCGGCAAGATTTTCCGCGACATAGATCGCATTTGAATCGATACTTATCGAACTATTTCAAGCGGGCCCGAGAGGAAGACAAAATGAAAAAGATCGTTGCCGCAACCGTCACCGCGCTGTTCCTGTCCACTGCGGCCATGGCCGAGGACCTTAGCTTCATGCTGACCAACCTGACCAATTCGGACATCAACGAGTTCTACGTATCCCATTCCGGAAGCAGCGAGTGGGAAGAGAATCTCCTGACGGGAGCCTATCTGCCAGCCGGCAACGAGGTTGAAGTATGGATCACGGATGGAAGATCGGTCTGCTACTACGACATCCAGGCCGTTTTCGCCGATGGCGACGTGCTTGAGGAATACGATCTGGATCTCTGCGAACTGGGGTCCTACACGTTCCACTAACCGGATCAGGGTCGGTCGTGGTAATGTCTGGGTCAGCAGCGTGGCATGCGATGGCTGACGCCATCGTAATGCCGCGGGCCGCATCTACATATGATGGACCATGGCATTACCACCGAATTTCCTGGACGAGCTTCGGGACCGGGTAACCGTTTCGAGCGTGATCGGCCGCAAGCTGAAGCTTGAGCGGCGGGGGCGGGAGTATATCGCCCTCTGCCCGTTCCACGGCGACAGCAAACCGTCTCTGAACATCGTCGACGAGAAGGGCTTCTACCACTGCTTCGCCTGTGGCGCGCATGGTGACGTCATCAGATTCCTGATGGAGAATGACGGCCTGAAGTTCATGGAAGCGGTCGAGCAGATCGCCGGAATGGCGGGCATGGAGGTGCCCAAGGAGAGCCCCGAGGATGCTCAACGGGCCGAACGCCGACGCACCCTGCAGGAGGTCGTGGACCTGGCCTGCAAATGGTACGAGCGACAGCTCAGCTCGTCCTCCGGCGATGCCGCCAAACGCTATCTGACGGAACGCGGACTGACCCAGCAGACGATTTCGAAGTTCCGGCTGGGCTGGGCCCCCGATGACAAGGGGGCTCTGACCCGCGCCATGAAAGCCGAGGGTGTCGATCAGGACGTGCTGCTGGAGGCAGGTCTGATCCGCAAGTTCGACGACGGTGGTGTGACCGACTGGATGCGCGGCCGGGTGCTGTTCCCGATCACCGACCGTCGTGGGGGCGTGATTGCCTTTGGCGGCCGGGTGCTGGGGGACGGGCAGCCGAAATACCTGAACTCACCCGATACGCCGCTGTTTCACAAGGGCCGTGTGCTCTACGGCCTGGCGCAGGCGCGGGAGGCGGCCCACAAGACCGGCGAGCTGGCGGTGGCCGAGGGCTACATGGATGTGATCGCGCTGGCTCAGGCCGGCGTGCCGGCGGTCGCACCGCTGGGGACCGCGCTGACCGAGGACCAGATCGCCGAGCTGTGGCGCCTCACGCCGGAACCGGTGGTGTGCTTCGACGGCGATACGGCAGGCCAGAAGGCGGCGCGCCGGGCGGCCGATCGGGCGCTGCCGATGCTGAAGCCCGGCCATTCCCTGCGGTTCATGGCCCTGCCGGAGGGCAAGGATCCGGATGATGTGGTCAAGACCGACGGCGCCAAGGGGTTCCGCGAGCTGATGGACCAGGCCCGCCCGATGGCGAAATTTCTCTGGGAGAGTGAACGGGACGCCCTGCCGATCGACACCCCCGAGCGGCGCGCCGATTTCTTTGCCCGGGCGCGCTCCCTGGTGCGGGAAATCGGCGACCGAACCGTTCAGCAGGCCTACGAGGACGAGGTCGAGCGGCTGATCAACGAGACGCGGCGCCCCGGTGACCGGGACGCGGGCGGAGCAGGCGGAAAGCCGTTCTTCAATGGCATGCGCACCGGCTACAAACGCGGCCGCTATGATCAGAAGTACGGCAAGACGCCCCCCAGATGGCTTGGGGAGAATGCTGCCCCGGACTCCTCCTCCATGGACGAGGGTATTCGGCGCACTGAGGAGATTGTGTTGCTGACGATCCTGCGTCATCCGGGAACGATGGACCGATTTCAGGAGGTCATCGGCGCAATCGCGTTTCAGAATGATGATTTCGACGCGTTCCGCCGCACGCTGGTGGATATCTTTTCAGGCAATCCCGATCTGGATCAGACGGCCTTGTTCGCGGAACTGCGCGCGCGGGATCAGGACGAGATGATCGAGTATCTGGAGAATCAGAAACTGGAACGCAGCTATGTGTTCGCGAAGCAGAGCGCGGGCCTGGCGGAAGCGGCACGCGGACTGGGTCATCTGCTCAGACCTTATCGGTTGCGCGATGTGGAGCAGCAGATCGAAGTTCTGCGTGTCAGCGAGGAGGCGGCCACTGAGAGCGGCTTCGAGAAACTGCAAAGACTCCGGGCCGAGCGGGAACTTCTGGCCTCCGGTGCGGATGACGAGAACAGCGATCCCTGGGCCGAGGGAGCATGGTCGGTGACGGCACAGCCTACGCATTGATTCCCGTCTCGGACGCCCCATCTTTTGTCGACTGTGGAGACACGACATGATACCGGACGCCCGCCTGCGTTCTACTGGCGGCGAAAAGACTTTGTCGGGTGGGTTCAGGTTTGATAGGTCTGATGCTCCTTCGATGATGCAATAAGAAGTTCTTTGTGACGCGCGGACCCAATCGGCGGCCGCGCAACCCGCCGGATCGGGGCCGACCTCTCCGTAGCGCAGAGGTTTGGTTTTTGAGACGTTTGGAAGTGTGAGGACGCATGGCGACGAAAGCAGCGGCGGCGAAAACGACCACCGACGAGGAAGAGACCCCCGAAACCGAGAAGGCCGCAGACGGCCCGTTGATGGACAACATCAACCAGGCGGTCAAGAACCTCATCAAAAAGGGTAAGGAGCGTGGCTACCTGACCTATGACGAGGTGAATGCCGCTCTGCCGTCCGAGGAAATGTCGTCCGAGCAGATCGAAGACATCATGTCCGCCCTCAATGAGATGGGCGTGAACGTGGTCGAGAACGAGGACGACAGCGACGCCGGCCAGGAAAAAGAAGAGGCTGAGGGTCCAGTCGCCGGCAATGTGTCGGACGACGATGTCGGGCGGACCGATGATCCGGTTCGGATGTACCTCCGTGAGATGGGCTCGGTCGAACTGCTGTCGCGCGAGGGCGAGATCGCGATCGCCAAGCGGATCGAAGCCGGCCGCGAGATGATGATCGGCGGAATCTGCGAAAGCCCGCTGACCATGAAGGCGCTGGTCCAATGGCGCGATCAGCTCAAGGAAGGTCAGATCCTTCTGCGCGATGTGATCGACCTGGAAGCGACCTACGGGGCCGAGAACGCTCCGGACCCTGCCGCTGCGACCGGGGACGAGACCGAAGGGTCGACGGAGGGCGCGGCCGGGGTCGACGGTGCCGGCAACGACAACAAGAAGACTGCGTCGGCGGACGGCGCCTCGGGCGAGGACACCGCGAAGCCGGAGGCCGAGTCCGACGACGATGAGGACGACGAGGAGAACAGCCTGTCGCTGTCCGCCATGGAAGCTCAGCTGTTGCCGCAGGTCCTCGAGACCTTCGACAATATCGCCGATACCTACGGCAAGCTCGCCAAGATGCAGAACCGCCGGATCAAGAAATTGACCGAAGGCGAAGAGCTGGCGCGCACCACCGAGCGCAAATACGAGAAGCTCAAGGGTGAGCTGATCGAGAGCATGGAGAGCGTGCGGCTGAACAACGGCCGCATCGAGGTCCTGGTCGAGCAGTTGTACGGGTTGAACCGGCGTCTGACTCAGGTCGATATGATGCTCTGGAAGAGCGCCGACAAATGCGGCGTGAAACGGGAAGATTTCCTGTCCGAGCATTTCGGCAACGAGTTGGAGCCCGAATGGGCCGAGCGCGTGTCCGCCAAAAACGCCAAATGGGAAAAGCTGATCACCAACCAGGGAGGCATGATCGCCGATGCGCGGGATCAGCTCGGCGTGATCTCGTCGGATGCGGGACTGCCCATCAGCGAGTTCCGGCGCATCGTCCAGACCGTTCAGAAGGGCGAGCGGGAAGCCGGCCGGGCCAAGAAGGAAATGGTCGAGGCCAATCTGCGTCTCGTGATCTCGATCGCCAAGAAGTACACCAACCGGGGTCTGCAGTTCCTGGATCTCATCCAGGAAGGCAATATCGGCCTGATGAAGGCGGTGGATAAGTTCGAGTACCGTCGCGGCTACAAGTTCTCGACCTATGCTACCTGGTGGATCCGGCAGGCGATCACCCGCTCGATTGCGGATCAGGCCCGGACCATCCGTATTCCAGTGCATATGATCGAGACCATCAACAAGCTGGTCCGCACCTCCCGGCAGATGCTGCACGAGATCGGCCGGGAGCCGACCCCGGAAGAGCTGGCCGAGAAGCTGGTGATGCCGCTGGAGAAGGTCCGCAAGGTTCTGAAGATCGCGAAGGAACCGATCAGCCTCGAAACCCCGATCGGCGATGAGGAAGACAGCCATCTCG
Source organism: Alphaproteobacteria bacterium (assembly GCA_024742605.1). GTDB lineage: Bacteria > Pseudomonadota > Alphaproteobacteria > Thalassobaculales > Thalassobaculaceae > JANSYC01. The sequence continues at coordinate 53,400 of JANSYC010000015.1, read as the reverse complement.
GCGATTTCATCGAGGACAAGAATGCCATCCAGCCGCTGGATGCCGCCATTCAGGCCAATCTGCGCGAGACCACCACCCGGGTGCTCGCCAGCCTCACGCCGCGTGAAGAGCGGGTTCTGCGGATGCGGTTCGGCATCGGTATGAACACCGATCACACCTTGGAAGAGGTCGGCCAGCAGTTCAGCGTGACCCGTGAGCGAATTCGTCAGATCGAAGCGAAGGCGTTGCGGAAGCTGAAACATCCGTCGCGCTCCCGCAAGCTGCGGTGTTTCCTGGACTACTGATTCAGTGTATCCCCGTGCCATCTATTTTGCCCCGGCCGCACGGCCGGGGCATTTTCGTGGTGCCGACGCGTGATGGGCTGCTGTCTCGGCCCGTCGTCGCTCTCCGGAGCCGCGTCTGCCGTGCTTGACGAAGAGGGGCTCTCGCCGATAAGTCAGGGGATGGTTTGGATTGGTCGTCTCCGATCCGCCGACATGTAGACACTGCATCCTGCGCGGGCGCTTAGGTTATGCCCGGCGTGGAGTGCTGTGGGCCCGTAGTTCAGCGGTTAGAACGCGCCGCTCATAACGGTGTTGTCGGGGGTTCGAGTCCCTCCGGGCCCACCATTTCCTTATTGCAGGCAGTCAGAGCCCCTAAAACCCTGAAGGGCTCTGCGATTCCGGCGGTTCGAAATCCCTCCAAACGGTCATACGAAACAGGTCCCGGAAAGGCTGATTCTGAGCCCCGTTCGCCTGTGATCCAACTGCTCTGAAGCCCATAGTTTCGAAGGGTTTGATATGAACCTCCAGGCAGTTCGAACTATCTTCTTGAAGGGCGCGTGTGGCACGGCCCGGTTTCGGACAATATCCTCCAGTCTCAACTTTTCCGCGGTCTGCGAAAGTGGAGTGCCCCAGGTCGGGCCCTTCTTTATGGACGGCAGCGTCAGCAGATCGTCATTCTCTCGAGCCAGGCATATGATGAGTGCGGCTTTTCGAGGCCCTATGCGTGTTCGCGATGGAATTGTGGCTGTTCATGATCATTGAGGCGATCTATCTCTGGGGCTTTGAGACTTAGGCGGCCGTTTCGCTTGTCTCTCTGATCCGATCGATCCCGCAGCAGAATCTACTGTGCCGGTCTGACGTGCCCGACCGCCTCCCGAGCCTGTTCCCATAACACCTGCAGGATGCCGGGATCTGTCGGGCGTTCGGCGGATTTCCGCGGATCTGCGCCGACGTCCGTCCTTCTTAGTTTTATTCTACCTCGTCCTGGCACGCGTGAGCCGGAACATGCAGGGCTTTGCATCATGGAGACAAACGTCAAGGAGGATAAAAAATATATACATAACTCGTCATAGTGGTATTGTGATCGCATACACGTATCGCGACCGAGGTCCGGACGGGCACGCGACAAGGTCCAGAAATCCCTGGACGACCAGCACAGGAGTAGGCCGGGATGGCGGCGTATACCGACCAGCAGAAGGAAGTGCTTCCAAGGATTCTCGCGGCGAAGGAAAGCTGGAAGGACCGGCTGTCGAAGATTCCGGGGGTCACCGGCGTGGGGATTTGCCTGCGTCAGGCGGCCGGACAGACAACCGATCAGTTCGCCATTCTGATCGCCTGTGTCGGCAGCGCGCGCGCCTCCGTCACGGAAGCCCTGCCCGACGATGTCGACGGTCATCCGATCGAGGTCTTGGAGACCGGCGAAGACGGGTTTGGCGGAGATCCGACCTTGCCGGAAGCCGATGCGGACGCAACGCGGGTTGATCCGATCATCGGCGGTGTCCAGATACAAGCCGCTTCGAGTACGACTGTGGGAACTCTGGGCGTCGTTGCCAAGACCTCCTCAGAGGAGGTCATGCTGACCAACTCCCATGTCGTCGACGAAACCGTCGGGATGAAAATCGACCAGCCAGAGTCCAAATTGATCGGCAGCAACATCTGCGGCAAGGTCAACAATGCCGTCAAAGCGAATGTGTCGTATGGTGGATCGCAGTACTATGTGGATGCCGCGACCGCCAAACGAGAGGGCTACTTCACCCGCAAATTCAAAGCCTGTGAGATTACCGGAGGGGTAACCGTCGCTGGCAGCGCCGGCGCCGTGCTGGGGGAAGCGGTGTCGAAGACGGGCATTACCACCGGAGTGACCCAGGGGACGGTGTATGCCGTGAACTTCGACGCCACCAGCAGCAATCGCTTGAACATCGTCCTGATCAAATCGACCACCTCCGGCGGTAGATTCAGCGACGCCGGCGATTCCGGCTCGGTCATTCTCAACAGCTCGAACCAGGTCGTCGCATTGCTGTATGGGTCTGCGGTAGGAAGCGTCAGTGGCCCGGTCACAACGGGGTGTGCGGTGGGCGCCGTGGAGAGCGCTATGGGCATCACGTTCACCTGATGGAGACGCCCGGTCGGGCGACTCCGGGCACTCTTCTGCAAAGGGATCTACGCCACGCAGCGGGCCGGGCGCGGATTACTCTGGTAAACCGGGCCCGCCCCCTCCTGCACCCGCTGAAATTAGACACCTCCAAGATGAAGACCTTTGGGAGAGATCGATCACTTCGGCGATCCGAGGATCCAGGGTGGCGTCGCTTGCCGACATCAGCTCAGGGCGGGCTTTTTTCCAGCAGTGAGATGTTGCGGTGTGGGCTTGCTCGCTGCCGGGCTCCGGCCGGATCGGCTACGCGATAACCTCAAGCAGAACTTGCACAGACAGACTCTCAAAGAGAGCCGGTGACGGTGCGCGCAATCCAACGATCAGGGTCTGCGTGTTCTCGGGAGCTGCCTAATCCTTGATCTAAAAATATGAAGAATCATGCGGTTACTGCTCTGACACGTTCTTGGGGGAGTCGACGGCCCAGTAAGTCTTCTAGCGTCGTTTCGCGCAACGGATTGATCGCGGCCCTGCCTAAACCGGGTGTGGTTTCCGAACCCTCTCCCCAGCTTGCGTACCAGGCGCCCCGATCGGGGCCGTTGAACAGGAGACGCAAGCCCTTGAACAGGCGGACAATGAGGCTTGCGCGTGTGACTTTGTCGCGATCCAGTTGGCCATGAAAACGGCCGGATTTCATACGGGACCAGGTCGCGGACGGCGCATCGAAGAGGGCTGCGGCTTCCTCGTTGCTGAGCCCCCAAAGCGCGGCAATCCGCCGATCCCATTCTCCTCGACTCTCTCGGCGAGGTCGACATAGTGCCGCGCCGTCATGTCAGACCCGATTGATCGAGTATCTCGGGAATCCTCTTCTTCACTTTGAAAAAGCCTGCCGTCGCGTGGGGCCAGACCAACGCGTCCCACGCACGTTGCCACTCGGTAAGGGCGATCCCGTGTTCATGGAGCAGCGGGCGAGCCGCATCAATCCAATCCGCCAATGGACCGGTCGGCACATAGGGCATCGCGATCTGGCGGGCACCGGCGCCCTCCGCCCAGCTCACAAGGTCGCGTGGACTGGCCGCGCGCAGGGGCTCGGCGTCGATGTTCGCGCGCGCGGCAGCGTCGTGCAGTGCGGTGGACTCAAAACGCATGACCCGCTCCGACACATCCCGGGAGGACCTCAGGTGACTGGCCGACAGCATTGCGCCTGCACAAATGTCCAAAGAGGCAATATCGAAGTCTTCAAGTGTGCAATCCTCCTCTATCAGGAGCAGCAGGGTGGGCACACCTGTTCTCGGGGCGGAGACCGACCGTAATGCTGCGACGTCCGCAACGTCTTCCGGTTCTTGGCTATGGAGGACCGACATGACCGACTGCTCGGCCGCAAGTTCGTCGTCACGAGGCGTAAACCGGTTCTCGGTGAACGTCGCGATGTTCGAGGCTTTTGCCTGGTAGGTTTTTCCCCGTGTGTGGAGTCCGGCCACCCACCGCCAAGAGCAGGTGTTCGAGGCCGGATCCCCATCCAGCAAATGCCGGTAAAAGAAGTCGGCCCCGATACGCCACGGGAGGCCGAGGGTAAATATCCAGATCGAGGCGAACCACATTCGAGCGTGGTTGTGGAGATACCCCGTTTCCACCAGCTCGGTCGCCCAGGCGTTGAAGAAGTCGAGCCCGGTTGCAGCACTTTCCGCAGCTTCCACCTTCTCCCGAAGGGCCCGATCCATCGAAAGACCATCCAGATCGGACTCCAGCCCCGATATGTAGTCGGACCAGACCTTGGGATGGAGTTCCAGCCATCCTTTGAAATAGCTGCGCCAGATCACTTCCTGAATGAATTTCTCCGCCCTGTCAGGGCCGTGCTCGGCCAGGGCGGCTTTAAGGACTTCCGGCTCAGTGATCAGACGGCGTCGGATGTACGGCGAGAGCAGTGACACATCACAATGCCGTCCAGGACCGCGGTCAAAATTCCGCCCGTTTGCATATCGCGATCCCATGTGCGGTGTGAACTCTCGCAGGGCACGTTCCGCCTCTGCACGTGTACCTTGACCGATTTTCAAGCTGAATCTCCCGAACTGGTGTTGCGGGAAGGTGAGGCGAAAGGAGCTGAATTCAACGTCCCAGTCGACGGCCAGGGAGCCTCAGGTCTTCGGCCAGCGTCTAGTCCGCGCCATAACTGCCGATGATCATCGACCATAGGTCATCAATTCGGGGCTCGGACTCGTCCCGGTGATGACGGAAGACCACACGGGCTTCCGCCCCCGCTGACGGGTCGAGGCGGATCGACCACAGCGGGTCGATCGCATTCGGCAACATCGAATAGCGCACATCAATCACCCGCTCCCCGTCTTGCGGATGGATCGAAAGATAGTCGTCGCTGAAATGACTGAAGCGGCGAATATCTTCCGCCTGTTGACTGGTATCGTCCAGCCAGGGCAGATCCCTCGGGACATTCAGCAAGGCCACGGATTCGCCTTGATAGACGCGCGTGCCGAAAGTCGGACGGATCGCATCGACATAGAACCGGCCGTCGGCCAGATAGATCGACTTCCAGACTACTAGATTGGCAAAGCTTGGCTTAACAGTCAGCCGCTCGGGTCTATGCCCTCGCTCATTCGCCAGTTCCCGCGCTATCTCCCGCGTAGCAGCGTTCTGATAGATCGCAAAGGAAAGGTAGAGCGCACACCAGCACAGTGCCACGCGCGCTGGAACGGCGTTTCGCTTGATCATTGAGGCGACGACGCCGATCACCAATGGCAGCGTGAACAGCGGATCGATGATCGAGATGATGTCCCATGCGACCCGCCTATCGCTGAACGGCCAGAACAGCTGCGTCCCATAGGATGTCGCCGCGTCCAGGAGGCCATGGGTCGCATAGCCAAGCGAGCAGTAGGCGAAGGTCTGCCAGACGTTCAACTGCCACCGACGACCCAGCACTAAATGTATCAGGGCCGCGCAGAGCAAGCCGCCGATCGGGATGAAGATCAGCGAATGACTGAATTGGCGATGATACTCCAGATAGAGCAGCGTATCGGTCTCGGACCGGATCAACACGTCCAGATCCGGCGCCATCCCGGCAATGAGGCCGAACAGGCCTGCGATCGCCACATGTGCGCGATTGGTCCGGGACGCTTGCGGCAGGGCGGCGCCAAGCACCCCTTGGGTCAACGGGTCCATGGACGTCCGCCAGAGTGTGTCAAGGAATGCTGACTTGGCCCCGAGGGCCGGCGAAGTCAAACATTACCGCTGATGCCCAACTGTGATCTTACGATCCGAGTACCCGCCCCGGTAGACCGCACCGAACCGCTACTCGGCGCGCAGGAGGCGATCTCTCTGTTAGACAGGCAAGAGAGCGATGTAACGACTGGGTCAGCGGTTGGGATGGGCTGGAGTCCGTGGTGATCGCCAGTGTTCAGGCGAACTCGATCTCACTTTCGGACTTAAGCACCTCATCCCCATCGTCCTGTCGGATTAGATAGGCGGGATTGTGACCATCCGCGTTGCGCGCAAGCTCAACACCCTTGATCGTCATCTCAACACGCGACGTGTGAATCTCGACGACAACACCCTCGCCCTGGCCATTGCCCCAATTCCACTTTACGCGATCACCTTCACTAAAGGCCAAGGCTGTACTCCTTTTGAACCTGCACCCATCTGTAAAAAAGCAGAGTATTTGATAGTCTCAGATCGGGCACTGGATCGCGCCCAACCGCTCACTTAATAGAGCGTTCTCTCGATAGTCGATCGGTACTACCAATAGCGACGGACCTTTATGGTTGATCGCAGTCTCTATCGCTTTGGAGAGGTCGCGGCTTTGGTCGACGACCTGACCATGCCAGCCGAAGGATTTCGCAAGGCCCAACCACTCGGGATTGCCGAATGACAGGTCGGTGTGGCGCCCGAACTCGTCGTCTTGCTTGCACGAGATCAAACCGTATCCGCCGTCCTCCCAAACCATGACGGTGATATCGGCGTTCAATCGTCTGGCGGTTTCCATCTCCTGGACGTTCATCATGAAATCGCCGTCTCCGGTGATAGCGAAGATCCGCCTGTCCGGGAGGGCGAGATGGGCGGCGATCGCTCCGGGCAACGGCAAACCCATTGAGCAGAATCCGTTGGGAATGACGCAGGTGTTGGGCTCGTTGCACTGGTAGTAGCGGCCGATCCACATCTTGTGGGCGCCAACGCCGGACAGGACGATGTCGTTTGGGCCGAGTGCCTGGCGAACGTCCCACAAGGCTTTCTGTGGTCTAATAACACCACTCGTGTCATCGTCGGCGTGGATCGCGAAATCCTCCAGCATCGTGCGCCGAATATCGGCCTGTCCGGCAAAGTCGTAGGAGACCTTGCCGCCACGTTCCGCCCGCTCAGCCAGAGCCCATAGCGAGTGCGCGATGTCTCCGACGCATTCGACGGTCGGGTGATACTTGCTGTCGATCTCGGCAGGCAGGAAATCGATATGCACGATCGGGGTCTTGCCGTTGCTGTTCCAGAGGCGTGGCGGATATTCCACCAGATCGTAGCCGATGGAGATGATGAGATCCGCGTTCTCGACCGCAACCGCGGTGTAATCCCGCTGTTGCAGGCCGATCGTGAAGAGGCAGTAGGGCGCGTCGCGATCGACGCAGCCTTTGCCCATGAAGGTGCTGATCACGCCGATCCCGGTCAACTCGCAAAAGCGCCGAAGCTGTTTGCTGGCACGTTTCCGAATCGTTCCGTTCCCCGCGATGATCAACGGGCGTTTTGCTGATGAAATAAGTTCGAAGGCACGGTCAAGCGTCTTGTCGTCCGGCCCGGGACGCCGGAAGGTTCGCGGCTCGAGCGGTTCGCCGTTGACCCCGGTCGATGCAACATCCTCGGGCAGTTCCAGATGCACGGCACCCGGCTTCTCGCTCCGTGCGAGGCGGACAGCCTTGCGGACGATTTCGGGGATGGAGCCGGCATCGCGGATCGAGTGCGCCCACTTGGTCACGGGCCGATACATGTCGACCACGTTCATCACTTGATGGCTTTCCTTATGGATCCGGGTCGTGTCCGCCTGTCCGGTGATAACGATGACGGGTGCGCGGTCCATGTTGGCATCCGCAACGCCGGTGATCAGGTTCGTCGCTCCGGGGCCGAGGGTCCCAAGACAGACGCCCGGGTTTCCGGTCAGCCGGCCGTGAACCCCGGCCATGAACGCCGCACCCTGTTCGTGCCGCGTCAACACGAACTCAATCTCCGACGATTGAAGCGATATCATCAGGTCGGCGTTTTCTTCGCCTGGAACGCCGAAAATATGCGTTATGCCTTCTCGTTCGAGGCATCTCACAAAAAGGTCCGACGATTTGGTGGACGTGCTCATCTCTAGATGTCTCCATTCCGATCGCATCCACACCCGAGCGCCCAGATGTGAGTCGTTGAAAACTTAAAGTGTATCAGCGCCGACTCAGCAGTCTGGATACAAGCCCTATAGCCCCGCCGACGCCGAAACGTCCGAGAGCCACCGGGCCAAGCGCCACCCTTTCCGGCCCCGTGAGCAAAGTGCCGCGACGACCCAGCGAAGCGAGCGCTTTGGACGCGACCGTTTCCGGGTTGGTCGCGCCAGGGAGTTGACCTCCGGAAAAGCCCGCGCGCTCACCAAACTCGCTCTTGGTCGCTCCTGGACATAGGGCCAGGACATCGATTGGCTGGTTTTGCAGTTCGATGGCGAGCGCCTCGGTGAAAGACAGGAGGAATGCTTTGGTCGCCCCGTAGGTAGCCATGCCGGGAACCGGTGCGAAAGCCGCCGAACTTGCAACATTGATCAGGCTCGCGCGCCCGCCCTCCCGCCTGGCGTTCGAAATGAGATCAGGCACGAGGGCGCGCGAGAGCAGCATCGGCGCCTCCATGTTTAGTCGGCAGGTCGCAATAAGGTTGTCCAGCTGAGTGTCGAGGACCGGCGCCAACATGCCCATGCCGGCATTGTTGACAAGAGTGTCGGCGCCGAACGTGCGCGCAGCTTGGACCACGCGATCGACTCCCTCCGCGCTGGTTAAATCAGCTACACAAGGCTCAACCGTGCGACCCCCGGCCTCAACAAGTTCTGCGGCCATTTCCAGCAGGCGGTCCTGGGACCGCGCAACGAGAAGCACATCGCCTGAGCGGGCCAGACGGCGCGCAAAGGCTGCGCCGATGCCACTGGAAGCGCCTGTTACAACGGCGCGTCGAGGTGGCTGGATCGCACGCATCTCGTCAAATTTGACCATTATCGAGATATGGGGCTCTGAAGACGCCCGGCAACGCCCTCCCGCACCGTGCGCCTGATCGGCACCATCACATGCACAAATGCCGGTTGTGAAAACAGATCAATCTCCCGAAAGACAGCCCCAGGAAGGCCGAAGGGCCGATATTCACGGAATGACCTCTGTGAACGAGATAGCTACTCTCATCTCTCCTTGACCCCCGCAAGCACCGCCCCGTTCGCGCTCTCCTCGACACTCTTGGCGAGGTCGGCATATCTGAGCCTGTCCGACGTCAGGGTTCATGGGACAGATTGGGGTAATCGTAGTGGGGGGCTGGCTCATCGTCGAAACCGAAAGGAATAGAGATGAGGCAGAAACCGGTCTCCCGGAAGGCCCGGTTAGATCATGAGACGGAGTGGGGTTTCTGCTTTTTCTGAAATTCAAACGTTTTGACTGCCGCTGGTACAGATTTTCCGACCTCAGCGGAGCAGCGACCAGCCAAGGCTGACCATCAGCAGGACCGCGAGGGATCGGTTAAGCCTCACGGCACGTCTTCGGTCGGCGAGCAGGCGGGAGATCATGGCACCGCCCGCACACCAGACCATGTTGAGCGGCGCTCCGAAGACCACGAACCCGGCGATCACCAGGATGGCCTGAGCGGTCGCGTCCGGGCCGGGTTCGACGAAGCGGGAGAGGGCCGCGACCAGCATGGCCCAGGCCTTCGGATTAAGAGGGTGGACCGGGAGTCCCTCCAGAAAGCCCGGCACTTCGGTCTTCTCGGCGGTCACCGCCGGCCGCGCCGTCCAGAGCTTGTAGGCGAGCCACCCTAGATACCCGGTGCCGATCAGGGTCAAGGCTTGCGCGAGGATCGGATAGCGGGTCAAGAGTTCCGACAATCCGAATGCGAGAACCAGAGCCAACAGCACGAAGCCGGTAAGAACACCCGTGAAGAAGGGCAATGCACCGCGGACACCGGCGGTGGCGCCAACCCCCATCAGGGCAATGTTCGCGGGCCCAGGGGAGCCGACCATGGCCATGACGAACAGGGCCAAGGGCGGGATCATCAGCGCGAGTTCAGCGAGATCTGTGCTTCCCATGACGGCGGCTCCCTCTCGCCGTCAGTTGTCGGGTTGCGGACGACCAGACGCAACCAAAACAATGTCACGGTTACGATTTCTTCTGATTGCGGAGGGGAGGAGGCTGCCTTAAGCGCCTACGGCCACCAGGTAGCCGGCGATACCGGCCATGCCCAGGAGCGTGAGGATCGCCAGCCATTTCGTCAGCTTGGCGATGCGGTCCCGACGGTCCTGCTCCTTCTGCTGAAGGCTCCGGGCCTCATTGAAGGCCCGTTCGACCGAGGACAGAATCACCAGGAGACCATCGATCTGGGTATCCGGCAGATTCCGGAAGGTTGCGCCGACGGTTCCGCCCTCCGGATCAACCCGAACAACCTCTGCCCGGAATGGCATGCGGGTCATGCTCTTGTCGTCCTGGTAGACCAGGACCCCTGCGATCTCCGCGCCCAAATGATCCTGCTCGTGCGGGGCTTCGAAACGCAGACCTCCTAAAGAGATATCGACGACCCAGTACGCGTCACCGTCGACTTCCACCCAAGACCGATGGGTCGACCGGCGGTGGTGCTGCCGCCGGTCACGGTCGGCCGCAGCCTGAACCTCCGGCGGACTCTGACGCGCTGTTTCCTGCAGCGTCGCATAGGGCAGCGGTAAGGGCTGGTCACTCAATAGCAAAGTCCCGATGTGTGGCAGCAAAGCTCTGACGTTCGGGCCGCGTCCGGGACACTGTCCCAGGCAGCATTCGTTAGCAACTTAAACACTATACCATCCCCAGGGAATCAACCATTCAAAACCAGTATTTTTGCCGATATCGAAAACTAGAGTGCCGCATCTTCTGCACTGCTGTACCGGTAAAGCGCGTCGTGAAAAGGGACCTCTCCAAACCGCTCCGATAGCGGATTATGCTGCTGAGTCAGCCCGGCTGCGGGCGCTTCCGTCGTCCAAACGCGCCACTACGGCGTCCGTCACAGCTTTGGTTCCCGCGGTCCCGCCGAACTCCGTCGGGACGAGCTTGCCGTCCTCGAACGCCAGATCGACGGCGTGATCGAGGACCGAGGCCGCCAGATTGCATTCGGATATCCCATGCGTGTCGCCGAGCCATTCCAGCATCATCGCAGCGGAGAGAAGCGTGGCCGTGGGATTCGCCAGGCCTTGGCCCATGATGTCCGGGGCGCTGCCGTGGCAGGGTTGGAACACGGCGTTGCGCGTGCCGATATCGGCCGACGGGGCCATGCCCATGCCGCCCATCAATCCGGCCGCCAGATCGGAGAGGATGTCGCCGAACATGTTCTCGGTGACCATCACGTCGAAGTCCCAGGGCCGCCGCACCATGTTCAGCGCACAGGCGTCTACATACATGTGGGCGGGCTCCACACCAGGGTATTGGGCCGACATCTCGTCGAAGATGCCGCGCATCCAATAGAAGCCGCCGATCACATTGGCCTTGTCGATGCACATCAGCTGACCGCGGTGGCCTTTGGCCTTGCGCTTCTCGGCCAGCTTGAAGGAGAAGTCGAAGAGCCGCTCCGACCCTGCCCGGGTGATCGTCATGGTGTCGTGTGCGGCCGTCGGCCGGTCGGCCGGTCCGTCGTACCGGGTCTGGCCCCGGTTGGCGAACAGGCCTTCGGTGCTTTCCCGGATCAGAACGAAATCGAGGTTCGCGGCGCGCGGATCGCCTAACGGATTGGGGGCGCCTGGGCGGGTCTTCACCGGCCGAACGCCTGCAAACAGCTCCAGATTCTCCCGCAGTTCCAGCTGCGGGGCGATCTCGCGGCCATCCGGATAGCGGATCGACGGCATGCCCATCGCGCCCAACAGAATGGCGTCGGAACCCTCGGCGCGCTTCATCGCGTCCTCCGGCAGGGCCGTGCCGGTGTCCTTGTAGTGCTGAGCACCGGCCTTCTCGCTCTCGAACCGGAACGAGAACCCGCCGATCTGCTTCTCCAGGAGCTTCAGAACTTCGACGGTCGGGTCGATCACCTCGCCGCCGATGCCGTCACCGGGGAACACCGAAATCTGGAAGGCTGAATTTGCGGCGGTCATTGATTGTGCTCCTTGCGGATCCAGATCCGGACGCTCTTCTCCGCGACCATATCGGTCACCTGGGCGTCGAACGATTTGAAATGAGCGGAGGCGAGGTGTGCCTGGAAGGCGGTCGCGTCGTCGTAGATCTCGTACAGGAAACAGACCGGCTTGCCTTCGGGATCCCAGCAGACGTCGAACTGGCTGCACCCCGCCTCATCCCGTACCGATGCCGCGGCATTGGCGGCCATCAGCGGCGCGAAAGCCTCGACCTGATCCTGCTTGATCACGAATTCCACCGTCACGACATACATGCCGCGCTCCTCTCCCGATTTCGTTTTTTAACTTGGCGACATCCTGGCGTGGCGCGCCGTGGAGAGCAAGTTATTGGAGCCAGGTACCCGCCGCCTGCCACAACATCCGAAGCGCCAGCAGGGTCAGCACGATCTTGAAGCCAATCTGGAACATCCTCTCGGGCAGGCGCAGGACGATCGCCTTGCCCACCAGGGTTCCGAGAAACCCGGTCACGATCATCGCGACAATAAGCGGCATCCACTCCAGGAAGGCGAAGCCGATCACCGCGAAGGTGATGGATTTCAGCGTGTGCTTGAGGCACATGCAGGCGGCGAAAGTGCCCAGGGTCGCCTGTTTGCCGCCGAGGCGTTCCGGGGAAACAAACGGCGCCAGGAACGGACCGGTGGCGCCCACGAACATGGTCACGAAAGCGGTTCCCATCCCGACCGCCAGGAAGCCCTTGTCCGGCACTTTCAGGGTCGAGAGTTTCGGCGCCCAGGTGGAGAACAGGATGAAGCTTGCGATCAGGATCAGCAGCAGTTCGCGCGGCATCTGCACCGCGAGCATGCCGCCGATCGAAACGCCGACGATGGCGCCGACCGCGAACCACCCCAGAATGGCCCGCCGGACGTGCTGGCGGAACAGGTAGGCGCGGCCGGCATTGGAGCCCAACTGCACGACCCCGTGCACCGGGATCAGCGCCAGGGGCGGCATCACACTGGCCATGACGGCGACCAGCATCAGACCGCCGCCGATCCCCATGGTGGCGGTGAGGAGCGATGTCAGAAAGCTGATCGAGATCAGGGTCAGCGCCCAGAGCGGCGAGATCACGTCCGGCAGGACGGTATTCAAAAGGTCCAAATGCGTTACTCCAGCCCGGCCGCTTGCGTCATTTCGGGCAGCAAGGCGTCACATTTAGGCAGATTTTCCAGAACCTTAGGTCCTGCGTGATCAGGCTGAAGCTGGAGGAGCGTCACGACCGTGCTGCTGCGGCGCACCACGTGCTCCTCAAACCACGGCTTCCGGTCGGGCGCTTCAAGCAATTGCTCGGACAGGGCGTCGATCACGGCCAGGTATTGCTCACGCTTCGCCTCGTTGCCTTCGATCGGAAGGTCGAGTTCGAAGAAGGCCGCCTGATAGAACGCGGCGCAGGATGCGGCGATGCCGTGAAGTTCGATCTTCCGATCCTGCGGGATTTCGGCGCGCACGGCGGCGGGGATGCATGCCATGGCGAGCGCCAGAAGACCGGGGAGCAGGATCAGCGAAGGGAAGGGTCGTCGCATGGAGGAGAAATCCTGGACAGATGAGACACCAGCGCGGATGCGCTTCGGAAGGGCGCAGAATGTCATCAAGTGTGGGCCCGCGTCGACAGTTCCGTGCGGGATTTGCTTCAGTTCCGATCCGCGTTGCCCTCTCGCACTTCAAGGCCGGTCCGACTATTCTGCGCAGAACCGTGTTTGGAGGACGCAATGCCGTTGGATGACAGCAAGACCGGAGAGACCGAGATTGGCCGTATCGAAGCGCTGCGGGCGCTCGAGCGGAAGGTTCTCTGGCTGGCGATGTGGACAATTCACAATGCAAATCATCTTCGGGACAGTCGCGACGGGCTGAAGGTGGGCGGGCATCAGGCCTCCTCCGCCTCGGTCTCCACTCTGATGACCGCGTTGTATTTTCATACGCTCCGCCCTCAGGATCGGGTTGCGGTGAAGCCGCATGCCAGCCCGATCTTTCACGCGATCCAGTACATGATGGGCCGCCAATCCCGTGACGCGTTGGAGCGGTTCCGGGCGTTCGGCGGCGCGCAGTCCTATCCCTCCCGCACGAAGGATGCGGACGAGGTGGATTTCTCCACCGGCTCGGTCGGTCTCGGGGTGGCGATGACCCTGTTCGCCTCGATGGTCCAGGACTATGTCCACCTCCACAATCTGGTGCAGGACCCGGACATCACCGCGAACGGGCCCGGCCGGATGGTCTCTGTCCTGGGCGATGCCGAACTGGACGAGGGCAATATCTACGAGGCGATGCTGGAGGGCTGGAAGCACGACGTCCGGAATCTGTGGTGGATCATCGATTACAACCGCCAGAGCCTGGACGGGGTGGTGTCAGATGGCCTGTTCCAGAAGATCCGGCAGTTCTTCGGCACGGTCGGCTGGGACGTGGTCATGCTGAAATACGGTAAGCGGCTCCAGGCCATTGAGCAGGAACGGGGCGGCGACGCGCTGTTGAAGTGGATCGACGACTGCCCGAATGACCTCTACTCCGCGCTGACCTTCAAGGCGCAGTCAGGGGAACCGGGGATCTGGCGGAGCAGGGTCAAGACCGAACTGGGCGGCACCGCCGGGATCAAGGCGATCCTGGATGCCCATGACGATGTGGATCTGCATCGGTTGATGACCAACCTGGCAGGCCATGACATGGAGGCGGTGGTCGAAGCGTTCGACGCGGCGACCGACGACACGCCGAAATGCTTCATCGCCTATACGATCAAGGGATTCGGGACTCCGCTCGCGGGACACAAGGACAACCATTCGGGCCTGATGACGGCCGAGCAGATGGAGCGGTTCCGTGCGGATGTCGGCGTGCCCGAAGGTGGAGAGTGGGAGCCATTCAAACATGGTGATCTGCCTGCGGAGACCCTGAAAGGATATGTCCAGGGCGCGAAGTTCAACGCGCCGGGCTCCCGCGTGCACAAGGCCGATGTGATCGAGGTGCCGGACCATCTCGGCTTCCGGGCCCAGAAGACCATGTCGACCCAGGCAGCATTCGGCGGTGTGCTGAACGAACTCGCCAAGGGCAACTCGGCGCTTGCCTCACGGATCGTGACCACCTCGCCGGACGTGACGGTCTCGACCAATCTGGGGGCCTGGGTCAATCAGCGGGGCATCTTCTCGCTCGCAGCACGCGACGACGTGTTCAGGAGCGAGCACGTGGCCTCGGCCCAGAAATGGATGCGGCATGCCGGCGGACAGCACCTGGAGCTCGGGATCGCCGAGAACAATCTGTTCATCCTGCTGGCGGCGTTGGGACTGTCCGGGCCGGTCTTCGGCACGCGGCTGCTGCCGGTGGGCACGCTTTACGACCCGTTCATCTCGCGCGGTTTGGACGCGATGAACTATGCCTGCTATCAGGACGCTCGGTTCATGCTGGTGGCGACCCCGTCGGGGATCACCCTGGCGCCCGAGGGCGGCGCCCACCAATCGGTGTCGACCCCGCTGATCGGGATGGGGCAACCCAAGCTGGCCTCGTTCGAGCCGGCCTATGCGGATGAGCTTGAGGTCATCATGCGCTGGGGTTTCGGCCATATGCAGGCGGAGGACGGCGGCTCGGTCTACCTGCGGCTGTCGACCCGCACCTTAAGCCAGCCGGACCGCGACCTGACTGGGCAACAGGCTGCCGATATCCTGTCGGGGGCCTATTGGCTGGTCGAACCCGCGGACGGCGCCGAACTGGCCCTGGTTTTCACGGGGGCCGTGGCGCCCGAGGTCCTGGATGCGGCCGAGCAGATTCGAGAGGACGTGCCCGGTCTGGGCGTTTTGGCTGTCACCTCAAGCGATCGGATGTATCACGACTGGCAGCACGCGTCCCGTACAGGGGCCGACTGTCACGTCACGCGCATGTTTGATCGCTTGGCATCCAACGCCGGACTGGTGACGGTTCAGGATGCGCACCCCGCCAATTTGAGTTGGATCGGCGGGGCGGTCGGACGTCGGGTCTATCCGTTGGGCGTGACCGATTTCGGCCAGTCGGGAGATATTGCGGCCCTGTACGCCCATCATGGCCTGGACGCGGAGGCGATCGTAGATGCGGCCGCGCGGGCCTGTGTGACGGCCGCGCACGGCTAGGGCTTCAGACCTTGTCCATCGCGGCCTGCTTGTTGAGCAGATCGACGCGCTTCTTGGCTTCCTCCATGCCTTTGACGATGGCGACGGTCTCGCTGCTCTTGGCATCGGTGATCCGGTAGGTGTCGGCGCTGTCGAGTGAAATCATGTGATAGCGGGTCGTCTGTTTCATGACGGTCCTCCCTGGGTTGGTTCGCCATTGACGGGAATGTGATGTGCGGACAGGGCATGTTCAACCGTCGGGCGTCCGATGCGCCCGCCGGAGGACCTCCTGCAGCCGACCGTCAATCACCGCAAGACCGACCGCGATCAGCGCCATGCCGCCGATCTGCCGACCGGTGACGATCTCGTCCAGGAAAATCGCCCCCATGGCCATCGCACTCACCGGAATCAGGAGGGTGACCAGAGAGACGTTGGTCGAGCCCGCGCTGGACAGCACCCGGAAGAAGAGGATGTAGGCCAGCGCCGTTGCCAGAAGTGCGAGACCGAAGACCGCCCCAATCGCGGTCGGACCTGGCATGGCCAGGGTCCACGGCTGGTCGATCAGGAGGACGAGGGGAAGGACCAGGATGGTGCTGCCGGTCAACTGGCCGGTCGCCGTCAACAGGGGCGGCGTGCCCTTGAACCGACGGCCGAAGACGCTGGCAGCGCCATAGGAGATGGTCGCCCCCAGAACCGAGATCTGTGCGATCAGCGACGCGTCCAGACCGGCAATTGCCGCGGGCCCGATCATGACCGCCAGACCACAGAAACCGATCGCGATGCCGAGCAGCTTGTGCGGCGGCAGGGACTCCACCCCGGCACCGCGGGCGATCAGCGCCGACCAGAACGGTGTCATGCCGTTGATCACCGCAGCCAACCCGGCGCCGATCTCGAGCTGTCCGAAAAAGATCAGGCCGAACGGGATCAGATTGTTGAGCGCGCCCATGGCGATGAAATCACCCCATCGGGCCGGCAGGCGCTGGCCGCGGGCGGCAATGATGATATGCAGGGCTGTCGCGGCGATCCCGACCCGGCAGAGCACCAGTGTCAGCGGCGGGACCTCGGCCACGGCGATGCGACCGAACAGAAACGAGCCGCCCCACAAGACGGACAAGGCGATCAGTGCCGACCAGTCGGCGACGGTCATTCGGGTCTGGTGCGGGAGCATGGGGGCGGGCCTGTGCGGTTGTTCTGCGGGACCCTATCCCAGGCACCGGGGCCATGCCTCCCGGTTCTTGCGGTGAGGATCGATCACATCCACTTGGCGATCATGTCGTGCTGGACCCGGGCCTGGGAGGCTTGGCGGATGTAAGCGATCAGCCCGCGCACGGGGGCGGCGAGCCTGTCGAAGCCGGACATGAAGGCAACCACCACACCGATGCTGGTCTCCCCCTCGATCACCAGCCATCCTCCGATCGCAAGCACCGAAAGCGGCGCCAGGTGGTTGAGCATGTTCACCAGGCCCTTCAGGATCCATTTCAGTCCGTGAATCACCATGCGATTGCGGAACACCCGGCTGAGGGTCTGTTGCAGTTTTTCCTGCGCCGTCGTCTCCGTGTCGCGGGAAGCACTGTCCGCATGCCGCACGATGCCGCTGCCCAAACGACGGATCAGAGTAACGTGGATTGCGATTCGTTTGTTGATCCACCCCTGCAGGGGCGGGACGATGGCAACCTGCGCTACCAGAAACACCATGCTGATGGTGGCAACCAGGGGTTCCACCACGACCATATATCCCAGCAGGGCCAGGAGGGTGCCGGCCTGCACCACCGGCTGGGCGATGGCCTCTCCAACGAAACCGCCGAGTTTCTCGACCTCCGTCGTCACGATCGAGGTGACGTGCCCCGCATCGTCCTCCGAGTCGTCCAGGTGCCGATCGAAGATTCCGAGAAGATGCGCGCGGGTGTAGCGGATCGCGCTTTCCGCCAGCCAGGCCTGGTAGAGGCGGGTGGTGAACTTGAGAATTGCCTGGACCACGATTGCCGCCAGGTAAAGGCCCGCGAACAGGATCAGGGCATCCACGTCCTTGGCCGCGATGGCGTCGTCGACGATTCGTCTTTGCAGGTCCAGAGGAACGGCACCCAGCGCGGCGATCAGCCCGGCCATCAGGGCCACACAGACCTGATGCCAGCCGCTCATCCGCCAGACATACCCCCAGACGGTGGCAGCCGGCTGGTCGTCGCCGGTGCGCCGGATCGGCAGCGGACTGAATCGGGGAGCGCGCATTCGGGATCGGTCCGCTGGTCAGGCCGTGAGCAGGTCGCCAACGTGATCGGCGATGGCGAGGGAGGAGGTGACGCCGGGGCTTTCGATCCCGAACAGGTTCACCAGCCCCGGTACCCCGTGTTCACGTGGACCTTGTACCATGAAGTCTCGGGCGGGCTCACCCTTGGCCTGAATTTTCGGTCGGATGCCCGCGTAGCCGGGTTGCAGGGAATTGTCCGGCAATCCCGGCCAGTAGCTGCGTACGGCGGCGTAGAAACTGTCGGCGCGGGCCGGGTCGACGTCGTAGTCGATGGAATCGATCCATTCCACATCCGGGCCAAACCGGGCCTGCCCGCCAAGGTCGATGGTCAGATGGACGCCCAGACCGGCCTGCTCCGGCGCCGGATAGATCAGATGGCTGAACGGAACCCGCATGCCCGACAGGGTGTAGTAGTTGCCCTTGCAGTAGTGGTGCGGCGGTATCCGGTCGACCGGGAAGTTGGCGAGCGAGTGGGCCAATGGCTGAGCATGCAGCCCGCCGGCGTTGACCACGGTCCGGGCCTTCAGCACCATCGGGCCGTCCCCGCCGACCACCAGTTCGATCCCGTCCTCATCGATCCGGCCGCCTTCGACCGGAGCGTGGAAGGCCAGCATCGCGCCACCCTCCTCGGCATCGCCCTGCAGCGCCAGCATGTAGGAATGGCTGTCGAGAATGCCGGTCGATGGGGACCAGAGCGCGGTGACGCAGCGGAGCTCCGGTTCCATCTCCACAACCTCGTTATGGGATCGGAACACCAGATCGTCGACACCGGCCTTGGCGCCGCGCTCCTGGATCTGCTGGAGGGCGGGAATCTGCTCCTCCGATGTAGCGACGATCAGCTTGCCGATCCTTTTGAAAGGAACCCCGTGCTCCTCCATGAAGCGGTAGAGCTTGATCTTGCCCTCGACGCAGAACTTCGCCTTCAGGGATCCTTCCGGATAATAGATGCCGGCATGCACGACTTCGGAATGGCGGGAACTGGTCTCCGTCCCGATCGCCTCGTTCCGGTCCAGCACCAGCACCTCGCGGCCCTGCTGCGCCAGCACCCGCGCACAGGCGAGGCCGACCACGCCGGCCCCGATGACGACCGCATCCACATGTTCGACCGTCACTTGACGCCTCCCAGTTCGGCCATGACGTCCGAGAGCAGCGGCACATGGGTCTCGCCATGCCCGGCCGCGCAGGCCAAGGTATAGATCTGATGCGAGGCCGTTCCGAACGGGCTGGGGAGGCCGTGCGCCGCGGCGATGTTTGCGTAATAGCCGATGTCCTTGCGGGCGTTGGCCATTGCGAACTGCAGGCCCGTGGGGTCCCCGTCGACCGCGTAGGCGAGCATCTTCTGCACCATTCCGGAATTCACCGCACCCGCCGAGAGCACCTCGCGCAGAGCGGCGAGATCGACCCCGGCGGCACGCGCGGTGGTGACCGCCTCCGCCAGCATGCCGGCGGTCGTCATGCTCAGGAAATTGTTGATCAGCTTGAGCGCGTGGGCGGCGCCGAGGGGGCCGATATGAAAGACATTGCGGGAGTAGGCCTCGAACGTCGGCCGCGCCCGTTCCAGGTCCTCGAGCGCACCGCCGACCAGAGTGTTGAGGGTGCCGTTCTGGGCTTCCTTCGGGGTCATGGTCAGCGGGCTGTCGATCATCCGAATACCGCGTTTCGCCAGGGCCGCACCGACCCGCTTGGTGCTCTCGGGCTCGGCCGTCGTGCAATCCGCGATCAGCAGACCGTCGTGCGCTGCCTCGATCAGCCCGTTCGGGCCGAGTGCGACGCGCTCCACGATCTGGCTGTTCGGCAGCACCGTGAGGACCAGATCCGAGACCTCGGCCACCGCCTTGGGCGACGCCGCCTCGACCGCGCCTCTGGCGATCAGATCATCGACCGGCCCCCGGTTCCGATTGGCCATCACGGTGACCGGAAACTCCTTGAGCAGAAGATTCTTGGCCATCCCATGGCCCATCAGACCGGCGCCGATGACACCGATCCGCAAACGCTCCGACATCAGATGACTCCCCTTAGCTTTTGCTCGGAACAGTAGGACCCGCCTGCCGGGGTGGGAAGGGCGGTGGACGTTAAAACGAGCGCGGTAGGCCCAGAACGTGTTCGGCAATATAGCTGAGGATCAGGTTGGTCGAGACCGGCGCGATCTGATACAGCCGGGTTTCCCGGAACTTCCGCTCGACATCGTATTCCTCGGCGAAGGCGAAGCCGCCATGGGTCTGCATGCAGATTTCCGCGGCATGCCAGGCCGCTTCCGCAGCCAGCATCTTGGACATGTTTGCTTCCGGGCCACAGGCCTCGCCCGCATCGAACATTCGGGCTCCCTTTGCCGCCATCAGGGCGGCGGCTTCGGTCTCCGCATAGGCTTTGGCGATCGGGAACTGGATCGACTGGTTCTTGCCGATCGGGCGGCCGAAGACCTCCCGGCTGTTGGCGTAATCGGTCGCGGTCTTGATGAACCAGCGGGAATCGCCGATCGATTCGTGGGCGATCAGCAGACGTTCTGCATTCATGCCGTCGATGATGTAGCGAAACCCTTTGCCTTCCTCGCCGATCAGGTTGGCCGCGGGGACCTTCATGTTGTCGAAGAAGACCTCTGTGGTGTTGTGATTGATCATGGTCCGGATCGGCCGGATGGTCAGACCGGCATCTTTGACCTCCCGCATGTCCACCACGAAAACCGACAGGCCCTCGGTTCGCTTCTCCACCTGATCGCGCGGCGTGGTGCGGGCCAGCAGCAGCATCAGATCCGAATGCTCAGCGCGGGAGGTCCAGATCTTCTGGCCGTTGACGATATAGTGGTCGCCGTCCCGCTTGGCGGTGGTGCGCAGCGACAGGGTGTCGGTGCCGCTGGTCGGCTCGGTCACTCCGAAGGCCTGCAGGCGCAATTCACCGGACGCGATGCCGGGCAGCCATTTCCGTTTCTGTTCTTCCGAGCCGTGCCGGAGCAGCGTGCCCATGATGTACATCTGGGCATGGCAGGCGGCCCCGTTGCAGCCGGACCGATGGACGGTTTCAAGAATCGTCGCCGCTGCCCGCAGTCCCAGGCCGCTTCCGCCGTATTCCTCCGGGATCAGAACCGCCAGATATCCGGCGTCCTGCAAAGCTTGGACGAATTCACCCGGATAGGCCCGTTCCCGATCCTTCTCCCGCCAGTACGCGCCGGGAAATCCGGCGCAGAGCTGCTCGACCGACGCCCGAACCTCGTTCAGGACGTCGTCGGTGATCTCGGGGGCGGCGGCAGTATCGGCGTGAGCCATGTCTCGGTCTCCTGAATGAATGCTTGCCAAGACATAGTTCGCTGCTTCGGTCAGGTCGAGCGCTGACGATCAAGAGAATCAGTCTAAGATGGTTAATATAATATTATAAAAATCTCATAGGTTGTTCGTGACTTTGGTTTGTGGTTAGCTGCTTTCAATGTCCTCCTCGTGAGGTGCCGGGCGTGCTCCCCTCCTTGGTATCCCGCCATCCCGCGCGCCCGGACTTCCATCCCGGTGTTCGCTTGCGAACTCCAAACTGGGTCGTGGCACCCCTCGCCACGGCCCGCTTTTCTTTTTCGGCTACTGGAACAGGCTGAGGATGATTTCCGGCGCCCGGTTGGCGATCCCCAAGGTTTGGGCGGACAGCTGGCTCCTCACCTCGGCGGAGGTCTGATCAGCGCTGGCCCGGGCCATGTCGGCGTCGACGATATTGCCCAAACCCTCTTCCGATGCGTCCAGGGTCGCAGAGAGTTGTTTTGTCTGAAGCTCTAACGCCCGCAGATTTGCCCCCAGGGATCCGAGCGCCGTCGACACCCGCTGTTCCTCCTGTTCGAAGACGGTCAGGGCCTGGAGCGCATTTGCTGGCGTCGAGATATCTTCCCCGTTCAACAGAGCATAGCTGAGATCCAGCCGTTGTCCGTCCAGTCGGATGGTCCCGCCTTCAAGGTTCGCGAGCACGTCAACATCGTTCACCGTTCCGACCGCGAGATTGAACGGAATCGCAACCTCGATGAGAATATTGACGCCGTTGAATTCACTGTTCTCCATGATCTGACGCATCTGCTGGACCAGTTCGGCATAGTTGGCCTGCAGGATCGCCTGCTGCTCGGCGGTGTTGCCTTCGTTTGCGCCCTCGGTGATCTTTTGCCGAATATCGATCATGATGTTCGAGACTGCCGTGGCCCCGGCAACCGCCACCCGGGCAATGCCCTTGGCGGAGTTGAGGCCCTGGATAATCGCGCTGATGGCTTTGACATCGCCCCGGATGCCCTGGGCGATCGCAAAATTGGACGCGTCGTCGGTCGCGCCTTGCACCTTGAGGCCGGTCGAAACTTCCCGTCCGCTGCGCGCGACGTCATTGCCCGCGCGTTCGAAGTTTCTCAGAGCGGTCAGGGATTCAGCATTCGTCCGTATCGAAAAAGTCATGGTACGACACATCCAGCCTAGCTACGTGCTCAATGAACAAGCAAATTTGGTGCCAGAATTGCAATCAATGCGTCAAAATAGGGAGAAGAGCGTGTGACCAAGGGCGGTGGATTCATCATGCCGAGCGATCCGCGCTTCTTCGACCTGCCGCCCGCGCCGGGATCCGAGCCCAGTTTGGAAGACCGGTTCGCGCGCCTGATGGACGGGGACGAGACGGAGGAGGAGCAGGGTCCGGAGGCGGCGGTCGCGGTGGTGGCCGGTTCGGTCGACTCCCATGTGGCCATGTCCTCGGCGGAGGATGTTCGGGACTATGATGGCTATCGCCGCCGGCTGCCATTCGATAGGGCTGTGCTGGTTCAGGCCCACCCTGGTGCCGTGGCGAGATCCTATCTTGTGGAGGGCCTCCAGACCCTGAGGAGCCGCGACGACAGGGACGGCGACCTGACGCGCGGTGTGGCGATCGTGACGGCCGAGATTTCCGACACCGAACTCCGGGATCTGGATGCGGCCGGGGTGAAGGCGGCCCGGTTTCCCATGCTGGAGGAAGACGGCCCCCTAAAGTGGGAGGATCTTGGTGGCATCGCGTCCCGGGTGAAGGACATGGTCGACTGGGATGTCAGCCTGCGGATGGACGGCCGCTACCTGGCCGAGGTGGAGACCATGATCCAGTCCTGGCCCGGTCGCGTGATTCTGGAAGGGTTCGGATGTTTCCGGAAGCCGGTCGGCGACAAGGACAACGGCATGCGGGCGCTGCTGCGCCTTCTGGACCGGGACAAGCTATGGGTCTCGCTGGCGGGCGAGGCGCGGGTCTCTCTCGAGGGCGCGCCGAAGTACCGCGATCTTCAGGCGATCACGAAACAACTGGCGCGTTTCGCGCCGGAGCGCCTGGTCTGGGGGAGCGACTGGCCCCGCCAGACGGACTCGGCCGCGAGCTACGAACGCCTGGGTGAGTGGCTGCAGGATGACGGGCTGCGGCGGCGCATCGCGATCGACAACGCCTCAGAGCTGTTCCGGTTCGGGCCGGTGGATACCAGTGATCCGGCCACCGAGGTCAGTAGCCCGCAGGAACAGAGTTCCAGTACTCGTCGTTGATGTCCCGAAGGGTCTTGTCGTGGGTGTTTTCGAGACAGCCGCGCAGGGTCAGTTTGACACCCATATCGGCATAGGCCCCACACCGGTCCAGCGCGCCCTTGGCCCGCTTCACCCCGTCGCTGGACAGAGCCTGGAGGCCGCCGCCGGATGTAACCTTCTGCCAGACGTCCCGTCGGGCCTCCCGGGTGGCCGAGCCGATTGCGGTGGCGGAGGCGGGCAGGGCGGAGACCATCCGCCGGATCGCCAAGGCGGCATCGGTCCGGGTCAGGCCTTGCCTGAAAAACCCTTCGGCCAGCATCCGAGGTGCGCCATAGGCGGTCTCTTCGTCACGGGCGGTGATTTCGGCCGAGACCGGCGCGTCGGACTGGGGTAGCAGGGAGACCATCGGCTGGACCCGAACGGCGACCGAGACGGCGTCCAGAGACTGCAACCGGTGCTCTGCCATCTGGACCCGGACCCGGCTGAAATCGCCTTCGCTGACGAAGTCGATCAGGCCGGCCGAGGAGAACTCGGCGGTGCCGCCGTCGCTCCTGGTGATCACGACCGTTACATCGCCCATCCCGGCCACATGGTACCGCTGACCGTCCCCGGGGACCGGGCGGTCCTCCTGCAGGCAGAAACTGGACAGCTGAGTCGAGCACCGTCCGTCGGTGCAGTTCAGCGGAACCGGGGTCGCTGTCGCGATCAGACCCAGGACCTGGGGCGGCAGGTAGGCGTCGGTGGCGGATGCCGGCACCGCGCTCGTGACGCCGGCAAGGGCGAAAGCGGCAGCGAACACGGCGGATCTGGCTATTGATCTGAGCATGTCGTGTTTCCTCCAGTGGGCCGTTCGGGCGCGCATTGGGGCACAGGCCGGACGCTGGCGCGCGCCGCGTTCAGGGCTCTTATCGGAAAGTCTACACCTCGGGATCAGGGGGTCAACGATCCAAGCACCCGATCCGCCGCGCGATCCGATCCTGGAGAATTCAGGTGACTGTAGTCCATGTGCGACGTTTTCGGGTCGCGCCATCGCAAGACGGCCCCAGCGAGTGGGCAGACAGTCGATCTCAAGTGGATGTTTCAGGACCGAGGGTGACGATCATGGCGGACGAACTGGTGATGGGCGGTGACGGGTCCCAGACGGAGCCCGAGACCGGAGTCCGGAGCGAGCGGCGAGGACGGTCCGGCGGCGGACGGGATGCGCGGCGTGCGGCCCGCTCCAAGCCCAAGGAGATCGGCACGCCCTTCATCACCAGGCGTATCCCGACCTTCGACGTGCTGTCGGAGGAAGGGCTGCAGATCATCGAGGCCAATGCCGAGACCATCCTCGAGGAAACCGGTATCGAGTTTCGCGAGGACGAGGAGGCGCTGGCCCTCTGGCGCTCGGCCGGAGCCGACGTGCAGGGCGAACGGGTGCACATCCCGCGCGGCCTCGCCCGCGGGCTGATGAAGACCGCGCCCTCCCTGATCACCCAGCATGCCCGCAATCCGGAGCGCACGGTCGAGATCGGAGAGGGTCGGACGGTGTTCGCACCGGTCTACGGCCCGCCCTTCGTGCGCGACCTGGACGGCGGCCGCCGCTACGCCACGATCGAGGATTTCCAGAACTTCGTGAAACTGACCTACATGTCGCCGGGCCTGCACCATTCCGGTGGAACGGTCTGCGAGCCGGTCGATCTGCCGGTCAACAAGCGCCATTACGACTTGCTGTATGCGCACATGAAATACAGCGACAAACCGTTCATGGGCTCGGTCACCCATCCGCAACGGGCGCAAGACAGCGTCGACATGTGCAAGATTCTGTTCGGCTCGGATTTCGTCGAGCAGAACACGGTGATGGTCTCGCTGATCAACGCGAATTCGCCGATGGTCTGGGACAGCACCATGCTGGGCGCGCTCAAGACCTACGCCCGGAACAACCAGGCCTGCATCATCGCGCCGTTCATCCTGGCGGGGGCGATGTCGCCGGTGACCGTCGCGGGCACCCTGGCCCAGACTCTGGCCGAAGCGCTGGCCGGCATGGCGTTTGCCCAGCTGGTCCGGCCGGGGGCGCCGGTGATCTTCGGCAGTTTCGCGTCTTCGATCTCCATGCAGTCCGGCGCCCCCACCTTCGGCACGCCGGAACCGGCGCTGGTGCTGTACGGCTGCGCCCAGCTCGCCCGCAGGCTCAATGTCCCGTTCCGCTCCGGCGGATCGTTGTGCGGCTCGAAGACCGCCGACGCCCAGGCGGCCTATGAGAGCGCGAACACGCTGCTGCCGACGGTGATGGCAGGGGTGAATTTCGTGCTGCACGCGGCCGGTTGGCTCGAAGGCGGGCTGGTCTCGTCCTACGAGAAGTTCGTGATGGACGCGGATCAGCTGGCGATGATGCGGACCATGCTGGAAGGTGTTGACCTGACCGAGAACGGTCAGGCCATGGACGCCATCCGAGAGGTCGGGCCAGGAGCGCATTTCCTCGGCTGCGCGCACACCCAGGCGAATTTCGAGAACGCCTTCTTCCGCTCCAATATCGCCGACAACAAGACCTTCGAGCAGTGGCAGGCGGAAGGCGAGCAGGACGCCAACACCCGCGCCTCGGCCCTGGTGAAACGGATGCTCGGCGACTTTGAGGCTCCGCCGCTTGATCCCGCGGTCGACGAGGCGCTGCTGGCCTACATGCGTGAACGCAAGGCCGCCTTCCCGGACAGCAACTACTGAGTTTCGAACGCTTCGGCGGCCAACGGGAACCGCGGACGGCTTCCAGACGTTTCTTGCGATGAGGAATGTGTATCCTCAGATTCCGAGAAGCGTTGGGAGCCTAGATGAACCGCGAACAGGAGCTGCGCGACCTGGAGAGTCTGGCCGGGTGGCTGGACAGCCGCTTCCGGATGCCGGGCACGAACATCCGGTTCGGACTGGATTCCATTATCGGGCTGGTGCCGGGTATCGGCGACGGGCTCTCAGTCATCCCATCCGGCTACATCCTGGTGCGCGCGCATCGGCTGGGGGCCTCCAAGACCGTTCTGGCGCGAATGGGCCTGAATGCCCTGATCGATTTCGTGATCGGCGTGGTTCCGGTGGTTGGGGATCTGTTCGACGTGGGTTTTCGCGCAAACAGGCGCAACGTGGCCTTGTTGCGCGCCCATTTCGAACGTGAGTCCAAGACCGCCACATGACCGACCCCAACTGACCGACCCAGGGTGACCCGGAGGCGATCCGATTAACGGCTCAGAAGATCGTCCGCCGGGTCGACCGGTTCGGATCTCGCAGCTTGCCGTTCAAGGGAGTGGGTGTCATTGCCCAGATCGCCCTCGGATGCGGTTGATTGCACTTCCGGCTCCTCGATGACCGCCGGGACGTCCGTAGGCTGGTCGGGAGCCGGAAGAGTGTCGGCGGGTTTGGCCGGTGCGTCCCGGTTCGGCATCGAGATCACCGGCACGCCTTGCGGGAAGATGATCTCGCGCGCCTCGTCCGGCATCGAGATGCCCCCCTCCATCAGCGCCTTCTTGATCAGGCGCAGTAGGGCGGATTTGACCTTGAGTGGCGCGTGGGTCCGGCCGTCGAACCAGAAATAGGCGCGCAGGTTCACCGTTGCGCTGCCGAGGGAGTCGACCAGCACCAAAGGCTCTTCGGGATCTTCGATCACCGCGTCATGCGCCTTCAGGACGCCCAGGATGATCTCCTGCGCGGCGGCGATCGACACGTCGAACCCGATACCGACGTCCACCACCTCGCGTCGCGCCGGGGCCGAGCTGTAGTTCACGATCGTGCTCTTGAAGATGGCGGCGTTCGGGATCTGGATGTGGTTGCCTTCCAGCGACAGGAGCAGGGTGCTGCGGGTGTTCATGCTTTGCACGAGACCATCATGCCCGCTCACCGCGATATAGTCGCCGCGGCGGAACGGGCGCCGGATGCTGAGCAGCAGGCTGGCGAGGAAGTTCTCGGCGATGTCCCGGAAGGCAAATCCGACGATGATGCCGATCACGCCCGCGCCGCCCAGCAGCGACACGGCGAGTCGTGTAAGCCCGGCGACCTGCAGGACCAGATAGAGCCCGATCAGGAAGACGGGGATCGCCGCCGTACGTGCCAGGACGCGCCGGAGAAATGGAGACTCGATCCGGCGCGACAGGGCCCATTCCACCAGTTTCGCGACCAGGATGGCCGCGTAGCAGGCCAGCGGAATGACCACGATCGCCAGGACGATCAGAGGCAGCAGAGCGATGCCGGATCCGATCAGGGCGCCGATTTCGAGAACGGCCGGCCGGAAGCTCCAATCGACCTGCGGCGTGACCGAGACCCGGTTGACCACGGCGACCACGTCCTGGGTCTTGCGGGCGAGGTCTCCCGCCCATAGCCGCGCCTCGGCGGTGGTCGTATCCCCATCGATGAACACCACGCCGTCCTCGACCGAGACCGAGACGCCCGTGTACCAGCCGGTGGCCCGCATGATCCGGGAGATCCGGTCGGCGATCTTGTCATCCTGCGCGGTCGGCTCGACCGCGACCGATTGTGCGGGCCCAGCCGTGTCGGAACCCGCACCGGCAGCGCCGTCCTGGGCGGCACCAGAGCGCATGCCGAGCAACAGGACCAGACCGCACAGCAGAACGCCTGCGCAGAACGACGGCCACCGTCCCGCCCGCATGATCAGTCCGAGCGCTTGGCGATGATCCAGACGCCGTGCACGATACCGGGAATGTACCCGAGGATCGTCAGCAGGATATTCAGCCAGAAGTGCCCGCCGATCCCGACCGTCAGGAACACGCCGAGCGGCGGCAGCAGGATCGTCAGAAGAAGGCGGATGATGGTCACGAGGGATCTCCGGAATGGCGGTTCAAGAACTGCGGTGGGCCCGGCCGGGCGCTTAATCTTTGTATATCAGCATTATTGGCGATCTGACCCGCAATACGCTGATCGGGAAACGTCCGGCCGCGCCCAGGGTTCCCCTATTCCTTGAGATCCTTGGTGTTGACGCCGTTTCGCCAGATCCCATTGGCCAGGTAGTCGTAGGCTGTGCGGGCGGCGTCGCGGCGGATCTCATCAAGTGTGGTCCGGCTATAGAAGCTGGAATGCGGGGTGATGCAGAGCCGCCCTTTCACCCAGTCTTCGTCCCGCGCCCAGGCGTCGAGCAAGGGATGCGGCGCCGGAGGCTCGAGAGTGAAGGCGTCGAGCGCGGCCCCGCCGATCTTGCCGGTCCGGATGCCGTGTTCCAGAGCGTTCAGGTCGACCAACCCGCCCCGCGCGCAGTTGCACAGGATTGTGTCGCCCTTCATGGCGTCGACGGCGGCCGTGTCGATCATGTTGGTGGTGTCCGCGTTGAGCGGTGTGTGCAGGCTGACCGCGTCCGACCATCCGAGCAGGTCCTCAAGCGAAGCGAAGCGTTTGAGGTCCAGGGACATCTCGTGGCCGGTCGGAAGGTAAGGGTCGAAATAGCCCACATTCATACCCATCGCCCGCGCCCGCACCGCCACCGCCGTGCCGATCCGTCCGCAGCCGACGATGCCGAAATTCTGGCCGCGCACCCGGCGCAGGGCCGGCGGCCCCTCCCAGGCCCAGTTCTTGCGGATGTCGGCCTTCAGCTCCTCGTGATAGCTCAGCAGGCCGCGCTGCAGTGCCAGCACCATGGCGATGGTCGAGTTGACCACGTCGGTCACGTCGTAGCTCGGGACGTTCGAGACCCGAATGCCCCGTTCCCCGCAGGCGGCGGTATTGATCCGATCGTAGCCGATACCGAGCCGCGCGACGATTTTGCAATTGTCGAGCTTGGCGACCATCGCCGGGTCGATATCGACGATGTGCCAGAGCAGGATCGCGTCGCAGGCGCGCAGGACCTCGTCGGGAATCTCAGACCCCGACTTGGCCTGAAAGACGTCGAAGCTCGCCTTGCCCTCGAAGGCCTCCATCTCGACCGTCGGCTCGCCGTCGAACTGCACGTCCGGAATCAGTACCCGCATCGTCTCGCTCCCTTTCCCTGGATGTCCCCGTTATGGTTGGCGGGACTTTAGACGGGAGGATAGACAAAATGAAGATCACCAGAATCATCACCCATGTGCTGGAAGCGCCGATCGAAAACAGTTTCGCGTTCAGTCAGGCCTGGGTCGACAAACGGGTCGGGCTGGTGGTCGAGATCGAGACCGACAGTGGGCTGATCGGATGGGGCGACGGGTATGGGCCGCCCTTCGCGCTGGCCAGCGTTATCGACCGATACTATGCCCCGCGCCTGATCGGACGCTCGCCGCTGGCCGGCGACGCCATCTGGGAGGAGCTGTACAACGCGCTTCGGGATCACGGGCAACGGGGCGTGCCGGTGCAGGCGCTCTCCGCCCTCGACATCGCGTTGTGGGATCTGCGGGGCAAGGCGCTCGGACAGCCGGTGCATGTGCTGATGGGTGGACCGATCCGGGACAGCGTACGGGGCTATGCGACCGGGCTTTATCGCCGCTCCAGCACGCCGGCGGAGAACCGGGCACTTTTGCAGGCGGAGGCGGAGGGATATCTCGACGCCGGTTTCACCGCGATGAAGACCAAGGTGGGGTTCGGGTTTCGCGATGATATCGAGCTGGTGGAGATGCTGCGCGATACCATCGGGCCGGAGATAGAGCTGTTCGTGGACGCAAATCACGGCTGCGATCTGGTGCAGGCCAAAAAACTGGCGCTGGCGATGGAACCGCTCGATATCGGGTGGTTCGAGGAACCGGTGGAGCCGGAGGATCTGGAGGGATATGCCGAGCTGCGCCGCACCACCTCGATCCCGATCGCGGGCGGCGAATGCTCCTTCACCCGGCACGATTTCCGCCGCATCCTTGAGGCCCGCGCAATGGATATCCTTCAGCCGGACACCGCCTCCTGCGGCGGACTGACTGAAGCAAAGCGGATTGCGGACATGGCGTGGACCCACGGCGCCCGGTATCAGCCGCATGTCTGGGGGACCGGGATCGGCCTGGCGGCGGCGATGCAGTTGCTGGCCGTCCTTCCGACGACGACGCCGGCCTTCGGCGCTCATGCCCCGCTGCTGGAATACGACAGCACACCGCATCCGTTCCGCCAGGATCTTCTGGTCGAGCCGATCCGCGTGGCGGACGGGACAGCCCATGTCCCGCAGGGCCCAGGCCTGGGGGTGGAGGTGCGGCGGGACGTGCTGGAGCGGTGGCGGGTGCGGTGACGGCGGCGTATAGTCGGACCAGTCCATTCACGGGAGCCTTGCTATGTTCGATATCGAGAAATTCATCGCCGACTGCACCACGGCCCTCGACGAGACCGCACCGGAGATGGCGGCCCGTGAAGTCGTGGCGGCGGCGGTGACCGATCCGGCGGCGGTGATGAAGGCGTTGGGGGAACCCACCAAGGCCGGCCTGTTCACGCTGCACCGTTCCGACAAGCTGACCGTGCTCAACCTGGTCTGGGGCCCGGAGATGGAACTGATGCCCCACGATCACGCCATGTGGGCGGCGATCGGGATCTATACCGGCAAGGAGACCAACAGCTTCTGGCGCCGGTCCGAAGAGAACGGGCTGGAACGCCTCGGGACCAAGGACATGGAAGCCAAAGGGGCGGTCTGGCTCGGCGACAGCGCCATCCACTCGGTCAGAAATCCGCTGACCAAGCTGACCGGGGCCCTGCACGTCTACGGCGGCGATTTCTTCGATGCGGACCGGCACGAATGGGACGCGGAGACCCTGGAAGAGGCGCCCTATGACGTGGAGAAGACGCGGCGGCTGTTCGAGGAGAGCAACGCCCGTTTGGCGGCGGCGGAGTAGATCCTCTCGAGCTTGCGGCCTTGATCGGCTGAGGCGATTCCGGCTCCGAGCCTGAGAGCGCCTTTCTGCCCCCTGTATCGTTCCCGATTGTGCCTTTCCAAATCACTGGAAAGCACAAGAGCGCCCGCGGAAAATATGCGATTCGTCTGGCAGCGAGCGGAACCGCCTGTTACAAAGGCTGCTCGTCAATCGCATGTGGCTTATATTGGAGGTTAGTATGACCGGCGCGTGGAGTCCGTCCAGCTGGCGGAACAAGCCGATCAAGCAGGTGCCGAGCTATCCGGACGCCGGTCGCGTTGAGGACGTCGAGAAGATCCTGCGCGGATATCCGACCCTGGTTTTCGCGGGCGAGGCCCAGCGCCTGCGCCGGGAGCTGGCCGAGGTTGCCGCAGGCCGCGCCTTCCTCCTGCAGGGGGGCGACTGCGCCGAGAGCTTCGCCGAGTTCTCCGCCGACAATATTCGAGACACCTTTCGTGTCCTGCTGCAGATGGCGGTGGTGCTGACCTTCGGGGCCAGCTGCCCGGTGGTGAAGGTGGGCCGCATGGCCGGCCAGTTCGCGAAGCCGCGCTCCTCCGATATCGAGACGATCGACGGGATCGAGCTGCCGAGCTATCGCGGCGACATGGTCAACGGCATGGAGTTCACGGAGGAGTCTCGGATTCCGGACCCGGAGCGCCTGCACCGGGTCTACAACCAGTCGGCCGCCACCCTGAACCTGCTGCGGGCCTTCGCGCAGGGCGGGTTCGCCAATCTGGAAGAGATCAACCGCTGGACCCTGTCCTTTGTCGAGGACAGCCCGGAGGGCGAGCGGTTCGAGAAGCTGTCCCAGCGGATCGACGAATGTCTGTCCTTCATGCGGGCCTGCGGGGTGACGCCGCAGTCGACGCAGCAGCTGCGCGAGACCGAGTTCTACACCAGCCACGAAGCCCTGCTGCTGAACTATGAGGAGACGCTGACCCGGAAGGACACGATCACCGACGATCGGGGCTGGTACGCCACCAGCGCCCATATGGTCTGGATCGGGGATCGCACCCGCCAGTTGGATGGCGCGCATGTCGAATACTTCCGGGGCATTCACAACCCGATCGGCCTGAAATGCGGGCCGACCCTGGATCCGGATGAGCTTCTGAAACTGCTGGACGTGCTGAACCCGTTGAACGATCCGGGGCGCATGACCCTGATCGCGCGGATGGGCTCGGACAAGGTCCGGGCGGGGCTTCCCAAGCTGGTGCGCGCGGTGCAGCGTGAGGGCCGCGAGGTGGTCTGGTCCTGTGATCCGATGCACGGCAACACCCTGACGTCTTCGACCGGATACAAGACCCGGCCGTTCGACCGAATTCTCGACGAGGTCCGGGGGTTCTTCGAGGTGCACGAGGCCGAGGGCAGCTATGCCGGCGGCGTCCATGTGGAGATGACGGGACAGGATGTGACCGAGTGCACCGGCGGTGCGCACCGGATCACCGAGCATGCCCTGGCCGATCGCTACCACACCCATTGCGATCCCCGTCTCAATGCATCTCAGTCCCTGGAGTTGGCCTTCCTGGTCGCCGAAATGCTGCAGAAGCGCCGGCGCGCACCTGCCGTCGAGCTGCGCGAGGCGTCCTGAGGACCGGGCGTTCGACCGGACGCCCCTCCAACTCTTCGTGCGATTTGCGCAGCATCCCTGTGCGGATTGATGGATTTGCAGCCGGTCGGGGCGCGGGCTAGGCTTTTGTCTGGCTGTGATCGCTGTGGAAATGGTGCGACATGAGCGCGATGGAACAAGAACTTGGCGGCGATGTGACGCTTGAGGCCGAAACCGGTGCCGGACAGCCGGCACGCGAGGTGACATGGCCGTCGACCGTCAACCACCCGTCGCCGGAGGACTTGCCGGCCTATGTCGACAAATACTTCACCCGCACCAAGGACTGTATCGGCCAGTTCGGCGACAAGCGGGTCACCTATGCCATTTTCATGCGCCGCCCGGTCACCTGCGCGCCACGTCTGGCGATCGAATGGCTGACCCAGATGGCGACAGCGCGGGGCGTCTCGTTCGACGTGAAGCTGAATTTCAGGGAAGGGGCCTGGGTCGGAGCCGGTGAGCCGATGATGACGATCTCGGGGTCCTTCTACCATCTGGTCGACCTGGAGACGCTGTACCTTCAGAAGCTCGGCGCGGCCTGTGTTGCTGCCTACAACGCCTACACCATGTGCGTGGAACTGCCGAATACGGCGTTCCTGGCAATGGATGCGCGGCACTGCGCCGGGACCGAGATGGCCGAGATCATGGCCTATGGCGCCAGCGTCGGCTCTGAGAAGGCGAAGAAAAAGGTCGGCGCCAAAGGATTCATCGGCAACGCGTCGGACGCCACCGCCCGATATTTCGGCCAGACCCGCGGCTACGGCACCATGCCGCACGCCCTGATCGGCTATGCCGGATCGACCGTGCGGGCTGCGGAGATGTTCCACGAGACCCACCCGTCGGAGAATCTGACCGTCCTGGTCGACTATTTCGGCAAGGAGATCACCGACAGCATCGCGGTCTGCGCCCGGTTCCCGGATCTTGCGGCGGCGGGCAAGCTTTCGATGCGGCTGGACACCCATGGCGGACGGTTCATCGAAGGGCTGGATACCGCAGGGGCCTATCGGGTGCTGGACCGGAACGCGCCGGAGGCCATTCGCGGTTACCGCTCCGAACAGGAATTGCGCTCGCTGATCGGCACCGGCGTTTCGGCGGCCGCGATCTGGTATCTGCGGGAACGTCTGGACGCCGCCGGCTACCCGAAAGTGCGGATTGTCGCCTCCTCCGGGTTCGGGCCGGAGAAGTGTCGGGTCATGGCTTTGGCGAAGGCGCCGGTGGACGTTATCGGTACGGGCTCCTATTTACCTGACAAGTGGAGCGAGACCTACGCCACCGCGGATATCGTCGACTACGATGGCGAGGCCCGGGTCAAGGTCGGCCGCGAGTTTCTCCTGGTCGGACGGGGAGGGGAGACTCCGTCGGGCGTCTAAGGGACTGGCGGGCGGGTTTGGCGTGGCAACGGAAGTATGGGGATGCGATGAGAGATCCGCAGGGACGCAAGAATACGGTTCTGATCGTTCTGCATCAGAAGCAGTCCACACCCGGACGGGTCGGCGAACTGCTGGAGCGGCGCGGATACGTGCTGGAACGCCGCTTCCCCTGCCTCGGCTGCGACCTGCCTCTCAATATCGCGGATTATGCCGGGGTCGTCGTGTTCGGCGGCCCGATGAGTGCCAATGACGAGACCGATTTCGACGGCATCCGGCGCGAGATCAGCCATGTCGAAACCGTTCTGAAGGCGGATGTTCCGTATTTCGGTATCTGCCTGGGCGGCCAGATCCTGGCCCGCGCCCTGGGCGGCGTGGTGGCCCCGCATCCTGAGCGGCATATGGAAGTGGGCTACACCAAGGTGGTCCCGACCGCCGCGGCCGGCGATCTGTTCGACCACTCCGAGTTCTTTTTCCAGTTCCATCGGGAGGGCTTCGAAACCCCGGACTGTTGCGAATTGTTGGCCGAGGGTACGAATTCGTTTCCGCAGCAGGCCTTCCGCTATGGCGAAAAGTCCTACGGTATCCAGTTCCACCCCGAGATCACCCTGGAGATGATCCATCGCTGGAACATGGGCGGGGCGCATCGGCTGATGCTGCCGGGTGCGCAGCCCAAGCGGGCCCATATCAAAGGCTGGGAGCTGTTCA
This sequence comes from Alphaproteobacteria bacterium, assembly GCA_024742605.1. Taxonomy (GTDB): domain Bacteria; phylum Pseudomonadota; class Alphaproteobacteria; order Thalassobaculales; family Thalassobaculaceae; genus JANSYC01. The sequence continues at coordinate 18,490 of JANSYC010000015.1, read as the reverse complement.
ACGACGGTGTTGAGCGCTGGACCCTGAACCTGTTCGACCGGATGGGTCTTCCGGACCTGCGTCTGTCCACCACCGCGCAGGCGGCGGAATAACCCACCCCGTCAGATCGCCCAGTCGGTTGGCCCAGTCGGTTGGGCCAGTCGGTTGGGCCAGTCGGCTTGGGCCTATCAGATCGCGATTTCCGTCTCCCGATCAGGCCAGACTCTCGATCGCCGCGTCGACGCCGCCGGCCCCGTGCGGGATGCCCTGGCGCTTGAGCTGCATTTCGATGGTCGACAGGCAGCCCAGGATCATCGGCTCGTTCAGATCCCCCAGATGGCCGATCCGGAACACCGAGCCCTGAAGCCGCGCCAGCCCGCCGCCAAGCGCCACATTGGTCTCGCTCAGCACCTTGCCCCGGAAGGCGTCGGCATCGAAACCCTCCGGCATCCGCACGGCGGTGACCGAGTCCGAAAGCGCGGCGTCGTCCTTGCAGAACAGGCTGGGACCGTTGCCCCGGCTCCAGGCACGCACGGCGGCCTGGGTCGCCTCGGCCAGACGGTGGTGACGGGCGAAGACGTTCTCCAGCCCTTCCTCCATCAGCATCCGCAGGCCCTCGCGCATGGCGAAGAACAGGTGGCTCGGCGCGGTGCCGGCGAAGCGGATGCGACCCTGCTCGTTCGGACGCAGCTCCTCCCAGTCGAAATACTTGCGCGGCAGGGTGGCGGTCTTGCCCGCCGCGATCGCCTTCTCGCTGACCGCCGAGATGCCGAGGCCGACCGGTAGCATCAGACCCTTCTGCGAGCCCGCGACCGCGACGTCGATGCCCCATTCGTCCATCCGGAAATCGTAGGACGCGAGCGAGGAGATTGTATCGACCATGAACAGGGCCGGGTGGCCGGAATTGCGGATCGCCGCACCGACGCCCTTGATGTCATGGGCCATGCCGGTGGAGGTTTCGTTCTGCACCATGCAGACCGCCCGGATCTTGTGCTCCTTGTCCGCCCGCAGCCGATCCTCGACCCGGCTTGGATCGAGCGCCCGGTCCCACTCGTTGGCCAGGGTCTCGACCTTCAGGCCCAGCGCCTCGCCCATGCCGGCCCAGCTCTCGGAGAACCGGCCGGTCTCGCAGATCAGGATGGTGTCGCCCGGCGAGCAGGTGTTGGTCATCGCCGCTTCCCACGAGCCGTGGCCCGAGGAGGCGTAGATCATCACCTCGTTCTCGGTCTTCAGGATCTTCTTCATGGTCTCTCGACACTCGATCTGGATGTCGAAGAATTCCTGGGTCATGAAGTCGAGCGCTGGCCGGTGCATGGCCTGCAGCACCCGGTCGGGAATGTTGGTGGGGCCGGGGATGTTGAGAAACTGACGTCCTGCGAGGCGGCTCATGGCTTACTCCACTCCTTCGACGAGGATCGCGTTGGCGCTGCTGGCGGCGTGGCGCATGGCCTTGGGACCGGCGTAATCGTCGCTTTCGTACCAGGCCTTGGCCTGGGCATAGCTGGGGAACCGCAGCATGACCATCCGGCCCAGCGGCTCCTGGCCTTCCAGCTTCTCGAACTTGCCGCCGCGCACCAGATATTCGCCGCCGTGCTTGGCGATGGTGGCGGGCACCAGCTTGCGATAGTCCTCGAACTTCTCGGCGTCCTTCACGTCGACCTGAACCACGATGTATCCGTATGCCATGCCCTGATCCTCCCTCATTCTGTGTTTTTGCTTGCGCCTATGGTGACCCATATGGGGCGCATTGCCAGCATGAGAAATTGGAATGGCCTTATTAGCTGTCCTTGGTCTGGCCCGGTGGCTGAGGCATGCTCGCGGTCTGAGCGATCAGAGGGGAGGCGGCGATGACGGAGCTGATGGCAACCGAGGCGGCGGGCGAGGGCGAGATTCTGCTGACCGTCATGCTCCGGCACCAGAAGGACAAGAACCTGGGGGAGATCAACGCCAAGCTGGAGGCGACCGGGTTCTGGAAACAGTTTCCACCCGACGGCGTCCAGGTGGTCGGCTGGTACGTGATGATGGGCATCGGTCAGGTCGCGATCCTGAAGGTACCCGGTCACAAGCTCCGCGACGTCAACCTGGCGATCGAGAAATCCGCCTGGGGCGCCTTCGACACCGAGTTCTACCCGACCTACGACTTCACCCCGATGCTGAAGGGGATCAAGGGGCGCGTGGGGTAACGTGAAAGGGGCCCGACTTCGGAAGAGGGGCGTTTGGTCCGGCGGGGTGACCCGCGTCCTTGTCATGTGGACGTGCCCGGTGAAGCTGGTACCTTCATGATCAGCGCTCCGTTCCCAAGCACCATTCAGGCGGCTCGGCGAGGAACGGACGGCGGGGGATATTGGAATGTTTAAGGTTTTATCGCGTCTGCTCTTTGTTCTTGTGCTCTCGAATGGGTTCGCAACGGCCGCACATTCGGAGACGATCGTCGTCCGATGGAACAAGGTCGCCATTGACGCTGTTCAGTCGAGTGGCAGCAGCGATCTCGTTACCTCCCGCGCCTTGGCTGTCGTGCACCGCGCGATGTACGACGCGTGGACGGTTTACGATCCAAAGGCTCTGGGTGTGAGGCTCGACACCGCGAAACTCCGTCGCCCGGCTGCCGAACACTCGGCCGACAACAAATCGACAGCCATCAGCTATGCCGCCTATCGGACGCTTGGCGATCTTTTCCCCGGCGAGGGCGCACGCTTTCGCGCGGTCATGAATGAGCTGGGCCTGGACATCGCGTTGTCTGGATCCGATCACGAAGCGCCGGCAGGCTTGGGCTTGCTCGCGGCCGACCTGGAACTGCGCCATGCGCATAACGACGGGGCGAACCAGTTGGGAGACCGAAGCCCGGGCGCGTATTCAGATTATACCCGCTACACCCCACCAAATCCTGCGGATCGGCTCATCGATTTTCGCCGACACCAGCCGATCATGGGGTCGAACGGAAAACCGGCGCTCTTCGATGGTGGTCACTGGCCCCTCATACAGCCGTTCGCGCTTTACCGGGCCGACGAGTTTCGGCCGATGTCGGCGCCAGCGCTGACCTACAACGATCGGGAGCTGCGGGCGCTGGCCCAGCAGATCATAGACGTCAACGCGGATTTGACGGATCGTGACAAGGCGATCGCCGAGTTCTGGACCCTTGGCAACGGCACGCCAACGCCTCCGGGCCAGTTTCACCTTCTCGCCCAGCACATCTCGCAGACACGCGATCACGGTCTCGACCAGGACATCAAGATGTTCTTCATCCTGGGCAATGCGTTACACGACACGGCGATTGCCAAGATCGAGGCCAAGATGCACTTCCTGACCGCGCGCCCGGAAACCCTCATCCGCGCCCTGTTCGCGGGTGAGAGGGTTCTCGCCTGGGGCGGACGTGGTCGCGGTGCGGAGGTCATAGAGGGCAAGAACTTCATGCCGTATCGCCCGACGGCCGCCGCGCCCGAGCATCTTTCGGGCCACAGCGCCTTCGGATATGCCGGCGGCGAGGCGCTGCGTCTGGCCACCGGCAGCGATGTGTTGAACTACACCGTGGTCGTGAAGGCCGGGAGTTTCGCGTTTGATGACGGACCGGCAAACGATGTCGTTCTGTCCATGGAAACGCTGACCGAGGCGGAACGGGACATCGCGATCTCCGGGATCTACGGTCAGGCCCATTTCACGACAGGGGATCAGATGGGACGCATCCTTGGCCGCGCCGTTGCCCAGAAGGTCCACGATCACGCAATGCGCTTCATCGACGGAACGATTTGATGCATCTGGGTTTTGATCGCCGGAGGCCCGTGGGCTTCACCTTCGCCCAAGCCTTCTGGACAGTCGCTCTCGTGTCGCTCGCGACCGCTTGGCCCACCTTGGCGCACGACACCTGGGTGATCACCCATGACCAGGAAGCGATTGCCCACGCGAAGCCCCTGCCGGAGATCTTCACGACGCTCGGGTTCGCGAATGTGGCGATCTCTCTTATCGCGCTCCTTGGCGTCGTGGGGTGGGTCGGTATCGGCCGAACCGATATTCCCGATCGGGTCGCGGACCACTTCAAACTCCCCAAGGTCAATGCCGAACGCCTGGAGCCATGGGTTCCGGTCGCGCTTCGGCTGGGGCTGGCCGCCATGTTTGTCACGGCAGCGTTCGGGCTACATCCGCGACTCGGATATGAAATCGGTGAAAGCCCGGTGCTTTTCGCGTCCGATCTCGAGTTTCGCCACGTCTCCGGCGACTGGACCTGGGTGATCTGGACACAGATCGCTCTTGCGGCGGCCTTTCTACTCGGTGTTTGGACGCGCGTGGCTTCCGCTCTCCTGGTCGCGCTCGTGCTGCTGGGGTTCTGGATCTTCGATGTCGACATGCTCGCCTACGCCGGCGTGCTGATCGCGACCGCCTATTATCTGTTCGTGAAAGGCGGCGGGCATTTCGAACTCCTAAAGGACCCCGATGCCCTGGTCCGTCTGGTGGCATCGGTTCCCCCCGGCCGCGCTCAGGCCGTTCTCCGCATAGGGACGGGCCTGAGCTTTCTGTATCTCGGGATCTTCTACAAGCTTCTGCACCCGACATATCTCCTTGCAGGAGTGGAAATCTATAGCTTGCCGTTATTCGGATTTCCGGCGGAGGTTTTTGTCTTCATCGTGGCGACGGTCGAAGTTGTCGTCGGCATCTTGATCACCGTTGGCGTGATGGTTCGACCGTTGAGTTTTGTACTGGTCTTCGCTTTCGCGTTCTTTTCGATCTCGATGAACGAGGGCGTGCTGGGCCATAGTTTCCTGTACGGCATCGTTTTCGCCCTGTTCGCCAGCGGTGCCGGCCGTTGGTCGCCGCGAGAGACCCTGTGAGGGGGCGGAGCTCTTTTGTCGGAAGATGCCGCCCGTCGGCGCCGATCTCGCAGCGTCCGCCGGCGGACGGTAAGTCCAACAGGCTGGCACATTGTCCCGGAGCAAGCTGAGCGGGCAGCTTACGCCATTTCTCTCGACACGCAGCTCAACAGATCAGCGGGCACAAACGATAATGCGCAGTCACTTGGTGCGTCACGTCTGCAACTTGTGCATCGAGCCTCGAAAACTGTATTCTTGAGATAATTTCCCGCTTCTTGGATAGAGGTCGCATAGGAATGGCGCGGACCCGAGGTGATGATCTTGCATCCGCGCTCGAAGTATCGGAGCGGCGTCGGCAGGAAAGTCAGCGCTTGTCTGGCGTGGGGTTCTGGGAGCTTAACCATCAACTTGAGACACTGTATTGGTCCGAGGAAATTTTCGCGATTTATGAAATCGAGCCAGACCTGAATCCGCCGAGTTATGAACTGTTTCTGTCTCTGATTTATGAAGACGATCTGGACTGGGTTCACAGGGCTTACCAGGCCGCGGTCAACCAGCGACGCGAGTACAATATCAGGTGCCGCGTGAAAGCGGGGGCCAAGGCCAAATGGATCGAGGCAAGAGGGGTCACCTACTACAACGATGATGGCGAACCGATACGCACCATCGGCACCGCCCAGGACGTCTCTGAGATCGTTGAAGCCCAACAGAAAATCGAGGACTCGGTCAAAGAGAAAGAAGCCCTAATCCAAGAGATCCGCGATCGCGCCGAGGAGGCCGAACAGGCGAACAGTGCCAAGTCCAATTTCCTTGCAGCGATGAGTCACGACCTGCGGACCCCTCTGGGTGCGATCGTCGGCTTCAGTGAAATGATGCAGGCGCGGGTCTTCGGGCCTTTGGGAGACCGGCGTTACGACGAGTATACGAACTACATTCACAGCAGCGGAATGCTTCTGGTGAATCTGATCAATGATATACTCGATCTATCCAAGATTGAGGCTGGTAAATACGATATAGATGACGAAATCATCGAACTAAAAAACTTGATTGGTGAAAGCATAACGCAAAATCAAGTCTATGTAAGAACGAAGAATCAGACTGTCAGGGTGCACATAGCGGACTCATTGCCCAATCTACGGGCCGATAAAAGGGCGATGCTGCAGATTTTGAATAACCTGGTTTCTAACGCCGTGAAATTTTCATCAGACGGCAGCGAGATCTTGGTGGCGGCGAGGGTCGACGATAACGGGCAATACCTGGTTTCCGTATCCGATGAAGGGGTCGGCATCTCGCCTGAGGACCAAAAGACAATCGCCGAGCCATTTACCCAGTTCGCCGCCTACCATACGCGCCCCAACAAAGGTACCGGTCTCGGTCTATATATCGTCGATCGTCTGATGAGGCTGCACAACGGCACAATGGAAATTCAGAGCGAACCGATGGTGGGCACAACCGTCACTCTTCTGTTTCCATCCGAGCGGGTCGTGTGATCGGGCCAGGGGGGCTCCTGGCTGCGGGCATCCGGTCGGTTTCCGATAGGCCCTGAAGAGCCTGCCCTACGCGGCGCATGTACCTCGTCCCCGACCCGCTTAAGCTCCCTTTGAAGCTGCGCCGTTGTCGCAGCGCAGTTGTCGACGGTCGGGCAGCGCCAACCGCCGTCAGCACCCACCCGACGCCAGCCAGGCGCTGCACTCCGGACCGAGATTCTCGACCGTAGGCGCTTCGTAGCGCTTCCGGTCCTGCTCCGGGAGCACGTCGTGCCAGCGGCCGTTCACGCCCTTGTTCCTGAAGGTGTCGGCGCCGCCATGCCAGAGGATGCCGGCCATCGGCACCGGTTTCGCGGCATTCGCCTTCATGTAGTCGAACGCGCAGTGATCCAGGATCGTGTCCCATCCGATGGGTCTGGGCTGCGACCGCCTGCAGCGTGATCTCCTTCCAAGGCATCCGCAGGTCCATCCAGGGCGATATCTCGGCGTCCTCAAGACCTTCGGCCCTTCGGCGCCGTTGAAGATCAACTGGCTGACGATCTGCTGAGGCCAGGTCGTTTCGGATTTTCCATAGGTTGCAATAGCGATGTCATCATCGCGAAACCTGAAGTCGTTCCAGACGGTCGAATCCATATGGTGATTGTGAAGCTCGCGGGTCTTTTTGAGGCAGGGCCGATTCTGCACCGTCACTTCCTCCCTTCGAGTTCTCGTGCGCGTATGGCATAGGGTTTCGGACCCGCGTGAGGGTCTTTGGGCGGGTCCGGCCGGGTATGGCGTGCAGGGTACGGCCACGGCCCTGTCTTCAGGTAGAGGGCGAACCTGCTGGATTTGTCAGGGGATCGAGGCGGCTTCCGCCTACGATCTCACTCGGATGCTCAAGGAGACCAAGGAACCGACCGTGGAGCGCAGAAGCATGCCGTGCCGAACAAATAGTTTGGGTGTTTACTGAAACAGCTGGCTGAAATATCCGAACAACAGTCAGACGCGGAAGCTGATCGGGTGGCCTATTCAACTGGGTTCGCTGGCTTAACCAAATAGTAATAATTGTACTTTAGCCACAAATGATATAATACTGCTCGTAGTGCAGAACGCGCACATTGCCATCGGGTGAACTTGGATGAACGAGCAAAATGCCGATGCGCGGTCCATAGCAAAGCTTGGACGGTTAGGAACGGTCTTCTTCGGCACCATTGCGGGACTGCTGATCGCACATATTCTCCTGCTTCATACGATCCATTCCAAACAATACGATTCCGGCAGTCTGCGGGCCCTGGTCGACGAGCAATCGGAGGATCTGCGACAGATCGGACGCACCGCCCAGGCCGTGCTCCTGTATGAGGAGGCCGGGACCGCAAACCCCACCTTGCTCCACAGCCAACGCAAGATTATCCGAACCCTCGGCGCGGCTGTCGCGAAACGGGACCTGGAGATCACGCGCCTGTTCGACGGACTGAACCGGCCCGTGGAATGGGTGCGAATGGCCCCGGTGGAGGAGCAGGCGTACCGGTCGGTGATGTCGAATTTTCTGAGCCGGGCTTTGGAGCTCAGTTCCGGAACGGATACCGAGATCCGCCGTAGCTGGACCCTGCCCGATCTTGCGATTTCGCCGTTCGGGATCCTGATGTCCCATCTCAAGAAACTCGAAGAATCCTCTTACCGCTTCGATGCGAGATGGCGTCTCATTGAGTTCTCGGCCGCATTGGTCTCGTTTCTCGTGATCCTGATCCTGGCGGGCCTTCTGGTTTTCAAGTACTTCCGACCGCTATGTGTGCGGGCGCAAAGGGATTTCAGGGATCTTCAAGAGAGTCTCAGCGTGCGGACCCGGTATTTCTACCAGGTTTCCCATGAACTGAGGACGCCGCTGAACGTCATCAACGGATACTCGCAGATGCTTTCTGAGGCCGGTGCCAAAGCGGACTCGGACGCCGGACGCTATGCCGCATCAATTCTGCAGGCCGGGACAGTCCTGACCCATCGCATCGACGATATTCTGCTTTTGGGCGAACTGCAGGCCGGAATCTATGAGAGGCTGGACGATATGATCGATCTGGCCGAGGTGGCCCGGTCCGCCGTGGACAGCATTATCCGGCATCCGGAAAAAATTCGTGTTGAGGATCTTCGCACGGCAGACCTTCCGGTCCGGGCCGACCGGGCGGCGGTCCGGATGATCCTGCTGCAGCTCCTGCGAAACGGAACGCACCACGCGGTCGATCGCTGCATTCTGAGGCTGTCCGAAGCCGATGGCGACCAGATCATCGAGATCATAGACGATGGGCCGGGTATCGATCACGAGGAGATGGAGCGGGTGATGAAGCCCTTCCATACGGTCGCGAACGGCGAAATCCTGGCAGATACCGGCTTGGGCCTGGGATTGGCGATTGTGGCGGGACTGGCGAGGGTCAATCGGATACCGATCGACGTGCAGACGGGACCGGATCAGGGAACCGCGTTCCTCATTCGGTTCCCGCCGGAGGGCAGGTCCGACACCGACGCATCCTCGGAAATCGATTTCGAGTATTCCTTGAGCGCGCACGGTTTGCACCCGAAATGGTCATGATCTCACGGCGTGAACGGCACGGCTTCGCCGTCGCCGTTCTCTGCGGACTTCTGTTTTTTGCCCCGTTCTACGGGCATCCCGCCGATGCCGAGGCGCTGGACGTTCAGGCGTTCTGGCAGTCTCCGTCGGAATCCGCGGCGCTGGCGGTCATCCGGGAGGCCTTCCGGGAACGCGGAGGCGTGTGGGTTGATTTTCCGACCGAGAATTTCGATGAGAACCGCCGTCTGGCCTTTCAGCGGATCATTGAAGGCATTCCGCCGTTCGCGCTTCAGTGGCATGCCGGTAGAGAGCTTCGGACCATGTCCGAAAGTGGTGCCATTCTGGAGTTGACCGACCTTGCCGACGATATGGAATGGTCGCAGTTCTTGGAGGATGATGTGCTCGGTTTTCTCGGGGACGAGGGGGCGGTCTTTGCCGTTCCGGTCGGCATCCACGGGGAGAACTGGGCCTGGTTCAATTCATCGCTTCTTCACCGATACACGGACAGTGTCCCGGAAACCTGGGACGACCTCGCGGCGGTCCTGGCGCGGGCGCAGTCGGACGGGATCCCGCGGATCGCCATGGGACCGCAAGCCTGGCAGCGCCGCGCGCTCTTTGCGCATATTCTGATCGGCGAGGGCGGTGCCGGTGCGCATCGGAAAATTATGGAATCCGGCGAGCCGGGCCTTGTCGACGAACCGATCGTTCGGCGGGCACTGTCGATCTTTGCCGACCTGCGGGTCCATGACAGCCGCAATCCGTCGGTGCGGTCGTGGAAGGACGGGATCCGGGCGGTTGCGCATGGCGACGCTCTGGTTCAGTTCATGGGGGATTGGGCGCGGGCGGAACTGGCGGAACTCGGATTGCAGCCGGGCCGCGATTTCGCGTGCGCCTTGTCGATCGGACCGCACAAACATCACCTGTCGATCATTGATACCTTCGTTTTCCCCAGGCGCGACTACAAGGGACTGACCGGCCAGCATCGGACCCTTGCCGAGGTGCTTCTGGAGCCGAAGACCCAATCGGCCTTCTCCACCGCGAAATGGGCGATACCGGTACGTACGGGCCTGGCGAGACATGTCTCCGATTCCTGTCTCCGGGAGGGCGACAAGCTCTACAGGAAGACCAACGGGTCCGTGCCGTCGCCGATCATGATTGGCCAAGAGCGCGTGGTCTCTGCGGTCGAGACCGCTTTGAGCGTATTCTGGGACACAGGGAGCGCCACGGCCGAGGATGGTGCCGAGATGCTAAGGGCCGCTCTGGCTGCCGGTCACCCGCCCGGCCAGGATCCGAATTAGACGAGAATCGCCGGCGCCCGCGCCCCATTGCCCGTCCGCGCGCCGCGCGCTATCTGTCTTGAATGACAGACACGCTCAAGATCACGCTCGCGCAGCTCAATCCTCGGGTCGGGGATGTGGCGGGAAATATGACGCGGCTGCGGGAGGCCCGGGCGCAGGCGGCATCCGACGGGGCCGATCTGCTGCTGACCGCCGAACTGTTCGTGTGCGGCTATCCACCCGAAGATCTGGTGCTGAAGCCGATGTTCGTCGCCGAGTGCCGCGAAGCTGTCGAGGCGCTGGCGCTGGAGACGTCGGATGGCGGACCGGCTGTCCTGGTGGGCACGCCTTGGGCCGAAGGCGAGATGCTTTACAATTCCATGGTGCTGCTGGACGGCGGTCGGGTCGTGACCGCGCGCCACAAGGTGGATCTGCCGAACTACGGCGTGTTTGACGAGAAACGGGTGTTTGATGCGGGTCCGCCGCCGGGGCCGATCTCGTTCAGGGATATCCGGCTGGGCGTGCCGATCTGCGAGGATATCTGGACTCCCGACGTGGTCGAATGCATCACCGAAACCGGCGGCGAGATCCTGCTGGTGCCGAACGGCTCTCCCTGGGATTTCCAGAAGGGCGAGGTCCGGCTCAATCAGGCGGTCAGCCGGGTGGTCGAGAGCGAACTGCCGATGATCTATCTGAACCAGGTGGGCGGGCAGGACGAGTTGGTGTTCGATGGCGCGTCCTTCGTGCTGAACGCCGATCGGAGCCTGGCGCTCCGCCTGCCGGCCTGGCAGGAGGCGGTCGTCACCACCGAGTGGACTCGGACGGCCGACGGCTGGGTCTGCGCCGAAGCGGCCAAGGCGCCGGAACTGCGCGGCCTGGCGGACATCTACAACGCCATGGTCGTGGGCTTGCGCGACTATGTGAACAAGAACGGCTTCCCCGGCGTGATTCTGGGCCTTTCGGGTGGCATCGACAGTGCGATCTCGGCGGCGGTGGCGGTCGATGCGCTGGGCGCCGACCGGGTGCGCTGCGTGATGATGCCCTCACCCTACACCTCCGAGCACAGCCTCGAGGACGCGGCGGCCTGCGCCGAGATGCTGGGGGTCGAGTATTTCTCGATCAATATCGGCCCGGCCATGGCGGCTTTCGACCAGATGCTCGGCCCGCAGTTCGCCGGCACCAACAGCGATATCACCGAGGAGAACCTGCAGTCCCGGTCCCGCGGCGTGACCCTGATGGCGCTGTCGAACAAGTTCGGCCACATGGTGCTGTCGACCGGCAACAAGTCCGAGATGTCGGTCGGCTACGCCACGCTCTACGGCGACATGTGCGGCGGCTATTCGGTGCTGAAGGACGTCTATAAGACGACCGTGTTCGAGCTGTGCTGGTGGCGCAATCAGAATCGCCCCGAGGCGGTGCTGGGGCCCGAGGGCATGGTGATGCCGGAGCGGATCATCACCAAGCCGCCCTCGGCCGAGCTGCGCCCCGATCAGAAGGACGAGGACAGCCTGCCGCCTTATCCGATCCTCGACGCGGTTCTGACCGAGTTGATCGAGAACGAGACCCCGATCGCCGATATCGTGGAGATGGGCTACGATCCGGATGTCGTCCTGAAGGTCTGGCGCCTGCTGGACCGGGCGGAATACAAGCGCCGTCAGGCCCCGCCCGGTGTCAAGGTGACCCGCAAGTCGTTCGGCAAGGACCGCCGCTATCCGATCACGAACGCCTTTGTCGGCGTCTACCGGCCCCGTCTCAAGCCGGCAGCGGAATAGGGCAGGGCCGGCGAGGTCTTTATAGGCCCACCGTCGCAAGCTGGATTTCGCCGTTGCCCAGGAAACAGGTCTTGGTGAACAGCCCGAGATCCAGCGTGTTCGGCAACCGGACGTCGGCCAGATCCGGCAGCGCCTTCCCTGAGGTCTCGAAGGCCCGATCGATCTGCGATATCAGCACGATGATCAGCCCCCGTGCCTCCGCGAAGGCTTTCAGATCGGCGACCTGAACCGAAAGCTCCGGAGTTTCCCGCCGCTGATCCAGGAGTTGCAGATAGTCGATGACGATCACCGTGCCGCGGGGTGCCTCCCGCATTTGCCGGATGATGTAGCCGGCGTTGATCTGATCGGACGTATCGAGACCCATCGCGTCCCGAAGGCGTTCCGGTTCCGCACCGATCGCGCGCAGACCCTCCAGCACATCCCGCTCGGTGTACTCTAGCGTAAAGAACACGCCGCGCTCGCCGGTCCGGATGGCCTCCACGACCAAGCCAAGACCCATCCGGGTCTTTCCTAGGCCCGGACGCGCGCCGAGCAGGACCAGATCGCCCGGAACCAGCCGATCAAGCACTTTGCGGGCGGGCGCGCGTGCCTCGTGGTGGGCGGCGAGCAGACTCCAGCTGCCGAACCCTTCCGCTCGGGCGAGTCGGTCCAAGGCGACATGCAGCGGACACCCGGTCTCACGGGCGAGAAGACGGGCCTCGCGTTTCAGCTTGAAGAGGGGGGCTGACAGTTTCATGCGAAAACCTCCTGTAGCGAACAGGTCTCGCAATCCCTCCTCATACGACTGTCCGAACAGGTGGCTCGATCTGATGAGCGCCCCATATGTCGCATACTTTCTCCCGAGCGGAGGGGGGAGGCACGGGCCATGCCTGACCGAAAGCCTACGCGACCGGCCCGCCCCGAACAAGCTGTCGGAGACCGAATCCAGAACCGGGTCTAGAGCTGTTTCTCAAACCGCAGCAGGTCCGCCGAGTCGGCTGCCGCCTGGCGATAGCCGGCCCGCTCGAACGCGCGCATCGAGGGCGTGTTGGTGGATTTGATCAGGGCGATCAGGACCTGTGCCCGACCGGCGATCCAGGGTTCGGCGGCACGGAGCAGCGGGGCGGACAGGGACCTGCCGCGGGCGGCGGGCGCGAGGTTGATCGAGACCTCGGCCTGATCGTCCGACAGGTCGAACCGGACCATGCCGAGGGCGGCTCCGTCCGCATCCTCGCCGATCACCAGCACCCGGTCCGGATCGTCCAGAACCTGCGCGAGCCAGACGGCATGCGCGTCCGGCTTTACCGGATCCGACGAGACCGAGTTCGCCCGGGTGGCCGGATCGTTTCGCCACGCAAGAAGCGAATCGCTGTCGGCCAGGGTCGCCGGGCGGGTGGTGACGGTCATTCCGGCCCGGGCTTTCGTCAGATGCCCGCGACCGTCAGGCGGCCGACGACGCCGTGCTTCTCGATCAGGCGCTCGACCAACCCGGACGCCTTCGCCTCCTCGACGAAATCGGGCAGAAAGGCGGCCCCGTTCGGATTGGTCTTGGCGGTGCCGATGGCCTGCTGCACGGCGGTGAACTGGCCGTCGAGGATCCGCGCGCCCGGCAGTTTCTTGACATCGTCGATCAGCCGCGGCCGCAGACCCGCCAGGGCTTCCAGTTCCAGCTGCACGAACTGGTCGAAGGATTCCTGGATGCCGTCCACCGGCATCAGGGTGGCGTTCTGGATGTTGCGGGTCAGCCAGAGATCGTAGGCGCTGCGGCCGGAGACCGAGATCCGCACGCCCTGCGCGTCCACGTCGGCAATGTGGCGCAGCTTCGAGCCGGTGGGGACCAGATAGGTCGCCTGGATCTCCACATAGGCCTCGGTGAAGGCGATCTTCTCGGCCCGCGCCGGTTCCGCCCCGATCAGCCCGACATCCCAGCTGTCGGTCCCCGCCGCATCGGCCAGGGCACCCGGATTGGGAAACGGCACATACCGCACCGCCACGCCCAGCCGCTCCGCCAGAGCGGCCGCCATGTCCGGGGCCACGCCCTTCGGGGTTGCCGGATCGGTCTTGTCGGTCACCAGCAGGAAGTTCGAGAGATTGATCCCCGCCCGCAGGACGCCGGTCGGGGCGAGCTCGTCGATGGCGGCCTGGGTCGGGGCAATGGAGTCGGACATCTGAGCGTTTCCTTGTCGGTTCTTGGTCGGTTGGCGGACAGTCTAGGCACGCAATGGCCAAAACGAAAACGGCCGCCCCATAATCGGGACGGCCGCTTGAACTCGTATTGGGACGCGGATCAGCGCGAGTAGAACTCGACCACCAGGTTCGGTTCCATCTGGACCGGATAGGGCACGTCTTCCAGCTTCGGGATGCGCTTGAAGGTGCCTGTCATCTTGCCGTGGTCGACCTCGACGTAGTCGGGCACGTCGCGCTCGTTCGACTGAACGGCCTCGAGCACCAGCGGCAGCTCCCGGCTCTTTTCCTTGATCTCGACCACGTCGCCTTCACGGCACAGGAACGAGGGAATGTTGACCTTGCGGCCGTTGACCTTCACGTGGCCGTGGCTCACGAACTGGCGGGCGGCGAACACGGTCGGAACGAACTTCATCCGGTAGATGACGGCGTCCAGACGGGTCTCCAGCAGACCGACCAGATTCTCGCCCGTGTCGCCCTTCCGGCGGCCGGCTTCCTGGTAGTACTTGTGGAACTGCTTCTCGCCGATATTGCCGTAATAGCCCTTCAGCTTCTGCTTCGCCATCAGCTGAATGCCGAAATCCGACGGCTTCTTGCGGCGCTGCCCGTGCTGACCCGGACCGTATTCCCGCTTGTTGATCGGGGATTTGGGGCGACCCCAGAGATTGACGCCCAGACGGCGGTCAATCTTATGCTTGGCTGCAATACGCTTGGCCATATGCCATGCTCCTCGCTTCTTGCGCCGGCGGCTTAGGCCGTCTCGGCAAATTGTCCCGATAGGGTTTACCGGAGCGGCGCTCGATTGCCGTCCGGGCCGGGGCGCAGGCATGAAAGCCCGTCCCACGTTCTCGGGAATGAGCGTCGGGTTATACGGATGCCCTGCGGAATGTCAAACCCTGCATGGCCCGTGTCGGGCACAGGCCGCTGAATAACCTTCCACGCCTCCTGAATCACGTCGACTGCGGGGCGCATGGGGCGGGTGATCGCACCGTTTATCGGCCTGCGACCGAGCCCGCGTCCTCGATCCGGTCCGCGAAGGTGACCAGCGGCGGGAGCACCCCATGGGCCTCCAGGTCCCGGCGGACCCCCGGGGCGGCGCCGGTCAGAATCACCTGCACCCCGGTCCTGCGGGCCTTGTGAGCCAGCCCTTCGATGGTGTGGGCGGCGGTCGAGTCGATGAAGGGCACCGCTGCGAAGTCGATCACAAGCCGGCTGTAGCCGTCGCCGATGCGGTCCAGCACGGCGCCGATCGAGGCGGCGGCGCCGAAGAAGAACGCGCCGGAGATCCGGAACACCACCACCTCCGGATCGGTCTTTGCGTCGGCGTCATAGGGGGCGCGGTCGCCGAAGGCCCCGTCCGCCTGATCCTCGGCGACCAGAGGTACCGCCCGCGCGTCGACCACCGTGGTGCGCGCCATCCGGTGGATGAACAGCACCGAGCCGAGCGCGAAGCCCACCACGATCGCCTCCGTCAGATCCCGGAAGACCGTCAGCCCGAAGGTGATCAGA
This sequence comes from Alphaproteobacteria bacterium, assembly GCA_024742605.1. Classification (GTDB taxonomy): domain Bacteria; phylum Pseudomonadota; class Alphaproteobacteria; order Thalassobaculales; family Thalassobaculaceae; genus JANSYC01. The sequence continues at coordinate 2,968 of JANSYC010000015.1, read as the reverse complement.
AGCACCGCCGCGTCCCCGCGCGACGCCGTCAGAAGGGTGGCGATGGCCTGGCGCTCCACCATGTTCCAGGCGACGACGACCAGCACGCCCGCCAAGGCCGCGAGCGGGATGGCGGCGAACAGCGGGGCGGCCGCCATCATCACCAGCAGCAGAATGACAGAGTGCAGCATCCCGGCGACCGGTCCGCGTGCGCCGGCCCTCACATTGGTCGCGGTCCGCGCGATGGTGCCGGTCACGCAGATCCCGCCGAACAGGCTGGAGCCGATATTGGCGGCACCCTGGGCCACCAGCTCACAGTTCGACCTATGGCGCCGTCCGGTCATGCCGTCCGCCACCACCGCCGAGAGCAGCGATTCGATCGAGCCGAGGAGGGTGAACGAGACCGCGCTGGGCAGGACGTCGATGATCTTGTCGATCGAGACTGCCGGCAGGGACGGCAGCGGCAGGCCATTCGGGATGCCGCCATAGACCGACCCGATGGTCTCGACCTCCCAGCCCAAGGTCCAGCTTGCGGCAGCCAGGCCGGCGACCGCGATCAGCATGCCGGGCCAGCGCGGCAGGAACCGGCGCAGACCCAGGATCACCGCCACCGCGGCGAGCCCGATGCCGATGGTGGTGGAATCGAGGTTCGGCAGACCGTCGATCAGGACGGGAATCTTCTCGGCCAAGGGACCGGGTTCGGTACCCGTCAGCTCCAGTCCGAGCAGCGGGCGGATCTGGCTCGCCAGGATGATGATGGCGATTCCAGCCGTGAACCCGACGGTCACCGGATAGGGCACAAACTTGATGAAGCTGCCCAACCGCAACAGGCCGACTCCCATGAGCATGAAGCCCGACAGGAGGGTCGCCAGAATCAGCCCGTCCATTCCGTGCATCTGTACGGTGGCCGCCACCAGCACGATGAAGGCGCCCGCGGGCCCGCCGATCTGAAACCGGCTGCCGCCGAGAGCGGATACCAGGAATCCGCCGATGATCGCGGTGGTCAGCCCCTGGGCGGGCGTCGCCCCCGAGGCGATCGCGATCGCCATGGAGAGGGGCAGGGCCACGATCGCCACGGTCAGCCCGGCCATGGTATCGGCCCGCAGTCCCTCGAGTCCGTAGCCCTCGCGCAGGACGGTGATCAGCTTGGGCAGGAACAAATCGGCGAACCCTGCGGGCTCCGCGTCCAGGCGACGGCCGGTGCGGCGGGTGTCCGATCCGATGGTCATCGTGGAGGATCCTTGAGGATCTGGGGGTTACTCCGCCAGCATACCCGTCACGAACCCGGGAAAGATATCACGGAGACTGGCACCGTCGAATTCGGCTTCGATGTTCTCGGCGACGACACGGCGTTGGTCGAGAAATTTTCCGAGGTCGGGATCGACACTGGTCATGCGGGCAAGATAGGCGCGCTTTTCCGCATTCAGCTCGTCGATGATCTGGGCGGTGGCGCGTGGCCCCTGGTACACGACGCCGTGAAACAGAAACAGCGACCGCGACGCCACCAGCCGGTTCTCTCCGGCCGAGAAGATCAGCGGGCATGCGGACATGCAGATTCCGTCACGTTCGACCCGGGTCTCGACCTTCATGCCGTGGCGGCGGGCGGACAGGATCTGATCGGCGATCCGATGGGCGGCGCGCGCATCTCCGCCGGGGCTGTTCAAGGTGATGATAACCGGCTCGTTCCGGGGGGCTGCCAGCATGGCGCGGGCGAACTCGTTCACGAACTGATCGGCGCTGGTCGACAGGATTTCGCCGGACACGGTCACCGTTCCGCCCTGCTGGTCGATGGTCGCGGATTTGGCGGGGTGCGCCAGGATGAATGCAAGACTGGCCAGCGCCAGCCTGGAAACCAATCGCTGCGTGCTGCGTCTGTGACCCAAGAGACCCTCCTGCTCGACACGTCACGTCGATCATGACGTTTCAGTGACAGTTTGAGGTCTGTTGTGTGACTCCGTCAATCGGAGCGGGCTCGGATCAGGCCTTCGGATCGCGGGTGGTCAGGGATTTCAGCACCCCGTGCAGGGTGCTCAGCTCGTCCTCGCTGAACCCGGCCCGGATCAGCATCACCCGCAGGTTCTGCTTCATGATCGGGGCGGTCTGGGGCGGATGGAAGTAGCTCCGGGAGTCGAGCTCCCGCTCCAGCCGGTCGAGGAAGAACTGCCGGAGATGGACCGGTGCCGGCTCATGGCCGCCGCCGATCGCAATATCGGGCGTCCTATCGGTGGCCTGCCACCACTCGTATCCGATCAGCAGCACCGCCTGGGCCAGGTTCAGCGACGAGAAGGCCGGGTTCAGGGGCACGTTCAGGATCGCGTCGGCCACCACCAGATCCTCGTTGGCGAGGCCCGAGCGCTCCGGGCCGAACATCAGTCCGACCGCCTGTCCGGAACCGATCCGGGCCCGCATCTCGGGGATCGCCGCGCGCGGGGTGAAGACCGGCTTCATCATGTCGCGGGACCGGGCGGTGGTGGCGAAGACGAAGCTCAGATCGGCGCAGGCCTCCGCCGTTGTCTCGAACACCCGGGCGGTCTCCAGCACGCTGACGGCCCCCACCGCCATCGCCTTCGCCACCGGGTTGGGCCAGCCGTCGCGCGGTTTCACCAGCCGCAGGTCGGTCAGCCCGCAGTTCAGCATGGCCCGGGCGCAGCCGCCGATATTCTCGCCCAGCTGCGGGTTCACCAGCACCACGGCGGGGGCCGGCGGCAGAGGGCCGTCCGCGCGGGAGCTGTCGGTTCCGGACATGTGGGTTTCCTCGGCTCAGCGCAGTTTCAGCAGACGCCAGGTCAGCGCGTCGGCGAGGGCTGCGATCGAGGCGTCGATGATGTTCGGGCTGACGCCCACGGTGCGCCAGGTCCTGCCGTGCTCGTCGGCGCTTTCGATCATCACGCGGGTGACGGCATCGGTGCCGTCGCCATCGGCGGAGGGCGGCAGGATGCGGACCTTGTAGTCCACCAGCCGCATGCCCGCGATGCCCGGATAGCTGGGG
>JANSYC010000005.1 GCA_024742605.1 Alphaproteobacteria bacterium | reverse complement strand
GGTGTCGAGGGCGCTGTCCTCGGATTTCGCCCGCATCAGGCGATCGATCCGATCGATCGTTCCCTGCATCTGGGTGATCCGAGGCAGGCTTTGCAAGCCCAACTGGATAGGTTGAAGAATTCGGCTGACCAGCGCCATCGATGCCACGAGCGCCCCGGTGGTGATCGTCTGGTCAATAACAGCCTGGGCTCCAAAATACAGGGTTGCGAGACCGGACAGCAGCAAGACGCCCTGCAGAATGGCCTGGAGTGTCAAGTTAAGCTGTGATGCCTTGAGACGCTCCATCGCCGCCCGAGCCGATAACGGGCGAATCCGATCCATGAAGATCGGTCCCAGAACTGTCGCCCGGATGTTGCGCTGCTGGCCGACGATCTCAGTTGCCAACTGATCACGCTGCGCGCGCGCGGACCCCGCCTCTGCTTCCGCCCGCGATATGGCTGGCAGCAGAGCCAGGGATATCAGAACGGTGATCGCCATCCCGCCGATTGCCACCATGACCAAGGGCGGGGCTACAACCCAGATCACGACTGTCGCCAGGACCATCAGCGGCGTTTCCAGGACCAGTGTTGCGGCTGGTGAGTTCAATAGGTCGCGGACACTCTGAAAGCTGCGGAATCGAGAGATCTGCTCCCCGATCGTAGTCGTTTCTGACCCGGTCGGTGGAAGCGACAGGATCTTCCGGAAGACCTCCGTTGAGATCAGAAAATCCAGACGGCCTGCGATCTGGGCCACCGCAGCACCCCGTATCTGCCGCAGGAAGAAATCCACCAGCAAAGCCAGACCCAGCCCGGGCAACAGCCAGTACAGCCCGCTCGCCGATCCGGCTGGAATGACCGTGTCGTATACGACCAAAACGAAGACCGGAACCACCAGTCCAAAGACCGAACTCAGGACGCTGGCGATTCCGATCAGCCAGACATCCCGTCGGAACCGACGCATGGTTCGGGTTATGAAGGAATCCTGGGATGTTGTGTGAGACTCCTCTTGAAGCGCGAAAATATAGAAATAGCCGTTCAAGTGCTTTGCGCGGAACCGCGCAAGATTGCGGTCGCGGCTGTCGTAGGCGAGAACTTCGTCTCCCTCATGAGAGAGGATGACCAAAGGCGTTCCATCATCCGCTACGAAAAGAGCGGGGAGGAGACGGGGATCGATTCCGTCGGCACTGCCCTTGGAGCGCTCACTGACATAACCCAGCTCGGCCATGATGTTTCGGAAATCGATCAAGTCGATCCGTTCAGCGACATGCGGAAGAGCGCGCAGCAAGGTATCGGCGTCGCGTACCCATCCCAGGGCCGTCAGCAATGGCATCAGACAGGCGGCAAAGTCGGAAGCCTGCTCGAATGTCCCGATCTCGTCCTCGCGCAGAGCTTCCGCGAGACTGTCCAATGATGCGAACGATGTCATTGCCGCTCCAACTTCAGCTCTGGAGTGCCTGTGTTGGCTTGGAGATCGAGGTCGACTGGACCGTCCGAACTGGTCGGCATACTGCCGAGCAGGATCTCCCGATCCGCAAGCGCCTGGAATGACGGGCGTGGCGTGATCATGACGATGGTTGCCGATGATTTTCGGCTGCGCAGGGCCGCCCGAAACGCTTCATCCGCGATGCGGTCCAGGTTGGCGTTGCACTCGTCCATCAGGATGATCGCCGGATCTCGAGCCAGCGCGCGCACAATTGGGATTTGTTGCCGGATGGAGGCCGGCAGCGAGGCGCTGTTTCCGAGCTGAATTTCGGTCCTGAATCCCCTGGGCAGTTTCGAGACCACTTCCGTGAGTCCCAACTCCTCCGAAATTTCCTCAACCGACTGGATCCGCTCCGGCGTCGGGTTGAACCCGATCAAGTTCTGCATGATGGAGCCGTTGAACAGTGCGGGATTGAGCGTCAGGTATGCGATCCGGGACCGCAGCCATTCATCATCATAGGCTTCGGCTTCCATGTCGTCGAATTCAATGACGCCGGATCCGGGAGCGAGCACCCGCCCCATCAGTGCCAAAAGCGTGGATTTCCCGCTCCAGTTTCCATCTGACGTTAGACGCACTGTCTCGCCTCGTGCAATTGACAGGGACAGGTTGGACAGAACGTCACGCGTGCCATCGTAGGAAAAAGTGACGTTCTTGAGGGTGATCTGGCCGAGGAGGCGCTCCTTCGTGATGCCGATCTCACCGTCACCGGTCAAACTACCGATTGGACTTATCAGGGGGAGGGACCGCAGCTCCTCAACCCGCTGCTTGGCAATACGCACGGACTGGTATTGGCTCCACAGCATGGCCGCGCGGTTCAGCGGCTGCAGCGCACGGCCGGTCAGCAACATGCAAGCGGCGATTCCGCCAATCGTCATCTCGCCTTTCATGACGAAAAGGCTTCCGGCGGCCACGATCGAGATCTGAGCACCTTGGGATATCAGGTTAATCACCGCCTGCGCCGAGATACTCTGCCTTACCAGAGCGGTCGTCGCGCCAGCGCTCGATTCCATCACCCGTTCGAACCGACGCTGCATCAAGGTTTCCATGGCATAGGACTTGATCGTCAAGAGGCCGCCCAGAACCTCGAACAGGAAGTTCGTTTGAGCGGAGGCATTGGCCTGTCTGGCCTCCATTCGGGTGCGCACGAATAGGCCGGCGGCAATCGCGCAGACACCGGTTGCCGCGATAAACCCGAGCAAGAGCCAGCCCAGCGCTCCGCCGATTGCGAAGACGAGTCCAACGAACACGATGAAAAACGGGAAATCGACCATGAGTTGGGGCAGGTGCCCGCCTCGGCTCTCGCGGATCGTGTCGATCGCGCTCAATCGGTCCAGATGCGTTGCCGTGGATGTTGCCTGGAACACTCTTGGATCTGCTGCGAGGGTTTGGCTTATACCTCCCAGATAGGCACGGTGCCCGTATCGCGCGGCCCGATGCCCAACGATAGCTCCTCTTGCAATTCTGGCGATCACATCGATCAGGATGGCCCCGGCGACCCCGACCGCCATCAACACCAGCGTGTCGCCAGATGCGTTCGGCAGGACCCTGTCGTAGGTTATCAGAATGGCAATCGGCAGCGCCGTTGCCAAAGTGTTCGACAAGAAGGATGCAAGAACGATCGACAGAGTGGCTGGGGTTGGAATGCGCCAAAGCTCATGCGCGAAATTCTGGTGCGGTTGCCCCATAGACCCTAACTTCTATTGCTGCCTCAGAGATCGCGGCATCGTATCACTAAAAAATTTGAACTAAAATGCAGCGAAATCGTCCGTCTGTCCGGCGACAAGTTTTTGCGGACTCAGGATCAGCTTGCCGCTCCGACAAGGGGTTTCGCTCCACGCGTTATCTGGCTCCGTACACAAACAGCCCTGCCAATCCAGCGGGGTTTTGCGCGTTCCGGGGGGCGGTTCTGGTGAAGGGGTGATTCATTGATCAGGGCGTGTCGCGTCGCTGACGCGGATACTTCAGTTTCAGCGGTGGAAGGCTACGCCCCAGCCCTCGACCAGATATTTCAGTCCCACAACCGCTCCCACACCTATGGACGCGGCAGTGATCGGGGCGCTGACCGCCAGGACGGAAAACGCCGAGATCCCCTGACCGATCGAACAGCCGAGGGCAATGACACCGCCGATCCCCATCAGGAAGCCTCCGAAAATCTGCCGCCGCAATTCGCCGGGATCGTCGCAGGCTTCCCACCGGAACTGGTGACGGATACGGCTCCCGAGAAAGGCGCCGCACAGCACCCCCAGGACCGATCCGATCGAGAAACTGCCTTCGATCGAATTGGCTGTCATACCCGCCATCAGGATCTCGCCGAGCGGCATCGTAAACGTGTGGGATTCGATAGGGACGATGTCGAAAGACCGGGCCGCCGCCCAACTGGTGCCCAGCCAACCGGATGTGATCGCAAGACCGACCATAATCGACCAGAAGATCGCACTGCGGTTTGCCAGGAAATGTCGGTCACGTAGGGCAATCAGGATCATCCCCAAGCCAATCGGAAGCGCCAAATAGATGGCGTCGATCCCGGTGAAATCGGCAAAATGATGCGCAATCCCCGAGGGCGCGTCCGGCGGCGCATCGGTTCTTGCGAAAAGCCAGAGCCGCACCGGTGCGAGCGGACCGATTGCTGTCATGTAGGCGGCAATGCCGATTGTCAGAATGATCAGCGTCGATCTGAGGTCGCCGCCGCCCAAACGTGCTAAGGCGCCGAACCCGCAATTCCCGGCAAGGGCCATGCCGAGACCGAACATAAGCCCGCCGAAGATCGAGGCTGAAATGCTGAGCTTGTATTTGAGATAGACTGAATTCTCGAGGGGAACGACGCTCGCCCAATCGAGCGCGAAGGTACTGATGACCGCAATACCCAGGGCCAGCGGCCACATCAGGATACGATCCCGGCTGCCACCGTAGAGTGCGTCTTCAATGGCTCCAAGTGTACAGAACCGCGCCATTCGGGCGGCGAGCCCGAGGACCAAACCTCCACCAAACCCGATCAGGGTGACGAGGCCGTTCTCCGGAAGATCAAACATGAGCGAACCCTGAGCCAGGCCGGCCGAATTGTCGACAGGCGTTTAGACTTGGGTCCCGTTGGCGGTCTCGGCCTCGGAGTCCTTGCAGAACATGTCGTAGAGGAGTTCCAACATGCGGACCGCGTTCGGATCCCGCAGGCTGTAGTAGATCGCCTTACCCTCGCGGCGAGCAGAGACCAGCCCCTCAAGCCGAAGTCGGGCCAGTTGCTGCGAGACGGCGGCCTGCCGCGATGACAGCAACTCCTCCAGCTCCGTCACCGATTTCTCCCCCGTCACCAAACGGCACAGGATCATCAACCGCCCCTCATGGGCCAGCGCTTTGAGGAAATCGGTCGCACGCTGAGCGTTATCGATCATCGCCTCGATGTCTTCGTCGCTGACCTGATCATCTGTCAAAGGCAACGGCATAGCCGGTAGCTCCACTGGTTCTGCTCAGACTCAAAACGTTCATCCCGTTCGTGCGGGTTTCCTCGTTAGAAGTCCAGAAAATCCTGTAAGCCTTTGACCGCTTTATCTGCACACTCGTGGTCCAGATCCGCACCCGGCGCGCCCGAAATTCCGATCCCGCCGACCAGGATACCCGCAGCGCGCACAGGAATACCGCCACCAAGAACGAGCGCGTTCGTGATATCCGGCAATTGCGACATGGCCGGCGAGGTTTGGACCAGATCCCCCAGATCCAACGTAGAGGTGCGGAAACTGACGGCGGTCCATGCTTTCCGGCGGGCGGTGTCGGGGGTGTGCGCGCCGGCGAATTGATCGCGAAGCATAACCAGCTCCAAACCAAACCTATCCACCACGACGATCGCGACCTGATAGCCGGCCTCGCGACAGAGGGTCATTGCCCCCTGCGCAAGTTCCAGAGCGGTTTCCGGTTTCAGGGACGGGTATTCGACAATCGCGTCCGCATTTTGCGCCCGCACGCCGGTCGTCGTGACCGTCATCACGACAAAGCCAAGCAGAGCAGCGCGCAACAGTCGGGGAATGTGTTTCATCCTTTTGGGGCCTCCCGTCCCGGGTGTTGAGGTGGTGTGTTGAGGAGCTGATTGAGCATCGGCCAGAAGAAATCTTCGCCTGGATAACCTTCGATCCGTCCGACTTCGGCGCCGTCCCGCAGCAGGATAAAGGTCGGGGTGAAGTGGGTTTGACCGCGGACCGTGACGTCATTGGGCATGGGGTCGGACATCTCGACCCGCCGAAGCGGCGCCCGTTTGCCTTCCTCGGTGAGGCCGTAGACGACGCCGATTTCCTCGTTCCAGATTTCGCACCAATGGCAGCCCGCCTGCTCCATCATCAACAGCACGTCATCGGCCACGGCAGCCGTCGGAGTGCCGGCCAGCAGCACAGTCAGAAGCGCGGATCCCCCAAGCATGAGCGCAATGCGCAGCTGCCGCAGTCCGAAGACGGTCGTTTGCAAAAGCGTCATCGTTCAACGCTCCAATGGCAGAGAGCTGCCGTTCTGGCCATGCGGCTGTGCCGCCTGGCTTTCGGCGCGCCGTTCCAAAAGGGTCTTGCCTCTAGCTGACGGACAGGAGAACATAAAAACAAATCATAATGTGAGAATATGAAAGCCGCAAGCGAACCGCTTCGCCAAGCGGCGGCACGAGGAAACGCTGATGGGCTTCGATATCGGACTGGGCGGCGCGTTCTTGGCCGGCCTCGCCTCCTTCCTGACTCCGTGCATTCTGCCGATCGTGCCGTTTTACCTCTGCTATATGGCGGGGGTCTCGATGGACGATCTGGCGGTCAACGAACCCTCTGCCGATGGGACGGCGCGTCAGGGCGATTCCGAAGCGGCAGCCCGTAAACGGATCTTTCTGTCGTCGCTGTTTTTCGCCGCCGGGATCATCACGGTGTTCGTCGCGTTGGGTGCCGGAGCGTCCGGGGTCGGCCAGCAGGTGCGAGAGCATTTCGAGACACTCCGCATCATCGCAGCCGTCATCATCGGCGGACTCGGGGTGCATTTCCTTGGCATCGTCCGGATTCCGATGCTGTACCGGCAGGCGCGGATGGACGTGGCGGCGCCGTCCGGGATCTTTGGGGCCTATCTGGTTGGGCTCGCGTTTGCGTTCGGGTGGACGCCCTGTGTGGGGCCCGTGCTGGCGGCAATCCTGTTCACCGCTGGCGCCCAACAATCCGCTGGTGACGGTGCAACGCTTTTATTTTTCTACGGGGTCGGAATGACCCTTCCGTTTGTGGTGGCGGGGCTTTTTTTCCGGCCGTTCATGCGCTGGATGAAATCCATCCGCCCCTATATGGGCGCGATCGAAAAGGTCATCGGAGTCGTGTTGATAGTCTTCGCCCTCCTGATCGGAACCAACACGGTCGGCCTGATCGCACAGTGGATGCTGGATACATTTCCCGCATTCGGAACCATCGGCTGAGGAGATCGACATGAAGAAGCGGCGTGTGGTGACTTGGGCGGCTGCGGTTGTGTTTGCCGTGATCGGTGGGGCGTTGTTCGGTCCAGGAATATCGGGGCCGGCGCTCGCCGAAGTGGGTGAAGACGGCCTGCATAAGAAGGACTGGTTCACCGTAACGTTCAAGGATGTGGCTGAGGATATTTCGGAGGCCAAGGCGCAGGGCAAACGCCTGGCGATGATCTTTGAGCAGCGGGGCTGCGGATACTGCAAACAGCTGCACGAGGGGCCCTTTTCCGATCCCGAAGTCGTTGACTACATCAAAAGGAATTTCGTGGTGGTGCAGTACAATCTCTTCGGTGACGAGGAGGTGACGGACATTGATTCCACGGCGATGTCGGAAAAGGACATGGCGAAACGGTGGGGGGTGGTTTTCACGCCGACCATTCTTTTCATGCCGGAAGATGTGCCGCCAGAAGGCTCAGCGGGTGCCGGTGCGGTTGCCGTTATGCCGGGCGCATTCGGCAAGTGGACGACCCTGAACATGTTCAGCTGGGTTCGGGAAAAAGGATATGCGGGCGACGAGCATTTTCAGAAATATCATGCACGCCGGTATATCGAACAAACCAAGGCTAACTAGTCGGTTACGCGAATCTGAGGTTGTCATGCCGCGGCGCAACAAATTCACACTTTCGAATTTGTTGTTGCGTTTGATCCGAATTTCCGGTCTCCTTTTGTGAAAGCCCCCTCCAGAGGGGCCAAAAAAGGAGGTAACGCTGTGAAGAAACTCGCTATGACCGTGGGCGCGGTTTCGCTGTTTTTTGGCGTCGAGGTGCTCGGCGCCGAGGCGGTTGCTCCCGCCGATGTCAAGATCGTCGACGGCGCCATTGCGACATCCCTGACCGGCGTGGCCGGAGATCCGGCTAAGGGACGGGAATGGTTTGTCGGGCGCAAGCTCGGGAACTGTCTCGCCTGCCATGCCAACAGCGACACGGTAGACCAGCCCTATCACGGCGAAGTTGGCCCGCCGCTCGACGGTGTGGCCGAGCGTTGGTCGGAGGAGCAGTTGCGCGCAATCCTGGTGAACTCCAAACAAGCGCTTTCGCCGGAAACCATCATGCCGGCCTTTTACCGGGACAGCGGCTTCAACCGGGTTGCCGAGAAATTCAAAGGCAAGACGATCCTCAGCGCTCAGCAAATTGAGGATGTCGTCGCCTATCTGAAAACGCTGAAATAAACAAAAAACAGACCCGCGCTCCGCGTGAGAGGTCGAAGATACCGATGGAGGACGCACATGAAGTTAAGCAGGCGTGATCTTTTCGCTCTTGCTGCGGGTCTTGGGGCCGCCGGGCTCATCAAGCTTCCCGCCTATGCGAGCGACGACGCCGTCGAAGCGGCGATCAAGAAATTCGCTGGTGGCATGCCGAAGACGGGCGGGGTCGACATCAGCGCCCCGGAAATCGCCGAGAACGGCAATACGGTGCCGATCGAAGTCTCCGCCGCCGGTGCAACCTCCATCATGCTTTTGGCGGCGGGCAATCCGAACCCCGGCGTCGGAACCTTCCACTTCACCAAGATGAACCCGGAAAGCCGGGCGTCGACCCGTATCCGCTTGGCCAAGACCCAGGACGTGGTCGCGGTCGCCAAGATGGCGGACGGTTCGACCGCAATGGCACGGCGCGAAATCAAGGTCACCATCGGCGGTTGCGGCGGCTGACGGACCAAGGGAGGAACAGAAAAATGGCTGCCAATATCAAACCCCGCGTGAAGGTTCCAGGCACGGCGAAAGCCGGTGAAGCGATCACGATCAAGACTCTGATAAGTCACCCGATGGAATCCGGACAGCGGAAAGACCGCAAAACCGGTGAACTGATCCCACGGAAGATCATCAACAAGTTCGTGGCGACCTTTAACGGCGAACTCGCGTTCTCAGCGGATCTGTTGCCCGCGGTCGCGGCCAACCCATACATCGAGTTCGTGGTCGCTGTACCGGAGTCAGGGATCATGCGGTTCGAATGGACCGACGATGACGGGTCCGTTTACGACATCGAAAAGAAAATAACCGTCGCTTGAACGGCGGGTTCCTGAAGGGAGGACCAAGATGAAAACGCTGGTCGCTTTAAGTTTAGCCGCGACACTCGCCTTGTCCGCAGGGCAGGCGTTTGCGGGCGAAGATTCGGAACTGGTGATTGATGGGGAAACCTTTGTCACCAAACTGGATGCGCCGGCGGACTCCCCGCTGGCCGAGATCATCTCCGGATGGCGGTTCCGCAGCAATGAAACCCAGGAACTTCAGACCGATGATTTCGAAAACCCCGCCATGATCTTTGCCGAATACGGTGAGGAGCTGTGGTCTCGGGTTGACGGGGCTGAGGGTAAGTCCTGTGCGGATTGCCATGGAGACGCGTCGGAAAGCATGAAAGGCCTGCGGGCCAGCATGCCGAAATGGCACGAAGGCAAAGCCACATTGTTCACGCTTGAGGATCACATCAACTGGTCCCGCGAGGAGCATCAGAAGGCTGAGCCGTGGAAGTGGGAAAGCCAGGAGATGCTGGCGATGACCTCCTATATCGGCCTTCAGTCACGGGGTATGCCTGTCAATGTGGCGACCGACGGCCCTGTCGCCGAGTGGTACGAGAAGGGCAAGGAGCTGTATTACACCCGTGTCGGACAACTCGATATGGCGTGTGCGAACTGCCACGAGACGAACTACGGCAATATGATCCGGGCGGACCATCTCAGTCAGGGTCAGACCAACGGTTTCCCGGTTTACCGCATGAAATGGCAGGGGATGGGCTCGATCCATCGCCGGTTCAAAGGGTGTATGGATAACATCCGGGCGACCCCCTACAAGCGCGGCTCGGACGAGTTTACCGCACTGGAACTGTATCTCGCCTCGCGCGGCCAAGGCCTGTCGGTCGAGACCCCGTCGCTGCGAAACTAACTCGAAATCCTGAGCCGCCCGAATTCGGGGCCGCTCGGGATTTTGCCGGAAGCCTATGCATTGAACAGCTTTGACTGAAGCGGTGTGGCTTCAGGCTGGTGCGGTGCGTTCTAGAATCATGGGAGCCGAAAGGCATGTTATCGCGTCGGGATTTCCTTCAGACATCGTTCGCGGCATCGGCCATCGTCGGTGTGAGCGGGTTCGGGAACTGGGCCAAACTGTCGGCTCAGCAGAAACTGACTCAAAATCAGCTGTTGGATTTTGAAACCACGGGCAATGTGACGTTGGTGCATTTGACCGATTGTCATGCACAGCTGAAGCCTGTGTGGTTTCGCGAGCCGTCGATCAATATCGGCGTCGGTGAAGCGGCGGGCAAACCCCCGCATATCTCGGGCGAGGCGTTTCTCGAGGCTTATGGTCTGACGTCCGGAACGCCCGAAGCCTACGCGCTGTCGTCGGTCGATTTCGTGGCAATGGCGCAAGAGTACGGTCGGGTCGGCGGCTTCGACCGGATCTCGACCATCTTGAAGTCCATCCGCAGCGATCGCCCCGATGCGCTTTTTCTCGATGGCGGCGACACTTGGCACGGTTCGATGACGGCGTTGAAGACCCAAGGCCAGGATATGGTCAATGTCATGAACGCGCTGAAACCCGATGCGATGACCTCGCATTGGGAGTTTACCTACGGCATCGATCGGGTGACCGAGATCGTCGATGGCCTGGAGTTCCCGTTCCTGGGCGCGAATATTTTTGACTCCGAATGGAACGAACCGGCCTACGAAAGTCATAAGATATTCGAGCGCGGCGGCGTAAAGGTTGCGGTCATCGGCCAGGCCTTTCCGTACCTGCCGATCGCAAATCCGGGCTGGATGTTCCCCAATCTATCCTTCGGAATCCGGGAAGAACGGATGCGGGAGGTGGTGGACCAGGTTCGGGCCGAAGGTGCGGAACTCGTCGTCTTGCTCTCGCATAACGGCTTTGACGTGGACCGCAAGATGGCCCGTCGGCTGCCCGGCATCGATGTGATCCTGTCCGGGCACACCCATGATGCCCTGCCCGAGCCGGTGGTCGTGAACGACACGCTGATTGTTGCGTCGGGCTCCCACGGCAAGTTCGTCTCTCGACTCGACTTGGATGTGCGCGAAGGCGGTGTGAAAGGGTTCAAGTATCGGCTGATCCCGGTGCTTGCCGATGTGATCGCACCGGATCCGGAGCTGAGCGCGTTGGTCGATGCACAGAGGGCGCCGTTCGCCGAGGATCTGGCAGCTGTGATCGGTAAAACGGAGTCCCTGCTGTACAGGCGCGGCAACTTCAACGGGACTTGGGACGATCTGATCTGCCAAGCGCTTTTGGAGGAAAGGGAGGCGGATATCGCGCTGTCTCCGGGGTTCCGATGGGGCCCGAGCCTATTGCCGGGTCAGGACATCACCCGTGAGGACATCTATTCCGCAACCGCGATGACCTATCCGAATGTCTATCGCAGCGAGATGACCGGTGCCTTCATCCATACGATCATGGAGGACGTTGCCGACAATCTGTTCAACCCCGATCCCTACTATCAGCAAGGCGGCGACATGGTTCGGGTCGGCGGTATGGGCTACACGATCGACGTGAGCAAGCCGATCGGAGAACGCATCACAGATATGGTGCTCCTGAAGACCGGCGAGGCAATCAACCCCGACAAGACCTACATCGTATCCGGCTGGGCTTCGGTCAACGAAGGCACGGAGGGACCGCCGATTTACGACCTTATCGAACGCTACATCGCGCGCCAGGGCACGGTGAGCATGAAGCCGAATACCGCCGTTCGTATGGCTGGTGGCTGAAGGGAGAGTGGAAAATGACCGACACGAAACCCGTATCTCCTAAGAAACCCTCGGTGTCGACATCAAGGCGCGCGTTTCTCAAAGGTGGGTTGATCACCGGTGGCGCTTTGGCGGCGGTCCCGGCGCTCGCTAAGAGTGGTGATCCGGCCATTCTCGAAATACAGCCCTGGGCCAATCAGCTGGGCGAGGGTGTCGATGCACGGCCCTACGGGACGCCGTCACAATTCGAAGCGCATGTGCGACGTCGGAATGTCGAGTGGCTGACGGCCGATCCGGTCAGCTCGGTCAACTTCACCCCACTGCACGAGTTGGACGGGGTGATCACCCCGAACGGACTGTGTTTTGAGCGGCATCACGGCGGCATCGCGGAGGTTGACCCTGCGAAATACCGACTGATGATCAATGGGCTGGTCGATAGGGAACTGGTTTTCACGCTGCAGGATCTCAAAAGGTTCCCCCGGGTGAATCGCGCCTATTTCCTGGAATGTGCCGCCAACAGCGGCATGGAATGGCGCGGAGCACAGCTGAACGGCTGCCAGTTCACCCACGGCATGATCCATAACGTGATGTATACCGGCGTGCCGCTGCGCACGATCCTGGAGGAAGCCGGTCTGAAGACGACCGGCAAATGGCTCCTCGCCGAGGGAGCGGACGCCTCTGCCATGACCCGGTCGATCCCGATCGAAAAGGCCCTGGATGATTGCCTGGTCGCCTTCGCCATGAACGGTGAGGCGCTGCGGCCCGAGCAGGGCTACCCGGTCCGGCTTGTGGTACCCGGCTGGGAAGGCAATATGTGGATCAAGTGGTTGCGCCGGATCGAGATCGGCGATCAGCCCTGGCAGCAGCGCGAGGAAACCTCGAAATACACCGATCTGTTCGCCAACGGCAAAGCGCGGCGCTTCACCTGGGAGATGGATGCGAAATCTGTCATCACCAACCCAAGCCCGCAGGCGCCGATCGCCCACGGCAAAGGGCACACCGTGCTGACCGGGGTCGCCTGGTCCGGGCACGGCACCATCAAAGAGGTGCACGTCACCCTGGACGGCGGCAAAAACTGGCAGCAGGCCCGATTGGACGGGCCGTCCTGGGACAGGTCGATGCACCGATTCTATTTCGAGTTCGATTGGACCGGCGCACCGCTGTTGCTGCAGTCAAGGGCGGTCGACAGCACTGGCTACGTTCAGCCGACCAAGAATGAGTTGCGGGCCGTTCGCGGCGAGAATTCGATCTACCACAACAACGGAATTCAGACGTGGCATGTCACTGCGAACGGGGAGGCGGAGAATGTTGAAGTTTCCTAAGGCCTTCGTGATCGCGGCCGCTTCGCTCCTGCTCGCTGGTGCGGCCTCTGCCGAGACCTACGGGCTTGGGCGACCGGCAACCGCCGATGAAGTGGTGGCTTGGGACATCGACGTGAGACCGGACGGTGTCGGCCTGCCCGAAGGCTCCGGTTCCGCGCTGGACGGCGAGGCGATCTATACCGAGCGTTGCGCCATGTGCCACGGCGATTTCGGTGAGGGGATCGGGCGGTGGCCGGTGCTGGCAGGTGGGCAGGGAACACTGGTCCGTGCGCGCCCGGTTAAGACGATCGGATCGTATTGGCCGTATCTGTCGACGGTCTGGGATTATGTGCACCGGGCTATGCCGTTCGGAGACGCGCAATCCTTGGAAACCGACGAGGTTTATGCGCTCACAGCTTACATCCTCTATCTCAACGATCTGGTCGACGATGGGTTCGTGTTGGACCGCGAAACCTTCAAGACGGTGAAGATGCCGAATGCGGAGGGGTTCTTTCCCGACGACCGGGCCAAGACGGAAACCTGGACCGCAGACAATATCTGCATGGCCGATTGCAAGTCCGACGTGGAGATCACGGCACGGGCCCAAGTGGTTGATGTCACCCCCGAAGATCCGACATCCAAACACCGGACCGCTGAAACCACTGAAAACACGCAACCCGGCACGGACGGGACCGTTCAACTCTCATCCGTTGCAGCACCCGACCCGGCACTGATCGACGAAGGCGCCAAAGTGTTCCGGAAATGTGCCGCCTGTCATGCGGTTGGCGACGGCGCGAAGCACAAACTGGGCCCGCATCTCAACGGCGTGTTCGGTCGCACGGCCGGATCGGCGGACGGCTTTGCCAAGTATTCCAAAGACATGGTGGCAGCGGGTCAGGACGGCTTGGTTTGGGATCAGGATAGTCTGACCACGTTCCTGAAAAACCCGAAAGGACTGATCAAACGCACGAAAATGGCGTTCGGCGGGTTGAAGAAGGACGAAGATCTCGCGGCCCTCACCGCCTATCTCCAGGCCGAGGGCAAAGGCCAATAGAATATGCGAATATTAACGCGAAAAGGGGCGAGAGACCCCGGCCATGAGGGAGAAGACTGATGACGCTTTCATTCGCACGACATGGTGCCGTGAACAGCGCCAGATGCGGCGTAAGGTTCGCTGTTGTTCTGGCGATGGCGCTCATTTTGATCGGCGGCCTGACCTCCGCACCCGTTTCAGCGCAAGACGGCATCCACCGCCTTGTCCTGCAGATCAGCGATGACGATCCGCAGAAAATGAACACCGTTCTCAACGTCGCTTCCAATGTCTCCCGGCACTATTCCGAGTTTGGCGAGGAGGTTGAGATCGTGATCGTGGCCTTCAACAAAGGCCTGCACATCCTGCGGACCGATACGGCACCCGACAACATCAGGAAGCGGGTGGCAGGATTCGATGCCAGCATGCCCAACGTGTCCTTCATAGCGTGCGGCAATACGATCACCGCTATGGAAAAGAACGAGGGCAAATCCGTACCGATCATCGCGCACGCGGAGACCGTTCCGGCAGGTGTGGTCACCCTGATCGAACTCAACGAGAAAGGCTGGACGATCGTCCGGCCGTAGTGCGTATGGCACGGAAACGGGGCTGAACAATGGTCCTGCAGGGCATCCTTGGTTTCGTGCTGTTTCTGGCTTCGGCTGGCGGATTGATCCTTGAGATCGTCGCAGGCCGGCTGATCGCCCCCTATGTTGGCATGTCTCTGTATACCTGGACGGCGATAATCGCCGTCGTGCTTGCGGGCTTGTCGGTCGGCCATTGGATCGGGGGGCGGCTCGCAGGCGCGGAGGTCGATCGGCGTCGCGGGGTCATCCGATTGGCCATTGCACTGAGTTTGGCGGCGCTGACCACCCTGTTGGCCTTGGTTGCGCTACGGGCGCTTGCCTTGGGGCTGGTACAGAGTGCGCTCAACCCGATAAGCATCGTAATCATATTGACGACGACACTGTTCCTGCTGCCCAGCCTGTTTGTCGGCATCGTGGCGCCGATCATCACGAAGCTGGCTGTCGATGTCGCCCCAGATCGGACCGGACCGATCGTTGGGCGCATGTATGCCCTGGGCACTTTGGGAAGCATCTTCGGTACGTTGTCCAGCGGATACCTTTTCATCTCTTGGATTGGATCTTCCGGAACCGTGATGGCGGTGGCGGGGCTCTATGCGCTGCTGGCGGTGACCTGCGCCACCCTCGCAGGACGGAGGGAGATGATGGCTGCGGCTTTCAGCGTCGTTATCTTTGGTGGCGGGATGGGATTGATCGGGGCGGGGCAGGGGGCGTTCGCCGCTCAATGCCGGGTCGAGAGCGACTACTTCTGCATCCAGACCGACGATTTCTCGGCGGTCGTCGGACGACCAAGTACATTGATGGTGCTCGATAATCTGGTGCACGGCATCAATGATCGTGACGATCCGAGCTTGCTCTACAGTCCCTACATCCATTTTGTCGACGAGTTCACGCGGGCCCGGTTTGCAGGTGGCGTTGCGGAGGACGGGCTGTCGGCGTTCTTCGTCGGTGGCGGCGCCTATACGCTGCCTCGATCGTGGGCTGCAACCATTCCCAATTCCCGTCTGATGGTGGCGGAGATCGATCCAAAGGTGACAGAGGTTGCAGAGCGGGCGCTGTGGTTGGATCCGGACCATCCGGCGCTCGAAATCCGGCATACGGATGCGCGGAACCTGCTGCAATCGCTTCCGGGGGAACCGATTTTCGATGTGATATTCGGCGATGCGTTTCACGATATTTCGATCCCGACCCATCTGGTCAGCCGGGAGTTCAATCAAGCGGTCTCCGAGCGGCTGAACGGGAACGGCTTCTACGTGATAAATGTGGTTGACGGGGCCGCTCGCCCCCTTCTCATTGCCTCGATCGCAGCAACCCTATCATTGGATTTTGAGGCGGTGGATATTTGGGTCGAGGACCTTCCTCAGGACCAGCCGGCGCCGGCGGATAGCCGGCAAACCTATGTGGTTGTGGCCGCCCACAGGACCATGGAACCGTCGGTTTCCCTGGAGGCGGTCTATGGGATTGAGCGCAGGTGGACCCAGCAGAGCGCCGCTCGCCTGATTGCGGACCTGGGAAAGGAACCGATCATTCTCACCGATGATTTTGCCCCGGTCGATCGCCTTATCGCCGATGTGCTGTTCTCTCCTGTCGCCCTTGGGAACCAGTGAATGCAAGACGACAAACCAGAGCTAAAGGAGCCGTCATGAGCAAAGATCGGGCAGTCCGCAAAGCCCTTGCGGCAGGTCTTTTGGGCACGGTTCTGATGCATATGGTTCTGCTGGCGGATGCTGTTCGGGCAAGTGAGGATATCCCCGACCAGTACCCGGCCTCCCCACTCTACGCGAAACCGGTAGAGGTGATCCCCGACGTCTTCTCGGCAATCGGTGCCACCGCCCCTCCAACCTATGAGAACGGCGGTCACAACAACAATCTCAGCTTCATTCTGACCGGCGATGGCGTGGTGGTGGTCAACGGCGGCGCGTCCTGGCAACTGGCCGAGGCGCTGCATGCGGAGATCAAGCTGGTCACCGATCAGCCGGTGCGATTGGTCGTCAATGAAAATGGCCAGGGCCACGCGATGCTGGGGAATTCGTACTGGAAGGCCCAAGGCGTCAAGATCATTGCCCAGGAGCAGGCCGCAGCAAGCTTTGGCGCAGGCGGCTATGACAGCCTTGCTGCTGCCGAGCGGATCCAGAAGGAGAAAGCGGCCAAGACAAGTGTCGTCCTGCCTCATGAGACCTTCGCGGATGAGTATGTCGTCGATTTCGGACTTTTTCCGATTGAAGTCCTCAATCTTGGCCCGGCGCATTCGCCGGGAGATGTGGTCGTATGGCTGCCGGAGCAGAGCTTGGTGATCTCGGGCGATATGGCGTTTCACGAACGCATGCTGCCGATCTTCGAGGATACCAATACCGCTGCCTGGCTTCAGAGCTGGGATACAGGATTTGAGCCGCTAGGGGCGACTTACGTCATCCCAGGCCACGGGCATCCGACAAACGTGGATCAGGTGCGCCGCTATACGAAGGACTATCTTATCTATCTTCGCGGCAAGATTAGAGAGCATATCGACAATGGCGGAGACCTCGCGGGCGCCTATTACGTAGACCAATCGCCCTATGCCCATCTCGACACCTTCGAACAACTCGCCACCCGCAACGCCGGCCGAGTGTTCGAACAGATGGAATGGGAATGACCGACGCGTCAGAATACCTTGCGGCCCCTGACCACAGCCTAGGCCAAGAGCTTCAATGTAGGTGCCTCAACAGACCCAGCCCCCGAATCCGGAATTTGCAAACAATATCAATTCACTAAATCCAAAAAGCTCTGCCGTTCCCGCGGAGCTCTTGTGCGTCCGGAAGCACAGCGGCGGAAGAGTGGTGATGAGCCTTCGACAGGCGGTCTCCGACGAAGCGTTAGCGGATTATGTCGTCATCGTTATACGGTTGGTGATGCGCGGTGACGTGCGCATCGTCACCCCACGGGGCATCGAAGACGCCCATCAGCGTCTCCGACGAGGCTGGACGCGGTCGAGGCGACACGGTTTAGGGATTGGGCGGACACCATGGCCGACGGAAATCTGATCACGCAAGTTCTGCTGCCGCTCTCCCTGGCCTTCATCATGTTCACGGTGGGCCTGGAGCTGACAGCCGCAGACTTCAAGCGGGTGGTGACCGAACCGAAGGCCTTTGCCATCGGGGTGCTGAGCCAGGTTCTCTTGCTGCCGGCCGTCGCCTTCGCTTTGGTGCTCGCCTTCGATCTCAGCCCGGCACTCGCCGTCGGCACGATGATCATCGCGGCGTGCCCCGGCGGAGTGACGTCGAACCTGATGACCTATCTGGGGCGGGCGGATACGGCCCTGTCCGTGACCTTGACCGCGTCCGTGAGCCTCCTGTCCGTCGTCACGATCCCCGTCATCGTTGGGGGATCCGTCGTCTATTTCCTTGACGTCGAAAGCGCCCCTGACCTTTCCGTGGCCAAGACCGTGCTCGGGGTCTTTCTGATCACCACCGTGCCGGTCCTGATCGGTCTTGGGGTGAACCGCCGTTTCCCGCAATTTGCCGCGCGCTTCGATCGGGTCGGCCGGGTGCTCGCGTCCGTCCTGTTTATCGTGATCATTGCGGGCGCGGTCCTGAGCGAGCGGGACAATATCGTTGCCTATTTCGCAGAGGCGGGGGCGGCGATGATCGCGCTCAACCTGATAATGCTGACCCTGGCCGCCCTGGTCTCCAGAGGCGCCGGTCTCGGCAAGCCGCAACGGATCGCCAATACGCTGGAGTGCGGCCTGCAGAACGGAACCCTCGGGATCTTTGTGGCCCTCAGCCTTCTGGAGAGCCGGGAGATGATGGTCCCAAGCGCCATCTACAGTCTGATCATGTTCCCCTCCGCCCTAGGATACATGCTCTGGGCCCGTCGCAACCTCTGAATACGGGGAACGCGGCTCCGCAGCACAGGGCAGTGCCCGAAGGATATCCTGCAATCCGGACGCTCTCTCCGTTGCCGTCTTCGTTCCTAGGCGTAGGGGTCAGCGGGCGACGTCTGGGTAAGACGGATCTCCTCAGCTCTGATCGACGGTTGACCTCGCCGCATTAATTCAATAAATCTCGATATATGGAACAGATTGAAGCGGTAGCCGCGTTTTCGGCGCTTTCCCAATCCACTCGGATGGATGTGTTTCGCCTGTTGATCAAGGCGGGCCCCGACGGCATGGCTGCCGGGGAAATCGCAACACTGCTTGAGGTGCGCCAGAATACCCTTTCCGCAAATCTATCCGTGCTGGTGCAGTCAGGTTTGATCCGAAATCAACGACAGGGGCGGTCGATCCGGTATTTCGCGGACATGGACGGTCTTCGAAGTCTTTTGGGCTTTCTGTTGGAGGATTGCTGCGGCGGAAACGCCGAGCTTTGCCGGCCTCTCATCCGAGAAATTGCCTGTGTCGGCTAAACCGGAGACACCCGCATGACGGATCAATCCCAACCGGAGCGAACGCCGCTTGCTCTGAATGACATCAGACAGGCCGCGATCGGCCTGCGGGACGTGGTCACCTGTACGCCGATGCTCGAAAACCTGGATGTGAACGAGCGTCTCGGAGGCCGTCTGCTGCTCAAAGCAGAGAATTTCCAGCGCACGGGAGCCTTTAAGATCAGAGGGGCCTACTGGCGTATTCTGCATATGAGCGAGGCCGAACGGGCGTGTGGGGCCGTCACCTACTCTTCCGGCAACCATGCTCTTGGCGTTGCACGAGCCGCACAGTGTCTCGGCTCCTCCGCGCTGATCGTGATGCCAAGCGATGTTCCCAAATCGAAGATGGACGCAACCCTCGCCCTCGGTGCGGAGGTGCTGACCTTTGACCGGGACACCGAGAGCAGTGACGAGGTGGTCGAGCGCGTCCGCCGGGAAACCGGCCGCATCGTCGTTCCGCCAAGTGCACATCCTTTGGTCCTGGCAGGTGCCGGAACCGCAGCCCTTGAGCTGCTGGATCAGGCTCGCGCGGCCGGCGCGCAGCTTGATGCCGTGCTCGTACCCTGTGGGGGAGGTGGCCTCACGGCGGCGACGGCGGCCCTGATGGCCGAGGCATCGCCACAAACCCGGGTTTACGCGGCCGAACCGGCGCTTTTCGACGACACGCGCCGGTCCTTGATCGAAGGGAGGCCGGTGCCCAACCCCAAAGGGATCCGGACCATCTGCGACGCCATCATGACGCCGATCCCCAATACGGTGACCTTTCCGATCAATAAGGAACTTCTGGCGGGCGGACTGGTCGCAACGGACGAGCAGGTGACGTCTGCCATGCGCTTCGCCTTCGAGCACTTCAAGATCGTGACCGAACCTGGGGCTGTCGTGGGGCTTGCGGCGATCCTGAGCGGAGAGATCGATATCAAGGGAAGAACCATCGCGACGATCATAACGGGTGGAAATATCGATGCCGCCCGCTTCTGCACACTTCTAGGCGCCGGAGCAGAAACGTGAATATGGAACGACGACTGATAGCGGAATGGCTGGGTACGTTCTCACTGCTTGCGACAGTGGTCGGCTCCGGCGTGATGGCAGAACGGCTTGCCGACGGAAACACTGCCGTAGCCCTGCTTGGCAATACGATCCCGACCGGCGCGATTCTGGTGGTTCTGATCACCGTATTCGGCCCGGTTTCCGGCGCGCATTTCAATCCGGCGGTGACGCTCTGCTTTGCCTTGCGCAAGGACATCGAGATGCGTCTCGCGGCCCTGTATATCTTCTGTCAGATTTTCGGTGGGATTTTTGGGGTCTTTGCCGCCCAGATCATGTTCGATCTCCCGGTGATCGATTTTTCGACGACCTCACGAACCGGACTCGGACAATGGACCGGCGAATTTGTTGCCACCTTTGGTCTCATCGGGACAATCCTCTGTTGCCTGAAGGCCAAACCGGAGGCTGTGCCGATGGCGGTCGGACTCTACATTACCGCCGCCTATTGGTTCACCTCGTCGACCTCCTTTGCGAATCCGGCGGTGACGATCGCGCGGAGCCTGTCCAACACCTTCGCGGGGATTGCGCCCCTGGACGTGGCCGCATTCATCGCCGTGCAGCTCGCGGCCGCAGTGCTGGCCACCCTGTTTTTCGGCTGGTTCAACGCAAAGCCCCAACAGGCCTGAGCTGACAGGATCAAACCCGTACCGGATTGAAGATGGAGACCGGTTTGTCTGATACGCCAAACCTCGTGCCTGAGCATTTTCAGGCTCCCGACCCAGAGCAATTGTTTCCACCTGAGGCGAGTTCACACGCGCCGCGGATTTTGCTGCTGTACGGCTCCCTGAGAGAACGGTCCTTCAGCCGTTTGATGACGGAAGAGGCGGGTCGGGTTCTGCGGTTGTTCGGGGCTGAGACTCGGACCTTCAATCCGACCGGGCTGCCGCTCCCCGACGATGCCGATCCGTCCCACCCAAAGGTGCAGGAACTTCGAGACCTGGTGACCTGGAGTGAGGGGATGGTCTGGTGCTCACCGGAGCGCCACGGGGCAATGACCGGGATCATGAAGACTCAGATTGACTGGGTTCCCTTGTCACTTGGCGGGGTTCGGCCGACCCAAGGCAAGACCCTTGCGGTGATGCAGGTCTGCGGCGGCTCCCAGAGCTTCAACGCAGTGAACCAATTGAGAATTCTGGGCCGTTGGATGCGGCTTGTAACAATCCCAAACCAATCCTCAACACCGAAGGCCTTTCTGGAGTTCGACGATGACGGACGGATGAAGCCGTCGCCGTATTACGACCGCATGGTCGATGTCATGGAAGAGCTGATGAAGTTCACACTGCTCACCCGCGACCGGATGCCGTATCTGGTCGATCGCTACAGCGAGCGGAAAGAATCGGCAGAGCAGCTTTCCCGGCGGGTCAACGCGAAGGGCTGAATTTCTGCACCGGACCGCTGTGACTGTGGGCGCGCACGCCGGCGCGGTATCGGGCCTATTGGAGGTGCGGCGTGAAACGGCTGCTGGTCATGTCGAGCAAACGTCGGGGGATAAGCGACGATCTGCCCCAGACATGGGTTCGACGCACATGGCATCTCGCCGCCGAAAACAACCGAGACCGTCGTCTCGAGTGCGAGGTCTTCGACAAACTCAAACTCCGCAACCGAGACTTCTCGCACTATATCAATCGGGTGCAGTCAAACGGACCCGGAGAAGCACTGACCGGGGGTCGTTGGGCGGGCCGGGCAGACCGAGGTTTTGGAGAGGCGAGACGCATGAAGCGGGTGCGATACAAGCGGTGGATCTTGTGGCTGCTGATAATCGGTCTGGCCGTGCCGTTGGCGGTGCGCGGGATCAACCATTCCTGGGCCCATGTGCCCTGGTATCAGGCCGACCGCAGCGCGACCGACCTCGCCCCGGACCCGGCGACGACGCGGGACGCGGTGGTCCAGGTCTATGGTGCGCCGACCTACGGGTGGCGGGGCATCTTCGCAATGCACACATGGATCGTGCTGAAACCCAGGAATGCTGCGCGCTATGTTCGGTGGGAGGTTGTCGGCTGGGGCGGTGGCCAGGTGGTGCGGCGCGACCGTGGCGGGCCCGATGACCGCTGGTATGGCAAGCTTCCCGCGCTCCTGGTCGACCATCGCGGGGCCGAAGCGGAGGCTCTGATTCCAGAGATCGAGGCGGCGGTGGCGAGCTACCCTCATGCCGGCCGCTACCGCGCCTATCCGGGGCCGAACAGCAACACCTTCCTCGCCCATATCGCGCGGTCCGTGCCCGATCTTGCGCTCGACCTGCCGCCGACGGCGATCGGCAAGGACTATCGCCCGCTGACCGAGCCCGTCGGGGCGCCGCCAAGCGGCCGCGGCGTCCAGGTGAACGTCCTGGGGCTGGGCGGGCTGATCCTGTCGCCGGAGGAGGGGATCGAGCTCAACGTGCTCGGCCTCGGACTGGGGCTGGACCTGCTGGACCCGGCGCTTCGGTTGCCCGGATTCGGGCGGATCGGCACCGGCGATTGAGGACAGCAGGACGCATCCGAGCCGTATCTTCCTGACTGGGCTTCATGTCCTGAAGCATCCGTAGCGATGCCGCCGCGCCGGTCTCCGATTCGAAGAGTCGGCAGCGGGCGGGTACTTGGACACCCCAGTCCAATCGGCCTCGGGTGCAACCCGAATAGAGAGATATTCTTGGAGCATGGTCAAAAATGCCGTGTCCCACGCGTTGATCTCGGTGTGTTTGTCACAACATACTCGCCGTTCATGTAACCTTATTGAGAACCGGATCTTATTACGTGCCAAGTGACAGTCCTTCGAGCGACACCCTGTTCCAGCCTGGCACCCGTTGCCGGAGTGTTGTCCAAGCCCGGAGGGCGGCCGTTCTGGTCGACGGCTGCGCTTATTTCGAGGCGCTGCGCTCAACCCTGCTGAAGGCCAAACGCCGCATCGTTATCGTCGGTTGGGACATCGACAGCCGGACCGACCTGGCACCGCATCTGCACGATGGAGACGGGATCGCCCCCGATGGCGAGCCGACCCGTCTGAAGGCTCTTCTGGAGCGGATTTGCACGCGCAACCCGGAGATCCGAATTCAGCTTTTGCTGTGGGATTTCACGCTGCTCTACGCCAACCAACGGGAGACGCTTCCGATGGTCAAGCTGGAGCTCACCACCTCGCCTCAAATCGAGGCGCGTATGGACGATGCCCTGCCCTTCGGCGCCTGCCATCACCAGAAGATCGTCGCGGTCGACGGCGTGGTCGCGTTCTGCGGCGGACTGGACGTGACGCTGGCGCGCTGGGATGACAACGACCATGCGCCGGACAATCCGCTCCGCCGGATGCCGAACGGCGAATCCTACACGCCCTTCCATGATGCGCAGATGGTGGTGGACGGTGAGGCGGCCCGGGCGATCGCCGCGCTGGCCGAGGAGCGTTGGGCCATGGTCGGCAGCGCGTCGGGCGATGATCCCGCTGCCGATGGCGACCACGATCCTTGGCCGGATGGGGTGGCACCGGATTTCGAGGATGTGTCCCTGGCGCTTTCGCTCACCACGCCGACACTTCCGGACCGGCCCGGAGAACGCCAGATCGAGGCGCTGTACGTGGCTGCGATCGAACGCGCGGAGCGCCTGATCTACATCGAGAACCAATTCCTGACGACGCCCGTCATCGCCGATGCGCTGGCCCAGCGCCTGTCGGAGGTCCCCGATCTCGAGGCGGTGATCGTCGCTCCGGCGGTTCAGAACACCTGGATCGAGACCAAATCCATGGGTACGGGCCGCAAGCTGTTTCGGGCGCAGCTCGACGAAGCCGGCGTCGCCGACCGGGTCACCCTGGTCGCGCCGGTCAGCCGCGCGTCAGACGACACCGAGACATCGATCATGGTTCACGCCAAGCTGATGGTGGTGGACGAGCATTTCCTGACGATCGGATCGGCGAACCTGAATCGTCGCTCGATGCACTTCGACACCGAGGCGAACCTCTCCATTCAGGGCGACACCGACCGGGAGCGACAGACGATTGGCCGGCTTCGGGATCGGCTGGTCGGCGAACATCTGGGCATGACAGGTGAGGACGTGCCCGAGGCGTGGGCCGCCGAAGGCCGGCTCGGCCGGCTGATTCAGGCGCACGCGGACTCCTACAGGACCTCCACCGGCGGGACCGGGCCGTCTCGCGCCCTGCTCCCGATCGAGGAACCGCATGCGTTCGAGGTCGACCCGGCCAGCCATGTCCTCCTGAAGCTCGCCGACCCGAAGGAGAAACTGCGCCCCGAAGTGTTGGCGCTGTTGGGCGATGACGACGTCCCGGCCTTCAGGCCGCGGGTTCAGAAATTCGCGCTGCTCGGCAGTCTGGCGGTGATCCTGCTGCTCGCCTCTCTATGGTCTTTTACCCCACTTGCGGACTACACCGATGTCGCCCGCATGGAGGCGGTGTTCGCGCAGATCACCGGATCGCCCTGGACACCGGTCCTGGTCGCCCTGATCTATGTTCTCGCCAGTCTGGTCATGTTCCCGATCACGGTGCTTCTGATTCTGACCTCGGTGGTCTTCGACCCGCTTGCTGCGGTCGTCTACGCGATCATCGGCACCACTCTGGGGGCGGTCACCACCTACGGCATCGGTGCGTGGGGCGGACGCCGGTTGGTGCGCCGTCTGATGGGGCATCGGCTCACCGCGATCTCCCAGAAAGTCGCCCGCCAGGGCATTCTCGCCGTCGTCGCGCTTCGGGTCACGCCGGTCGCACCGTTCAGCTTGATCAATATCGTTGCCGGTGCGACCCATATCCGCCTGGTCGATTTCGTCATCGGCACGATGCTGGGGCTGCTGCCCAGCGTGGTCCTGCTGACACTGGTCGGCGAGGGATTGTGGAGCGCGCTGTCGGACCCCACCCCAGGACGAATCGCTATACTCATCGTCGGGATCATCGGATGGCTCGCGGTAAGCTTCGCCCTGCAGCGGCTGTTCGACCGGCTGGTCCCCGACGATGACTCCGACCGGAGCTCGACGACCCGTCCGGCCGGAGACGACGAAAAACCGGCATGAGGTTCACGATCGCCACTTATAACGTGCACGATTGCGTGGGCACCGATGGGCGGCGGGACCCCGAGCGCGTCGCCCGCGTGATCGCCGAGACCGGCGCCGATGTCCTCGCCCTCCAGGAAGTGTCCGGACCCGGCGAAGATGGGCGACCCGACCCGCGCCCGGACGATTTCTTCCGATTGCTCGCGCAGGCTTTCGGTGGATATGCGGTCGAGGGGCCGGCGGTCATCGACGGGGCCCGGCGCTACGGCAATATGCTGCTCTCCCGCTGGCCCGTCTCGAAATGGGCGGTGGCCGACCTGGCCCAGTCGGAGCGGGAACCGCGGAACGCCATTGATGCCATCCTCGAAACACCGGCTGGACCGATGCAGGTGATTGCCAGCCATTTCGGCCTGAGGCATCGGGAGCGGCGGCGTCAGGCTCTGATGATCGGGGACATGGCGCAGCAGACAGACACCAGACCGACCCTCGTGATGGGGGACTTCAACGACTGGTTTCCGCTCTCGCCGATTGTCCGGCAGCTCGGCGCGGCAATCGGCCGGTCGCTCTGGCAGGTCCCGCGGCGACCGACCTTTCCGGCCGGATTTCCCGTCCTGGCACTGGACCGAATTCTGGTCAGCCGTCACGGGCGGATCCTGCGCACACGGGTGCCCGGCGATGCGGTGGTGCGCCTGGCCTCGGATCACCGGCCCCTGGTCGCCGAGATCGAGTTCGATCCTGCATTCTCTTGATTTCGTTCCTTTACATCTCCGCAAGAGACCTCAATTAACCGGGAGAGATGACCTGCCTCAAACCGAAAGGAGCGAAACATGGCCATCGGAACCGACACATCCCTTCTTCCGCTCGGACCCGCCCAGTTGCGGGGTCTGACGCCGCAATCGCTTCCGGAGCAGCGCGTCCCCTCCGAACCGTTGGGGGAACGCGGCGTTCTGAACACCGCGACCCGGAACGGGCCATCGGCGGTGCAGACGACGGAACCCGGCGACGTATCTCGCACCGCCGGGTCGGATCGGGAGCTTCCGGGACGCGCGGACGCCCAAAACGACGGACGGGCCACGCAGATTGATCTGCTGGCTTAAGTCACGGAGCCGCATCGAGAGTTAAAGAAGAAGGGGCGCCACAGTTGGCGCCTCATTTTCTCGGGCGGTTGCAGGTCTTGATTTGATACCCAGGATCATGTTTAGCTAATTAATGATCTGTGATTGTGGTGCGCCGCCACGATACACCAATTCGTTCAAGCATGGTGTCTGGCTACAGCTTTGCCATCGAAGCAATAGTGATGAGCCCGACCGCAGCACTGTCGCGCTGCAGATTTGGCACCTGACACGTCTTGACCGGGGGTCAACATCGGCAGGCTCTTAAGACGTCGCGTCGCATAGTACTTACGAGACGTCTCAGGATCACAAGGCAGCGTGCTGTTTCGAAGCGGTGATGGCGACAAGCATCCCGGTTGTCGGAAAAGGGTGATCACGCGGACGAAAGACGATGGAACAGACCAATCCCAGCCTTTTGGCCAATCCCAGCCTTCTGGAAGAAAGCCGCTCCCTCATCCGCGTGATCGCGTCCGCGATTGATGCGCATTTCTCGATCCGGCTCTGGGATGGTTCGGTCGAGCCATTGGGTAAAGCCGTGAGGCCCGATCTGATTGTCCACATCACTTCGCCCGGCGTGCTGCCGTCGCTGATCCGGTGGCCCAGCCTGGACCGGCTCATCCGCCATCACGTGCATGGCCGGATTGAAATCGAAGGCGGCACCCTGCTCGACCTGTTCGGCCCCTTCGTGCTCGACAAGGGATTGCGGGACCGCCTGTCCCGGCTTCCGAAAGGTCAGGTCCTGAAGGCGTTGCTGCGGCTGCTGCCCGCCCATGCCGACCATCCCGACGAAACCCGGGTGTTCGACGGGCTCGCGAACGGGCTCGGCCGCCGGGTCGCGGACAACAAGCGGTTCATCCAGTTCCACTACGATGTGGGCAACGACTTCTATCAGCTCTTCCTCGATCCGGAGATGCAGTATTCCTGCGCCTATTTCGAGGATTGGGAGGGTGATCTGGAGCAGGCCCAGCGCGCCAAACTGGACCATATCTGCCGGAAACTGCGGCTGAAACCGGGTGAGCGGCTGCTGGATATCGGCTGCGGCTGGGGCGGATTGCTGTGCCATGCAGCCCGTGAATACGGGGTGACCGGGCACGGGGTCACCCTGTCCGAGGCGCAGCACGGTTTCGCTCGGGCCAAGATCGACCGGTTGGGTCTCGGCGATACGGTTTCGGTCGAAATCAAGGATTTCAACGATCTCGACGGGAGCTACGACAAGATCGTCTCGGTGGGTATGTACGAGCATATCGGGCTCGCGAACATCCCGACCTATTTCAAGGCCGTGCATCGGCTTCTGGCGGATGACGGCCTGTTCCTGAACCACGCGATCAGCCGGGAGGCCGTCTGGTCCCGTCGGCTGAGCCGCAAGAGCGCCGCGATGAAGGCCCTGCAACGCTACATTTTCCCCGGCGGCGAGCTTGACGATATCGGCCGTACCCTGGTCGACATGGAACGGCACGGCTTCGAGGTCCAGGACGTGGAGAACCTGCGCCGCCACTACCAGCGGACCTGCAAGCTCTGGTGCGAGCGGCTGTACGCGCGCCGGGAGGAGGCGGTCGAGATGGTCGGCGAGGAGACCACGCGGATCTGGATCGGTTTCCTGGCCGCCTGTTCGATGACCTTCCAGCGCGGCAGCGCCCTGATCTTCCAGACGCTCGCCAGCAAATCGGTCACCAGCAAGCCGACATGGGGGCAGACCGACCTGCCGCCGACCCGCGCGGATCTGTATCTCTAGGCGCCCGCCAACGCGACTCTACCGTGATCCAATTGCGAAATGCGCTATACTGCGGCGGCGGCATGACGGTGCCACCCGCCTCTTTTCGGATCGGACTCACGGCGTGAAATGGCCTTTTTTCTCCAAGCTGGTGCCGGCTCCGGTGGAACGGCGCCGTGCGGTCAGGCTGCGGGCGCGCCGGGACAGCTTTGTTCGGGCGGACGGCAGAGATGCGCCGGTCTGGACGTGGTCGACCACCGGCGTGGCCTGTGCGCCCTATACGGGGTCCCTGAAGCCGGGTCAGCGGGCGCGGATCAGGCTGATCCTGAAAGAGATTCCCAAGGAGACTCCCCTGGACCTGGATCTGGATATCACCGTCAGGCGGGTGGGGTACGGTGAACTTGCCGGCGAATTCTATCGGCTCAGCCCTCGGTTAAAACTCCAGATAAATTCCTATTATCAGAGGGTTGCGAGCCTTCGGTAGGCGGGTCTACCTGCCGCCCGGCCCCTGGTGGGGCGAGCGTTCCGCCCAGAGGTTCAGGTCGTCGGATACTTTCCGCATCACCGGGTCCCAGTCCGCGTCGGTGCCTTGCCGGTAGACCGTGGTGTTCGGATACCAGAGGGAGTCCGCCCGGCTCAGCCCCCAGCGCCAGTCCGGCCGGGCCGGCAGCAGGGTCCAGCAGGGTTTGGACAGGGCGCCCGCGAAATGCACCGTGTTGTTGGCTGGGCAGATCACCAGGTCCATCGCGGCGACCAGCGCCGCCAGACCGTCGAGATCCTCGAACGGCTCGATCCTGTGCTCGAGATCGAGCGCCAGACCGGCCTCCCGTGCGAAGGTGGCGACATCCTCCGCCACCGCACCGTACTGCAGGGAGACGACCGCGATATCGGTGATTTCGGCCAGCGCCCGCCAGCCGCTCGGCGCAATGGTCCGCTGCCCGCCGGTCTTCGGCGCGATCGACCGCCAGGTGATGCCGACCAGACGTTTTCCGGGGTGCCGGGCTTCGAGCGCGGATCTTAGGGCGGCGACCCGTTCCGGGTCCGGGACGATCCACGGGGTTGGGCGGGCCGCGCCCCCGCAGAACAGGCCCAGACGGTGCGGCAGGTCGCCGAGGGCCAGATGCAGATCGGCCCCGTAATCCTCCTCCGGCGTCCCCATCGGCTCCGAGGCCTCCGGAACCGTCGCGCTCGGAAAGCTGCGCCTGAGGATCGGCCGCAGGCGCGGTTCCGTAATGATGGTCAGGGTCGCGCCCAGATCGGCGAGCTGCGGTACCAGGGTCAGGAACTGCACCTCGTCGCCGATCCCCTGTTCGCCCCAAAGCAGCAGATGCCGTCCGGAGAGGTCCTCGTCCGTCCATTCCGGGATCGAAAAGGTCCGCCGGATCGCCTCCGCCTCGGGCACCTCCATGCGCCGTCGGTGCAGGTCCCAGCCCTCCCGGAACCGCTCCAGGGCCAGCAGGGCGAAGGCGGTGTTGAGATGGGTTCCCGCATGCCGGGGATTGATCAACGCGGCGAAGTGTCCGTAGGTCGCCGCTTCGGCCGTGTGTCCGTCGCGCCCGAACTCGACGCAGATGTTGAACCAGGTGTCGGCCTCGTCGGGCCGGACCACTGCGCCGCGGCGCAGCCAGTCCAGAACGCCCGCGCGGGAAGCGGTCTTCGTGCCCAGCAGGGCCAGGCGGTTGTAGGGCTGGGAGGCGCTGGGATTCACGGCCAGGGCGCGCCGGGCCCATGGCGTTTCGTCGAGCAGGCCGGCGATCTCGCAGCAGGCGGCCACGTCCGTCGGATCGATCAGCAAGCCGCGCTTGTAGGGGAGGACGGCGTCTTCATCCCGTCCCAGCTTCTGAAGCGCGCGGGCCCGGTTCGACCACGCCGTCGCGAAGGTCGGCCCGGCCCGGCCGGCGGCCGCGAACAGGTCCGCGGCGGCGGCCCAATCCTTGCGCTCAAAGGCGAGAAATCCGCGGTTGTTGAGCACATTGGGGGAGCCGGGCAGGACCGCGAGCGTCCGGCGATACATCCGATCGGCCGACTCCGGCCGGCCGCCATCCCGCTCCACATTGCCCAGACTGAACAGTCCCCCCAGATCGGCCGGACGTAGTGCCAGATGGCGGCGAAACCAGGCGGTCGCCGCCGAAAGGTCGTTCCGCGCCCACAGGTCCGAGGCGATCTCGAACGCGAGCGCCGGGTCCAGCGGGTTCAGCACATGGCAGCGCCTGAGGATCCCGATCGGTGCTCTGGGGGCCTCCAGTTTGGCCAGGTCGATCTGGCTCCGGACGGTCTGGGGGGACAGCAGCGCCGACCGGCGAAAGCATCTGGCGGCGGCGTCCCGCTGGCCTGTCCGGGCGCGGATTTCCGCAAGGATCTGCCAGGCCTCGCTCTGGGTCGCGCGAAGCTGGAGACTGGTCTCGACAAAACGGGCCGCCTCGGCGGTCCAGCCCTGTTCCAACCGGGCCCGGGCGAGGCCGGTCAGAGCGTCCGGATACAGCGGATCCCCCTGCGGAACACGCCGGTACAGCCGCGCGGCGCGGGCCGGGAATCCGGCCCGATGCGCTTGCAGGGCGTCCTGCAACATATGTCGACCCGCTTCGCTCATACCCCGTGTTCCCTCGTGGCACCGGCTTGGCGACCGATGCTCTCGAAAAACACGTCGTATCCTACCCCAAGACGCAAGGAAATCCGTCGCCACGGATTTGCCGCCAGATTCGATGCTGTTTACCCCGATAGCCTCTCCAACGGAGTCCCATGGACCCGCCGGAGTCCGAGGCCCGATCCTCGGTTTTCCGGGATAAATCAGTATTTTTGCATGTTTTTTTGGGAAGTTAATTTCCTTTTAAGGGGTTTCGACCTAATACATGACGTGCCGAGAAAATATAAAATGCAATACAATAGGGCCTACGTCGATAAAATCTAGGTATAGATGTATAGTGCCGACTTAGGCATTGGCTTTAACGCACGAAACTGAGGATATAAAAAAAATGGCGCGCTCACATCCGGAAGACAGAATGTATTCCGACCTGAATCAACTGCTGCTTGTTGATTCCGGCGTAACCGACGCTGATGTGTTGCTGTCCGGAGTCCGGCCAGGGGTCCGGGTGGCAGAGCTGCCGACCACCGAAGACCCGATCGCGGCGATCGCCCTGCACCTTGCGGGCGCGCGCGACCTCTCCGCCCTGCACATTCTGTCGCATGGTGAGCCGGGCGCGCTGCAGCTGTCCGGGCAGCGGATCGATCTCACCGCCCTCGCCGCCCGCCCCGCCCTGGTTCAGGCCATCCGGTCGGCGCTCGCCGACGACGCGGAAATCGTGCTCTACGGCTGTTCGGTCGGGCAGGGGCCCGCCGGCGCTGCCTTCGTCGAAGGGCTTTCGGCTCTGCTGGGCCTGCGGGTCGTCGCGGCGACCGGCCTGGTCGGGGCCGAAGCCTTGGGCGGATCCTGGGATCTGGCCGCGCGCGACGGCCTGGCCTTCGATGCGGCCGCCCGCGCCGCCTATCCCGCGACCCTGATCGTCGCCACCTTCGGCATTGTCACGACGCTCAACACCACCACCACGCTCACCGCGGTGGAAACCGGTGTGACCCTCAGCGTCACGAAGAGCGACGGTACGGCGATGGCCGGCGTCTCCTCCGGATTCCTGGATGCCGGCGTGATCGCCAATACGGTCAGCTATACGGTGACCTTCAATCAGGCCGTCAACATCACCCAGTTTCAGATCGGTGAGTTCACGGACAACAACACAGGCGCGAACTACGCGTTCACCCCGAACACGGGGACGGCGATCAATCTTGCCGACAATTCCGGTTCGATAGTCGGTGCCATCGCCACCCTGAATCCGGGTGACTGGACCGGAATCACCTCCTTCACCGTCTCCTATGCGGGAGCCGGCACCTGGCGGGTCGGGCTCGACAACATCAATTTCACCAGCGCGGCGGTGACGGCGGCCTCCTCGACGGCGGCGGGTTTCAACACCACCGACGGCACCAATCTGACCCCGGCGCTGACCTTCGTCGGCAACGGCGAGACCCTGACCATCGCCAACTCCACCCATGTGGTCGGCTCCACCCTGTCCGGCGCGGGCGGCACCGACATCATTTCGGCGCCCACCGGCACCGATTTCACCCAGGCGACGGCGCTTGCCGATTTCGAGACCCTGGTGCTGCCGAGCGGCGCATCGGTCACGATGAGCGCGGCCCAGCATGATTCGTTCACCACCATCACCGCCCCCGGTGCCGAGACCATCACCCTCTCGGCGACCGGCGGCGATACGGCGGTCACCGGCAACACCGCGGTCGAAAGCTACGTGGTCAGCGTGGCCGGCATCACCTTCACCCTGGGCACCGCCGCTCAGAACTACACCGGCAGTTCCGGTGACGACACCCTGAACGCCGGCACGCTGACCGCGACCGGCACGCTGAACGGCGGGGCCGGGACCGGCGACGTTCTGTCGCTCGGCAACGGTGCGAACATCTCCGGGGCGACGGTGTCCGGCTTCGAGAACCTGACGATCGCCACCGGCGGCACGGTCACGATGACCGAGGGTCAGTACGAAGGCTTCACCGGGACGATCACGGCGGCGGGGACCGAGACCCTGATCCTCTCGGCCAATACCGGCGGCAACAACACGATCACCGGCAACGCGGCGATCGAGACCTACCAGCTCAGCGGCACCGGCACCGATTTCACCCTTGCGGCGGCCGGCCACAACGTCACCGGCGGGGCCGGCAACGACACCATCAATGCCGGCACGCTGACGGCGACCGGCGCTATCAGCGGCGGCACCGGTACGGATGTCCTGACACTGGGCAACGGGGCCAGCATTTCGGGCGCCACTATCTCGAGCTTCGAGACGCTGACGCTGACCTCCGGCGCGTCGGTGACGATGACCGAGGCGCAGCACGACGCGTTCTCGACCATCAACGGCGCCGGTACCGAGACGATCACCCTCTCGGCCGCGACCAACGGGTTCTCGACGAATGCGAATATCGAGAACTACATCATGGGGGCGGCGAATGCCGCGACGATCGCTGGTGCGGCGCAGACGCTCACGGGGTCGACCGGAAACGATACCATCACCCTGCAGGGCCTGACCCTGACCGGTACGCTTTCGGGCGGGGCCGGCACCGACACGCTGCAGATGACCACCGGGTCCAATATCGGCGGCGCGACGATCTCGGGGATCGAGAATCTGACCCTGGCGGGCGGGGCCTCGGTCACCATGACCGAGGGTCAGTACGAGGCCTTCACCGGGACGATCACGGCAGGCGGCACCGAGACCGTCATCTTCTCGGCCAATACCGGCGGCAACAACACGATCACCGGTAACGCTGCGCTGGAGAACTACCAGCTCAGCGGGACGGGCACCGATTTCACCCTGGCGGCAGCCGGCCATAGCGTCACCGGTGGGGCCGGGGCCGACACCATCAATGCCGGCACCCTGACCGCCACCGGCACGCTGAACGGCGGGGCCGGTACCGATACGCTGACGATCGCGGCCGGGGGCAACATCTCCGGTGCGACGGTCTCGAATATCGAGAACCTGACCCTGACGGGCACCGGCAACGTCACCATGACGGCGGCGCAGCGGGCGATCTTCACCGGCACGCTGTCGGCACCGGCCACCGCCAATCTGGTGGTCACCGGCTCGGCCGGCGCCCAGACCCTGATCGGCGGTGCAGGAGCCGACACGATCGACGGCGGGGCAGGCGCGGACACAATCAGCGGCGGTGCGGGAACCGACAACCTGACCGGTGGAACCGATACCGACAGCTTCACCGGCAGTGCGACGGACCTGGCCGGCGACACGATCACCGACTTCGCGGTGGGCGAGAGCATCGTCGTGACGGGCGTTGACCTGTCGGGACGGAACGGTGAGACGGCCAGTGCGACCTTCGCGACCGGATCCGGCAATCTCAATCTGACCGGCATCAGCGCCGCCAGCGGGACCTACTCGGCCGTGTTCGCCGGAGGCAACACCACGTTCACCCTGATCGCAGCGCCGGTCTCCTTCACCCTGACAGCCGGCAACGACAACCCGACGCTGGGCACCGGCAACGACGTGCTGACAGCGAACGCGACCAATGTGCTGAACGCGGGTGACACGATCGACGGGCTGACCGGGACCGACACGCTCACCATCTCGGCGGCGCAGACGGTCACCCTGGGAGCGGCCTCGCTGGTCAATGTCGAGACCATCAACATCACCGGCGGTGTTCAGGCGATCACCACAAATGACGGAACGGTGGCGAACGGGCAGACCCTGACGGTGAACGCCTCGACCAGCACCG
The DNA here is from genome assembly GCA_024742605.1 of Alphaproteobacteria bacterium. Taxonomy (GTDB): domain Bacteria; phylum Pseudomonadota; class Alphaproteobacteria; order Thalassobaculales; family Thalassobaculaceae; genus JANSYC01. The sequence goes on along the minus strand of JANSYC010000005.1, from coordinate 64,518 downwards.
CCACGGTGAGCTGGAACGGAGCGGCCGAGAGCAACGGGATCTTCTCGGTCACCGGCGGGACCGCGAACGACACGCTGATCGGCGGGTCCGGAGCCGATGTGCTGGGGGGCCAGGCTGGTAACGACACCCTGTCCGGCGGCATCGGCGCCGACACCCTGCGGGGCGGTGCGGACGATGATCTGCTGGTCGGCTTCAACGACAACGATCTTCTGAGCGGCGGTGCCGGCGCGGATACCCTGCGGGGCGACGGCGGTGCCGACGTGCTGAGCGGCGGTGCGGGGACGGACCAGCTGTCCGGCGGCACCGGTGCGGACACCATGGTTGGCGGCGCGGGTGCGGATACGTTCTCGGGCTCGGCCGCGAATCTGGCGGGCGACACGATCTCTGACTTCGCGGTCGGTGACAGCATCGTGGTGACCGGCGCCGATCTGTCGGCCCTGAACGGGACGACTGCAAGCGGTACCATAGCGACCGGGTCCGGAAATCTGACCCTGACCGGGATCGCCAACGGCAGCGGAACGTTCAATGCGGTCCTGGCGGGCGGCAACACCACGATCACCCTGGTGGCCCCGCCTGCGGCGGAAACCGGCGGCAGCAGCGGTGGCGGCTCAACCAGTCAGATCGTGGTCACCACGAACTCGTCGACGAGCAACACGATCACCAATACCGGTGCCACCTCCGGCAGTACCGCGATCGTGCAGAACACCGGCAACAACGGAAACGTGGTCACCGCGACTCTGCCGGGCAACACCACCATCACCTCCGAAGGCCCCGCCGCGGCGCAGACCGGGACCGAGGCGCTGACCACGCTGGTCGGGGCCGTGCAGTCCCGCGGCTCCAATGCCAATTCTCAATTGATTACCGGGGCGCAGACCTTCCTGAACCGGCTGTCGACCACGACGACGCTCGACGTGCGGACCATCGTGCCGACCACCACCGGCACCTCGCTCAGCGAGCCGATCGTCATCACCGGGACGTCCGGCGGTAGCCAGTCGGAGGCCTTCGTGATCGACATGCGGTCGCTGCCGTCCGGCTCGACCCTGCAGCTCGACAATATCGAGTTCAGCTCGATCATCGGCTCGGCCACGGTCAATGGCGGGGCCGGGGAAAATTATATCACCGCCGATGACAGCAGCCAGTTCATCTCGCTGGGCGAGGGCAACGACACGCTCTATGGCGGCGACGGCGCCGACACGGTCGGCTCCGGCAGCGGGATCGACTTCCTCTACGGCGAGGACGGCAACGACAAGGTCTTCGGCGGCACCGACGACGATCAAGTGTTCGGCGGGTCCGGGACCGACGCGGTCTACGGCAACCAGGGCAACGACGTGGTCTACGGCAACCAGAGCACCGACACGCTCTATGGCGGACAGGATGCGGACACCCTGTTCGGGGGCCAGGACGCCGATATCATCTACGGCAACCTGGGTGACGATGTCGTCTACGGCAATTACGGCTCAGACATTCTCTACGGCGGTCAGGGCAACGACGTGCTGTACGGCGGGCAGTCGGGCGATGTCGAGGACATGTCCGGCAACGCTTTCGATCTGTTGTACGGCGGGGCCGGCGACGACACGCTGTACGGCGGTCAGGGGGTCGACTGGATCTTCACCGGCAGCGGCGCCGACAGGATCGTGATCGGCGATGCCGGGGCGACCGACGTGATCGGCGATTTCGACGGGGCGGCGGGCGATCGGCTGCTGATCAAGACCAACATCAACGGTCAGGCGATCAGCACCGGGGCGGAGCTGATCGCGCGGGCAACTGACACTGCCGATGGCAATGCGTGCATTGATCTGGGCGGCGGCTACGAGGTGCGCCTGATCGGTGTCAAAACCTCCGAACTCTCCGCCGGGTACTTCGAGTTCTACTGATGAGCCAAGTGCAGACCGGGGACCAGCCTTAGGGTTGGTCCCCGGTGGCGGCCCTTGTGCGGGTTGTCGTTCTCCGCTCCGGGAAGGACACCGACATGCGATCCCTTATGCGGCGTGCTCCGGCAGATGCAGGTAGTCATCGTCGAATCCGGCCAGGCTGCGCAGCGCCTTCAGATCGAGCAATCTGACGGAGGAGCGCTTTATCGAGATCAGGCCCGTCTTGGAGAGGTTTCGCAGCACCCGGTTCATGTGAATCAGGCTGACGCCCAGCGCGTCCGCCAGATCCTCCTGGGTCATGGGAAGCTCGAATTGGTCGGTCTCCTTGACCAAACGAACCGTCTGGAGCCGTTTGTGGATCTCGCAGAGCAGATGGGCCGAGCGCTGCAGGGCCGAGCGCCGTCCCAAGGACAGCAGGCGTTCGGAGACGATTCCTTCCTCCTGGGCGGCTGTCCAGGCCAGAGCGATTGCAAGCTGCGGTTGCTTGAGCAGCATTTCGGAGAACGGACGGATCGGAACGACGAAGGCCTCAAGCCTGGTGTGGGCGCGAACAAAGACTTCCGACTCGCGGAACAGCGCCGCGTTGAAGCACAGAAAATCCCCCGGAATCGCGAAGTTGATGATCTGCCGTGCGCCGCTGGAGGTCAGTTTCGAGCGGGTGGCCCACCCGTCCATGATCAGATAAACCGATTTGAAGGTCTCGCCCGGCTGAATGACGTGGTCGCCCCGGGCGAATGTAGCGCGTGTTGTGCAGACCATGGTCAAAGCGGATTTCATGTCGGCGGTAACGTCGATCAGACCCGACAGTTTCAGAACCAGATAATCCACCATCAGACCGAGTTCTCTGGCTGCTTGATCGGTCGCCATGATCCAATGCTCCTGCGGGAAAAGAATTTCGATAGAGGAACCATTTTTTAACCTATGTTAGTGCCGCCTTTCCTGCCCAGTGATACTAAGACCAATGAGCGTCGAAAAGCGAGCAGCTAAGGGCGCGGCTTTTCAAGGAGTTAGGCGCATGAATCTTCAGAAGAGGATCGATCAGATGTCAGAACGACACATGACCCGTTCAAAGCGAACGGAACGGTTGCAGGTGATGCTCAACGATGAGGAGCTTCTGCGAATTGAGGATTGGCGCTATCTGAACCGTATCGGTTCGCGTGCGAGTGCAATCCGTCTGCTGATTCAACTTGGACTGGATGCGTCCGGCCAGGGCGTGCCGGTTCCCAAGGAACGTCCTCTGCGTCACCAGGAAACCTGACCACCATCCCGTGTTTTCCGGTCGCGTCGGCGACCGGGCTCACCCCTGAGTCCGGTCGTAACCCACCGACTACCGGAACCGGAGTGATCCTCCCGCGTTACAGCCAGAGTCGAAGCGCCGGCAACGGGTGGCGCTGTCGGATCAGTATAGGAGAGAAAGATGCTTGGTTGGAGTCTCACATTCTTGGTGCTGGCAGTGGTTGCCGCAGTCTTCGGATTTGGCGGCATCGCCGCCGCGTCGGCGGATATTGCACAGATTCTGTTCGTCGTTTTCCTGGTCTTGCTGGTTGTCAGCGTTATCGCCGGTGCCATCCGCGGCCGCCGCCCCATGTAGCGATCCGCTTGGTCGGATCAGAGTGCAACAGGTGCCTGATGTCCGTCTCTCCACAGCCGGACATCAGGCAACAGAAACGACTCCAGAAAGCAGGAAATCTCGTAAATTGAGTAATTTCGAATTAAGTGACCTTGGATCTGTCTGTCGGGATGGCGCGAAAATCCGACGATTTGGAATCTTTCGGATTTCGCATTTCAACCGGTTCTTCAATCGAATCCTCGTACAACATGCCGCGCCGGATCAGTTCGCGGATGGCCGCGGCGCGCGTCGGAATCCGGTGCCCGAACCGCCAATCATCAATTGATGTCAGTTCCTCATCATCCAGCATGACTTGCAGGCGCTCGGTTCGCTTGCCCGGCTTGTCGAGGGAACCCATCATCGTCTCCTGATATCTGTCTGAACCCATAAGCTCGGCACACAAGACTTATATTAGCGCTATTATTGCGACAAATCGGCGGAAAACGAAGCTTTTCCGATCACTGAGACAGAAATGGATTAAGTGCCGAATAACCATGATTCAACCGGGGTCTGTGGTCCGCGGGCTCGTTTTCTATGATCCCGTATGCGTCACTTACTCAAAGACGGTAGCCGACCCAAAGAGCGTAGAATAGTAAAATGCGCCTATGTCTCAATGCAAGTCACATCAACACGTCACTCATTAAACTAAAAAAGCACGACAATCTCAAATTTAATGCTCCTAGTGGTTTGCATCACTGCCCATACAGTCGTGAATGATTTTGATTGATTGTGAAAAAATCATCCTATTTATTAAAAGGAATGATAAGTAAAGAAAATTTTATTATGAGCCATGCGGTGATCAGTGAGATCGAGACGTTGCTTCCGGGCCTTCGCAGGTTCGCGCGGTCTTTGACTCGGGATATCTCCCAGGCTGACGACCTGGTCCAGGACACGGTCGAACGGGCGCTCAGGCGCATCGATTCTTTTCAGGAGGGTACGAACCTCAAGGCGTGGATGTTCACCATCATGCGGAATCACTTTATTTCGGAGTGTCGCAAGCCGAAACCCTCGGCAGGATCGTATGAGATGGACTCTGGCCAGTACGAAGTCGGTATTCCGGGTGCCCAGCAGGACACGGTCGAACTCAAGGAGTTCATGGGTGCGTTCCTGAAGCTGAACAAATCGGATCAGGAATTGCTGATTCTTGCCGGGCTGGAGAACATCCCCTACCCGGAGATCGCCCGCATGCTCGACATCGCGACCGGGACGGTGAAATCCCGTGTCGCCCGGGCGCGGACCCGTCTGCGGGGGCTGCATATCGGCCCGGCACACCGAAACGCAGCCTTTCGGCCTTCCACCTTTCCTCTACAACAGGGTCTCGCAGGGGCCACCTGAGCGGATGCAAATCACGACGGTGCCGGTGCGATAGACGCGGGTCCCCGTCCGAACGCCCCGTTCCAGGGTCTCCAAAAGTGACCGCCTGCCGATTGCCGGTGGGCGGTCCTTTTGAGGATTGTCATTCGGAGTCCGTTTTCGCCTTGTGCGCGCGAAGCAGTACGGTGAACCGCTCCGGGACCGGCTCCTCCAGGATGGGGTCGAGTGATTGGGCTAGGAATCTGGACTGGGTCAGAAAGGCGCTGACGAGTTCCAAGCACCGTTCGTCCTGTTCCGTGACATTCCTGAGCGCGTCCAAGAGATCAGGGTCGCACTGGTCGTCCAGATACGCTGACAGGTCTTCGGCAGTGACGAAATCCAAGCGAGCTGGCATCACGAATTCCAAACTTTATTTTAATAAAAACTGTAGCAAGCCGCGCCTCTTTACACAATCAACGGGTAAGCTCCCCTTCGGTTCCAGGAATTGAAGGCCATAGATGTTCGGGAACGCTTGTGGGAGTGAATGGTTAGCTCTTGCACATAGGATGTCTATGTTCCTGTCTGACCCTTTGCCAGACGCGCGACGAAGCCTATTCTGCCCCGTCCTTGAACGACCGCGAGTCCAGCGGTGCGCACAACCGGCCTCGGAGGATCCGCCCCATGCAGTCTGATCGTTACGGCAATCCGCTCAGCACGTCGTCCGCCGCGGCACGCGACCACTATGTGGAAGGGGTCGACAGGTTTCTGGCGGCGATGCCCGGGGTGGAGCAGGCCTTCGAGGCGGCGGTGGAGGCGGACGAGGGCTTCGCCCTGGCCCATGCCGCCCTGGCGCGCAGCCGTCAGATCGCCGGGGTCGGCGGCGATGCGAAAACCCCGATCGCCCGTGCGCAGGAGCTGGCCGCCGGCGCCTCGGCGCGCGAACGGGACCATGTCCAGGTCTTCGACCTGATGATCGGCGGCCAGGGACCCGCCGCCTACAAGGCGGTCCGCGCCCATCTGGCGGAGCATCCGCGGGACGCCCTGATCACCCAGACCTGCGTGGGGGTGTTCGGCATGATCGGTTTCAGCGGCCAGCCGGGCCGGGAATCCGAACAGCTGGCCTTCACCGCCGCCCTGGCGCCGCATTACGGCGAGGACTGGTGGTTCCTGTGCCAGCACGCGTTCTCCCAGGTCGAGGCCGGCCAGACCGGCCCGGCGACCGCCACCATCGAGCGCTCGCTGGCCCTCAATCCGAACAACGCCAACGCCGCCCATATCCGCGCCCATGTGCATTATGAGGCGGGCGAGACCGAGGCCGGGTACCGCTATATCGACGGCTGGCGGGCCGATTACGGCAAACGCGGCCAGTTGCACTGCCACATCTCCTGGCATGTGGCGCTTTGGGCGCTGGAGCGGGGCGACGAGGCGACCATGTGGCAGGTCCTGGATGCCGATGTGGCCGAAGGCGGCGCCTGGGGCCCGCCGCTGAACATCCTGACCGATACCGCGGCCCTGCTGTACCGGGCCGAGCTGGCGGGGGTCGATGTCCCGGCCGCACGCTGGCAGGCGGTCAGCGCCTATGCCGCCAGGATGTTCCCCAACCCGGGCATTGCCTTTGCCGACACCCATGCGGCCCTGGCCCATGCCATGGCGGGCAATACCGAAGCGCTCGGCAAGATCATCGCCGACGCCAAGGGGCCGGCCGGCGACGTGGTCCGGCTGCTGGCGGAGGGATTCGCCGCGATCGGGGCGGGCAACTGGGCGGAGGCGACCGGCCACCTGGTCAAGACCATGGCCGACCACCAGCGCATCGGCGGCAGCCGGGCCCAGCGGGATCTGATCGAATACGCCCTGCTCGGCACCCTGCTGAAACAGGGCCGCGTCGACGAGGCCGGCCTGCTGCTGGCCACCCGACGGCCGCTGAAGGTGGGCTCGGCGGCGGTGAAGGGCGTGTGAGGGTTTTCGCGTTTCGCCGCGCCCGGTGAAGCTCCCGGTTCACAAGCGGCGGCGTCAGATCGTCTTGCCGTCGCCCGGTTTCGGCGCGGTCTGGTCTTCCTCTTCCTTCCAGCCCGGCGCGTCGTTCGGGTTGATCCGGCGGATGATGATGTCGCCGTTGGGCAGGATCTCGGGCACGTCGTAGCGGGGGATGTCCTGCATGAACAGGGCGAGGCCTTCCAGAATCGCGGACAGGCCCTGCTGGATGCGCTGCTCGGCCTCGGTCTGGTCCTGCTGATCGGATTGCGCGAGGGCCGGGGTGGCCGCCGAGGCGGCGGTCAGGGACAGCGCCAGCATGGTGGTGGCGAGCATGCGGTTCATGGTCATCCTCCTCATTCGTTGCGGAGCAGGCCGGCCGGGCGCTGACCCAGGGCGCGCCAGGTGCCGATGAAGCCCATGGACAGGGTGATCACCGTCGCGACCGCGGCCGTTGTGGCGACCGCCGTCACCGACAGCACGAAATCCGAACGCATCACCTGGGTGACCACACCGAAGGCGATCCCGCTGCCCAGGACCGAGGCGATCAGCGCTGTCGCCAGCCCCAAAAGCCCGTACTCCAACAGATAAGTCTTCACGATCCGAATACGAGTGGCGCCCAGCACCTTCAGGATGATCGCATCCCGCACCCTCCGGGCATGTCCGGCCGCCACAGCGCCCGCCAGCACCAAGGTGCCCGCGATCAGGGTGACCGCCGCCGTCGCCCGGACCGAGATCGCGACCGCCTCCAGGATCCTGTTGGCGGCGTTCAGCGCCTCCTTGACCCGGATCGCGGTGACGTTCGGCAGCGCGTTCGAGACCGCCCGCTGCACCGCCGCCTCGATCGAGGGATCGGCGACCCGCAGGGTCGAGATCAGGGTGTGCGGCGCCGTCTCGATCACCCCCGGGGCGAACACGAAGGTGAAGTTCATCCGCAGCGAGCCCCATTCGATAACGCGGGTGTTGGCGACCTCGCCGGTGATCGGCCGGCCCAGCACGTTCAGGGTGATGCTGTCGCCGATCTCGACGCCGAAGCCTTCGGCCAGACGGCTGTCGAGCGAGATCAGCGGCGGGCCGCTGTAGTCCGACGGCCACCAGGCGCCGCTCTCGAGCTCGGCGGTCTCCGGCTTCTCGGCGGAATAGGTCACGCCCCGGTCGCCGTTCAGCGCCCAGGCCACCTCCGGGTCCACCTGGGCCTCAGCGACAGGCACGCCTTTGATCTCGGTGATCCGGCCGCGCACCATCGGGGTGACGCGCACGTCGCTCACCCCCTCGACCGCGCCGACCACCTCACGGAATTCGGCGATCTGGTGGGGCTGGATGTCGATGAAGAAGAAGGCGGGCGCGTTGTGCGGGATCTGCTCGTTCACCTGCCGGTTCAGATTGGCCTGGATCAGCGCCACCGTGACCAGCACCGTCAGTCCGAGGCCCAGGGCCAGCACCACCCCCGGGGTCGGTGCCCCCGGCCGGTGCAGGTTGGCGAGCGCCATCCGCAGTTCCGGGTCGCGCGGCCGTCCGGCCAGGGTCGCCAGCCGCATCACCAGCCAGGACGCCCCCAGGAACAGGGCCACCGCCGCCAGAGATCCCACCACGAAGGCGGTGGCGAAGCCGGCGTCGCGGCTGCCCAGGATCGCAAGCGCCGCCAGCAAGGCTGCGGATATCCCCGTCGCCAGCACGATCCGCCAGCGGGGCCGCCCGCCGAGCGGCGCGATGCTGGAGCGGAACAGCTGGGCCGCCTTGATCTCCAGCGCCTTGCCGAGCGGCCAGAGCGAGAAGGTCAGCGCGGTCATCATGCCGTACAGCGCCGCCAGCGCGAGCGGGACCGGATAGATCCTGGTCGGGATTTCGAACGGCAGCATGGCATTGGCGAACTGGGCCGCGGCCAGGGGCGCAAGCGCGCCGACCGCCAGGCCGAGCACCACGCCGACCGCCCCCAGGACCAGGACCACCGCCAGATAGGTCTTGAACACGAACCCGCCGCTGGCGCCCAGACACTTCAGGGTGGCGACGGTCTCGGTCTTGCCGTCCAGATAGGATTTCACCGCCATGACCACGCCGACCCCGCCGACCAGCAGGGCGGTCAGGCCGACCAGGGTCAGGAACAGGGTGACCCGGTCCGTGAAACGCTCGTAGCCGGGGGTCGCATTGTCCAGACCCCGGACCCGCCATCCGGCGTCCGGAAAGGCGTCCGACAGGGCGTCCATCCAGCGTCCGGGATCGGTACCGGTCGGCAGCAGGACGCGGTAATGGTAGCGGATCAGGGAGCCGAGCTGCACCAGACCGGTCGCCGGCAGCGCTTCGGTCGAGATCAGCACCCGGGGCCCGAAGCTCGCGAAATTGATCACCCGGTCCGGCTCGTCGGTTACGATCGCCCGCAGTTCCAGCTCGGCGTCGCCCAGTTTGAAACGGTCGCCGACCGCCAGATCCAGACGGGCCGCCAGGGCTGGCTCCACGATCGCCCCGAAGACGCCGTTCCGCTCCGCCATCAGATCCTGCAAGGGGGCTGCCGGCTCCACCGTCAGCGCGCCGACCAGCGGATAGGCCCTGTCGACCGCCTTCAGCTCCACCAGGGCGCTCTCCTGTCCGGAAACTGTCCGGGACATGGAGCGCATGCTGACGATCTCGGAGACCCGAGCGCCCTCGCGCTCCAGATAGGCGCGCTGTTCGGGATCGGCGGGCTGATAGATCTTGCGGATGTCGATATCCCCACCGAGCAGCTCGCGGGCGTTGGACTGAATGCCGTCCAGCATGGCGGTCGAGACCGACCCCACGCCGGCGATCGCCGCCACGCCCAGCGCCAGACAGGCGAGGAAGATCCGAAATCCCTTGAGACCGGTGCGCAGCTCCCGCCGCGCATAGGTCAGGGCAAGCGGCAGATCGGCGAACGCCCGCGACATGCCGCTCATTCCGCCGCCGCCCGGTCGGACCGGCTGTCCTCGGCGATCAGGCCGTCGGCGATCCGCACCACCCGGCCGCAGAGCTTGGCGATCTCCATGTCATGGGTGATCAGCATCAGGGTGGTGCCGTGATCCCGGGCCAGACCAAACAGGGTCTCGATCACCGCATCGCCGGTCTGGCCGTCCAGGTTGCCGGTCGGCTCGTCAGCCAGGATCAGCCGCGGTTTGGCGACGAAGGCGCGGGCGACCGCCACGCGCTGCTGCTCTCCCCCCGAGAGCTGGTCGGGGTAATGGGTGACCCGATGGGCCAGGCCCACCTGACGCAGACCCTCTTCCGCCGCCTCGAACGCGTCCGCGCGCCCGGCGAGTTCCAGCGGGATCGCCACGTTCTCAAGGGCGGTCATGGTCGGCACAAGGCGGAAGGCCTGGAACACGATTCCCACATTGGCGCGGCGGAACAGCGCCAGACGGTCCTCGTTCAGACCGTTCAGTTGCTGCCCTGCAACCATGACCGAGCCGGAGGTCGGGGTTTCCAGGCCGGCGGTGATCATCATCAGGGTGGACTTGCCGGCGCCGGAGGGACCGACGATTCCGACCACTTCGCCCGCACCTATGGTCAAATCAATTCCACGCAAGACATTGACCTCCCCCGCACCGCTCCTCAGGTTCAGGGTCACGCCCGAAAGGTCGACAATCGGTCCGATAGAATCAGGAGAGGTCATGAAGGGTCCTTCCAAGGTCCACACAGGAACGGGACAAGCGCAGATTTCCGTCGCAGATAGTGGCGTATATGGTCGCTTGCGACGTTCGATCAACAGCTTGACGCGCTGCGGTATCGTTCTAGCCGCATTTGTCGCGGCCGTTCTGAGCGTCTCCGCAGCACAGGCCGATCCGATCCGCATCCTGGGGCTGGGGGACTCGCTGATGGCCGGCTACGGGCTGGCGGAAGAGGATGCCTTCCCGACCCGGCTCGAGGCGGAACTCCGGGCGCGGGGCCACGAGGTCGAAATCATCAATGCCGGCGTGTCCGGCGATACCACCGCGGGCGGGCGCGCCCGGCTGGCCTGGTCGCTGGCCGATGATCCGGACGCGGTCCTGGTTGAGCTGGGCGGAAACGACGGGCTTCGCGGTCTGCCGCCACAGGAGACCAAGGCCAATCTTGACGCGATCCTGAGCGAACTCGCCCGTCACGACATCCCGACCCTGTTCACCGGCATGCTGGCCCCGCCCAATCTGGGGCAGGAGTACGGGGCGGAGTTCCAGGCGGTGTTCCACGATCTGGCGGATGAGCACGACGTGGTGTTTGATCCCTTTTTTCTGGAAGGCGTGGCCGCGATGGAGGCCCTGAATCAGACCGACGGCATCCACCCCAACCGCAAGGGCGTGGACGTGATCGTCGACCGGATCCTGCCGAAGGTCGAGGCACTGATCGACCGGGTGAAGGCGAAGCGCGAGAGCTAATAATCCGTAGGCGCCCCGCCTTCTTCGATCCTGCGGGCGACGAACGTGTCGAGTTCCTCGGCGATGGCGGGGTCGAGCGGCGGCGGCTGATACTCCGCCAGCAGGGTTTCGACCGTTCCGGCCGCATGGGTGAGGGCATCCGGCGCGCCCGCCTCGGCCCAGGTCTCGAAGTTCCGCCAGTCGGACAGCATCGGCGGGAAGAAGGCCGTCTGATAGCGCTCCTGGGTATGGGCCGTGCCAAAAAAGTGCCCGGCCGGCCCGACCTCTCTTATGGCGTCGACCGCCAGGCTCGCCTCGGTGATCTCCAGGGCTTTCAGGACATCACCGATCATCCCGAACAGGTCGGCATCCATGACCATTTTCTCCAAGGAGGCGGTCAGCCCGCCCTCCATCCAGCCGCAGCCGTGCATGACGAAATTCGCCCCGCCCATCACCACACCCCAGAGCGAGACCATGCTCTCCCAGGCGGCCTGGGCGTCCGGGGTATTGGCCGCGTTCACGTTCGAGGAGCGGTAGGGCACGCCGTACCGCCGGGCCAGCTGCCCGCCGATCAGCACCGCGCGCAGATATTCCGGGGTCCCGAAGGCCGGCGCGCCGGATTTCATGTCCACATTGGAGGTGAAGCCGCCATACATGGCGGGCGCGCCGGGCCGGGCCACCTGGGTCATCACCAGTCCGGCCAGCGCCTCGGCATTCTGCTGTACCAGGGCGCCCGCGATCGTCACCGGCGCCATCGCCCCCGCCAGGGTGAACGGGGTGATCACGCTCGGCTGCCCGGCTTCGGCCATGGCGATGATGCCCTGCAACATCGGGGTGTCGTAGCGCAGCGGAGAGCTGGCATTGATCACGCTGAAAAGGCTGGGCTCGTCGCGCATCCGCTCGGCCGAGATGCCGCGGGCGATCCGGGCGATCTCGATCCCGTCATGGATCCGCTCGGGTCCGAGTGCGTAGGCGTGGAACGGTTTGTCGGTCAGGGTCACGAAGTCGCGCAAAGCCTCCAGATGCCGGATCGAGGCATGCACGTCCACCGGCTCGACCGGATAGCCGCCGAAGACCTGGACCGCGTTCAAGGTCTGGCCGAGTTTCAGCAGCCGCCGGTAGTCCGCCAGGTTTCCCACCCGCCGTCCGCCCGCCAGATCCGAGACATTGGGCGCGCTCGCAACCGAGCAGACCACCAGTTCGGTGCCGCCGATCCCGACGCTCCGGTCCGGATTCCGGGCGTGCAGGGTGAAGGAGCCGGGAAGGGTTGAGAGCCGCTCCGCCACCATCGCGCTGTCGAACCGGACCCGCTCCCCGTCGACCTTGGCCCCGGCGGCCTTCAGCTTCTCCAAGGCTTCGGGCAACAGAAAGTCGATGCCGATTTCCTCGAGGACCCGAAGCGAGGCGTTGTGGATCGCCTCAAGCTCGTCCACGGAGATCGCCTGCATCGGCGGATGGGGATTGAAGCGCCGCTGGGAGGCCGGTTGGGCGACCGCGGCCTGGGCGCGCGCCGCACGGTCGACGCCCCCTGCGCGTCGACGTCCGCGCCGGCCTTCCGGACCAACTCTCGTCTCGCCTTCGGTCATGACCCCTCCGACTGCCGTACGCTTCGGAAAGGTGATCCCGGAACGGTCGTGAAGTCGAGGAGGAAATGCAGCCGACTCGTCTCAATCGCACCCGGGAGTCGGCCTCCGGACTTGACTTCCACGTGCCGTCGCGCCGATTTCAGGATCGTCGAATACCGATCCGATGCCCGAGGAGAGTTTGATGTCGATCGACGTGACCGATGACCAGGCGCTGCGCTGCTTTCTTGAGGGGGCCGGGATCGGCGTTCCGGTGGCGCGGTTCCGCGTGCTCCTGGCGCGGGCCGCCGCGTCGCCGCGCAGCTATCCGGAGGATGCCTGGATGCGGGTGTTCGTGAGCGAGCCGTCGGAGGACACCAAGACCGCCTTGCGTGCGCTGCGGGCCGGGATGGCGACGACGCGTCCGGCACCCGATCCGAGCCGGCTCGACGCGCTGCGGGAGGCCCTGGCGGCGGCCGGAGTCGACGGCTTCATCCTGCCGCGCGCGGACGAGCACCAGGGCGAGTACATCCCCAGCTTCGCGAACCGTCTGGCCTGGCTGACCGGGTTCACCGGGTCGGCGGGGGTGATCGCCGTCCTGCGGGATCGGGCGGCCCTGTTCATCGATGGCCGCTATACGCTGCAGGCCGATCAGCAGGTCGATACCGAGCGGTGGGAACGGCATCACGTGATCCGCACCCCGCCGAGCGGCTGGATCGCCGAGCATCTCGGCGGCGGCACGCTCGGTTTCGACCCCAAGCTGCACGCCATCGGCGCCGCCAATCGCCTGCGCGCCGCAATCGAAGCGACGGGCGGCCGTCTGGTGCCGCTGGACCCGAACCCGATCGACCAGATCTGGGCCGACCGTCCCGGCGCGCCGCTGGGCCCGATCGAGGGTCTGTCGACCGTGACCACCGGGCTGTCCGCCTCCGACAAACGCGCCCGGATCGCGGCCGCGATCGCGGATGCGGGCGCCGCCGCCACCGTGCTGAACCAGGCCGAGTCCATTGCCTGGCTGCTGAACATCCGGGGTCAGGACACGCCCTACACGCCGCTGCCCCTGGCCTATGCCATCGTCGATTCCACCGGTGCCGTGGAGCTGTTCGTCGATCCGGAAAAGCTGGACGATCGGGTGCGGGCCGCCCTCGGCAATCAGGTGTCGATCCGACCGTTCGAGGAGATCCGTCCGGCGATGACGGATCTGGGGGCCGCCGGACGGACGGTATTGCTGGACCCGGACACCGCCACCGAGTGGATGCGGATGTCCCTGGAGGGGGCGGGAGCGACCGTGATCGAGGCGGAGGATCCCTGCATCCTGCCGCGCGCCCTCAAGAACGCGGTCGAGATCTCGGGCATCCGCGCCGCGCACGTGCGGGACGCGGCCGCGATCGTCAGGTTCCTGCGCTGGGTCGACGAGACCGCGCCGACCGGGCGGGTCACCGAGATGGGCGCGGCCGAAGCGCTGGAGCGGTTTCGGTCCGAAGGCGCGCTGTGGCGGGGGCCGAGTTTTCCGACGATCTCGGGCTCCGGGCCGAACGGCGCGATCGTCCACTACCGGGTCACCGAGCACAGTGACCGCCCGCTCGGAACCGGCGAGCTCTATCTGGTGGATTCCGGCGCGCAATATGTCGACGGCACCACCGACATCACCCGTACCGTGGCGATCGGCACGCCGTCCTCGGAGATGATGGAGCGGTTCACCCTGGTGCTGAAGGGCCATATCGCGGTCGCCACCGTCCGGTTCCCGGTCGGGACCACCGGCGGGCAGCTCGATGCCCTGGCCCGTCAGTTCCTGTGGAAGGCGGGTTTGGATTTCGACCACGGCACCGGTCACGGCGTGGGGTCTTTCCTGGGCGTGCATGAGGGCCCGCAGCGGATCTCCGGGACCAGCCGGGTGCCGATCCAGCCGGGCATGCTGCTGTCGAACGAGCCGGGCTATTACAAATCCGGCGGCTACGGCATCCGGATCGAGAACCTGATCCTGGCGGTCGAAGCCGAGCCCCTGGAGGACAGCGGCCGTCCGATGATCGGGTTCGAGACGGTGACCTTCGCGCCGATCGACCGCCGGCTGATCGTGCCGTTCATGCTGACCGAGGAAGAGATCGCCTGGCTCGACGCCTACCATGCCGCGGTGCGCTCCAACGTCAGCCCCGGCCTCGCTCCGTCGGAGCGGGACTGGCTGGTCGAGGCGACGGCGCCGATCCGGGGATAGGTTTCGCCGCGCCCGAAGGCAGATCTAGGCGGGGATACGGTCCGAATTGTAGCGGCCGCCGGGCCGGAACTTCTCCAGGTAGGTTGGCAGGATCGCGTCGACCGCCGTGGCCTCGATGCCCAACTCCGCCAGGGTGCGGGCGCCCGGCGCCACCACATTGTCGGTCTTCAGCAGCTCGACCTGATCGCGGGTCAGGGGCGGGGAGGGCAGCAGTTCGAGCACGGTCGCCTGGATCTTGGCGGCCCAGAACGGGATCTCGATCAGCAGCCGCTTGCGGCGCATCACCTTCAGCGTCAGCTGCATCAGCTCGCGGAACGTGAACACCGTCGGTCCTCCGAGCTCGTAGGTGCGCCCGGCCGCTTCCGGCCGGTCGAGGGCGGCCATCGCGGCGTCGGCCACATCGTCCACGTAGACCGGCTGGAATTTGGTCGTGCCGCCGCCGATCAGCGGCAGGAACGGCGACACCATGGCCATGCCCGCGAACCGGTTGAAGAACGCGTCATTCGGCCCGAACACGATCGAGGGGCGCAGGATGGTGGCCTGCGGGAAGGCCCCGCGCACCGCTTCCTCGCCCTGCGCCTTGGTTCGGGCATAGGCCGCGCCGGATTCTGAATCCGCACCGATCGCGGAGACATGGATGAACTTGCCGGCACCGGCCCTCTTGGCGGCCTTGGCTATCAGACCGGGGGCGGTCGCCTGGACCGCATCGAAGGTGTTGCGCCCGGAGCTGTGCAGAATGCCGACCAGGTTGATCACGATAGAAGCGCCGGACACAGCCCCCGCGATCGCTTCCTCGTCGGTCACGTCGGCCCGCATCGGTGTGATCTGGCCGACCACGCCCATCGGTTTGAGGAATTTGGCGTGTTCCGGGTCCCGGCAGACCGCGTTGACCCGCACGCCGCGCTTGGCGAGTTCCCGGACGATGTTGCGTCCGATGAAGCCGGAGGCGCCGAACACCGTGACGATCTGCTGGTTGGCGAGGCTGGACGGCTGGCTCATATCTCGGTCTCCGCGCAAGGCTGCGTTGGGTCGAAGGAACTCTGTTGGGGATGCTTATAAACCATGGCGGTGTGCTATGGGGAGGGCAAATGAACGCGGCCGGATGAGGTCCGAACCCGGCCCGGTTTGGGGCCTTTCCGGGTTTCTTCCGAAAACCCTTTGACAGGGTACGGGCAACCTGGATATACCCCGGCCTCCGATCGGCGCTCATGCGCCGTCGCCCCGTGCCCAGGTGGCGGAATTGGTAGACGCGCTAGCTTCAGGTGCTAGTGATCGAAAGGTCGTGGAGGTTCAAGTCCTCTCCTGGGCACCACTCTCCGGACATTGATTTCCCGGCAATCCAGGTTCCCCACAGCGGGGCCGACCGCGCCCCGCGAGCTACAAGCTTCTGACGCTGCGGACCTTGACCCTCTCGGGCCAAGCGGATTGAACCGGGCAGCTTGCCGCTTCTGACGGCGAATGGTACGCCAAGTCTCGGTATCGAAAGCTGGCTCGGAGCGCACATGACCATCACCTTGCACAAGGGCGATCTGCCCGACGATCTGGACCTGGGCCCTGTGGTGGCGATCGACAGCGAGACCATGGGGCTGCGGCCCGAGCGGGATCGGCTGTGCGTGGTGCAATTGTCGTCGGGGGACGGTGACGCACATCTGGTCCAGTTTCCCAAGGGCGCCTATGACGCGCCCAACCTGAAGCGCCTGATGACCGACCCCAAAGTCCTGAAGCTGTTTCACTTCGCCCGCTTCGACGTGGCGGTGATGCGCGCCTATCTGGGGGTCGAGACGGCTCCTGTGTACTGCACCAAGATCGCCTCCAAACTGGTGCGGACCTATACCGACCGGCACGGCCTGAAGGATCTCTGCCGGGAGTTGCTGGAAGTAACCCTGTCGAAGGAGCAGCAGTCCTCCGATTGGGGCACCGAGACCCTGTCCCAGCAGCAGATGGAGTATGCCGCCTCCGACGTGCTTTATCTCCACCGGCTCAAGGCCGAACTGGACATCCGCCTGGCGCGCGAAGGCAGGCTTGAGATCGCGCAGGCCTGCTTTGACTTTCTCGGCACCCGGGCCCATCTGGACCTCATCGGCTACGGCGAAGTGGACATCTTCTCCCACTGACCGCATCGGCGGCCGGTTTTCGATCTGATGCTGTGCGGTTCGTGATCTACCGCGCGACGGATTGACGGGGTATAACCCGTTACAGGGATGAAACGTCGGGGAGAGGGCGGCCCGTTAGATCGGCCCCCTGAACCTGGACCAGACGGGCGGAATGAACCCAGTGTCGCAGAGCCAGCTAGTTGACGGTGATTCATCTGCCGGAGCTCCTCCGACCGGACGCCGACGCCTGCATCGACCACGGGTCCGAGCGAGCATCCTCGTTGCCTGGATGAAGATGCTGCTTCCGGCGACGGCCCTGGTGCTGATCGCCCTGGTCATTCTGTGGCCGCAGCTTCTGCCGCAGGACGGATTGCTGGGCGGGACCAAGGTCACGGTCTCGGATGTGGACACCTCGCGGATGGCCAATCCGCGTTTCGTCGGGGTTGACGAACAGAATCGCCCCTATGAAATCATCGCGGTGGAAGCGTTGCAGCAGGGCGGGGACAACGACATCGTTCTGCTGGAAAGCCCTCAAGGTGACGTCACGCTGGAGGACGACACGTGGCTTTCGCTGAGTGCCGCCAGCGGCGTCTGGCACCGCACCGAGGAGATCGTCGATCTGTCGGGCGGCGTGGAACTGTTTCAGGATGAGGGACACCATTTGAAGTCCGATACCGCGCATGTCGACATTCCCAACGGCTCGGTCGGCAGCGACACGCCGACGGTCGGTTACGGCCCTTCGGGTATGGTCGAGGGCGAGGGCTTTCGCCTGCGGGACCGAGGCGCCCGGATCGAATTCACCGGCAAGGCGAAGGCGGTGCTGACCGGCGCCGCGACCGGCGGCTGATGCGGGTGCTCAGATGCCTCCTGATCTGGCTGCCGCTCATCCTTATGATGACGGGGCCGGCCTTTGCGCAACTGATCACCAACCAGGACGGCGATCAGCCGATCACGGTCGAGTCCACAAATGGGATCGAGTGGGTTCGCGACGGCAAGATGTACATCGCCCGCGGAAACGCTGTCGCCACCAGGGGCGATGTGACGGTGCGCGGCGACACCCTGACCGCCCTCTATCGGGATAAGGCGTCCGGCGGCACCGAGATCTTTCGGATCGAGGCGAATGGGGCGGTTGTGATCACCACCCTTAAGGAGCGTGCGGTCGCGGATCGGGCGGTTTACGACCTGGATCAGGCGGTGGTGATCCTCCTCGGGGACGGCCTGAAGTTCACCAGCGGCGAAGACGTGATCACGGCGACCGACAGTCTGGAGTATTGGCGGGACCGAAACATCGCGGTGGCACGGGGCGATGCGGTCGCGGTTCGGGAGGCGCAGCGCATTCGGTCCGATACCATGACGGCCTATTTCGAGGAGAATCCCGAAGGGGGCCAGCAAATCTCGCGCGTCGATGCCCTGGGTGATGTGGTGATCACCACGCCACAGGATGTCGCGCGCGGCGACGAAGCGGTCTACACTGCCTCCGAGAGGACGGCGACGCTGTCAGGGGACGTGCGTATCACCCGTGGGGACAATCAGCTGAATGGAGATCGGGCGGTCGTGAATCTGGAAACCGGAATCAGCCGTTTGCTCTCCGGCAAGGAGTCCGGTGGTCGGGTCAAGGGCCTGTTCAATCCCGGAGAAGCCCAAAACTGATGTGCTGCGATGGGCCCATGGCCCCGGCAGGTCTGGTTTGGCGAGAAAGGTGCGGATCAT
This sequence comes from Alphaproteobacteria bacterium, assembly GCA_024742605.1. GTDB lineage: Bacteria > Pseudomonadota > Alphaproteobacteria > Thalassobaculales > Thalassobaculaceae > JANSYC01. The sequence goes on along the minus strand of JANSYC010000005.1, from coordinate 45,860 downwards.
GACGAAGGACCCAGACGCGCGCGACGGCACCGATTCGGCCGATATGGGTTCGAAGCCCGGCCCGCGTCTGGTGGCGGCCGGCGGATCCGCTGAAGGGTTGATCGCCGCCAATATCGGAAAGCGGTTCAAGAAGCGACCGGTTCTGCGCGATGTCAGCGTCTCGGTAAAACGGGGGGAGGCGGTCGGTCTTCTGGGCCCCAACGGCGCCGGAAAGACCACCTGCTTCTACATCATCACCGGTTTGATCTCCGCCGATTCGGGCTCGGTTTCGCTCGACGGCAACGATATCACCGATCTTCCGATGTACCGGCGGGCACGTCTGGGCATCGGATATCTGCCTCAGGAAGCCTCGATCTTTCGCGGCCTCACGGTCGAGCAGAATCTGAAAGCCGTGCTGGAGGTGGTCGAGCGCAATCCGGGTACCCGGGAGCGGATGCTGGAGGATCTGCTGGCGGAGTTTTCGATCAGCCATCTGCGCCGAACCCCAGCGCTAGCGCTGTCCGGCGGAGAGCGGCGGCGGGTGGAGATCGCTCGCGCTCTGGCCAGTCAGCCGGCCTTCATCCTGCTGGACGAACCCCTGGCGGGGATCGATCCGATCGCGGTGGGTGAGATCCGGGACCTGATCTCGCATCTCACCGAACGCGGTCTGGGGGTGCTGATCACCGATCACAATGTACGCGAAACCCTCGATATCGTTGATCGAGCGTATATCCTGCATGATGGTATGGTTCTGATGGAGGGGGCGCCGGACGATATCGTCGCCCACAGGGATGTCCGCCGCTTCTATCTCGGAGATCGGTTCAGCCTGTAGACTTTCATACGGCACCTGTCTCGCCGAGGCGGGGCTACATACGGAGACGCGGGAAGTCGGGTTAAATGGCGCTATCACAACGCCTTGATTTACGGCAGTCGCAGAGTCTGGTGCTGACCCCGCAGTTGCAGCAGGCCATCAAGCTGTTGCAACTGAACAATCTGGAGCTGACCGAATACGTGGAGGGGGAGCTGGCGCAGAACCCGCTCCTGGATCGCGACGATGTCGACGGACCGGTCTCGCTTGATGCCGTGGCGCAGGACAATCTGCTGCGGCACGGGGAGTCCGGGGACGCGCCGGCTGCGACCCCGGCCGGTGACGGGTTCGAGGATGCGCCGACCGGCCCCGATATGGTCGACTACGCGGCGACCGAGCGGATGCCGAGCGCCGATTCCGATCCGACCGATGTCGACTACGACAATTCCTACGGCAGCGCCTCGATCAGCGAGACCGACGGCATCGCCGCGATGGGGGCGGGGGCGGGCGAGCTTTCGAACTGGAAGACCTCGGGCGGCGGCGGTCACGGCGAGAGCGACGAGGGCTTCGAGCGCACCATCGCCGATCACAAGAGTCTCCGGGATCATCTGCTCGATCAGATGACCATGGAATTTCTGGAGCCGGGCGACCGCCTGATCGCGGCGCATCTGATCGATATGATCGACCCGTCCGGCTATCTGGGGGCGGAATGGCCGACGGTCGCCGAGACCCTGTCCTGTCCGGTGGAGCGGCTCGAGACGGTGATCGAGCGGATTCAGCGGTTCGACCCGGCCGGTGTGGGCGCGCGGTCGCTCAAGGAATGCCTGGGACTGCAGCTCAAAGACCGCAACCGCTACGACCCCTATATGGAAGCCCTGCTCGAGAATCTGGAGCTTCTGGCGAAGCGGGATCTGGCCTCACTCCGGCGGATCTGCGGCTGCGATGCCGACGATCTGGGCGAGATGATCACCGAGCTGAAATGTCTGAACCCGAAACCCGGCGACGCCTTCGATCCGATTGACGAGCAGCCGGTGATCCCGGATGTGATGATGCGGCGCGGGCCGTCCGGCAGCTGGCTGATCGAACTGAATTCCGACACCCTGCCCCGCGTCCTGGTCAACAACGGGTATTTCTCGGAAGTCAGTCGGTCAGTGTCCAAGGACAAGAAAGCCAAGGAATACCTCTCGGACTGCCTGCAATCGGCCAATTGGCTGGTCCGGTCCCTGCACCAGCGCGCGACCACGATCCTGAAAGTGTCGACCGAGCTGGTGCGCCAGCAGGATGCGTTCTTCGAGCGCGGGGTGCAGCACCTGCGTCCGCTGGTGCTGCGGGACATCGCGGACGCCATCGGCATGCACGAGAGCACGGTCAGCCGCGTGACCAGCAACAAGTTCATCTCGACCCCGCGCGGGATCTACGAGCTGAAATATTTTTTCACGTCGTCGATCGCGTCCTCGGGCGGCGGCGAGGCCCATTCTGCGGAATCGGTGCGCCACCGCATCAAGACCCTGATCGATGCCGAACAGGCCACCAAGGTGCTGTCGGACGATCGTATCGTCGAGCTCCTGCGGGGCGATGGAGTCGACATCGCCCGTCGAACGGTCGCAAAATACCGGGAAGCCCTCCGGATTCCGTCCAGTGTTCAGCGACGGCGGGAGAAGACCATGTCCCTGGCTGTGGCACCGAGGGGCTGACCCGCGTCGGAGAAGGCTCCGCCGTGGTTTGAGTTGGGGCGACGGACCGCCCCGGTTACCCGACCCGAAAACGGGGCGGAACACGGGCCAGAAAAGGGGGATTGTGCCGCTTGACGTGATCGTTCAGCCCGCATACGTTCCGCCGCTTCGCGTCGGGAGAGTGTGTCGGCGGCGTAACGTTCCCTTAATGGGTTGCCCCTTTCAATACCGGGGGACGTTCCCACATCATCGGAACCGACACGGAAAAGAAAAACATGCAAATTGCAGTTCAAGGTAAGCAACTGGACGTGGGTGACGCACTGCGCGGTCACGTCGAGGACACGATCACAGAGATCGCCGAGAAGTACTTCTCGAACCCGATCGACGCCACCGTCACGCTGACCAAGGAGGGCAACCTCTTCAAGTCCGATATCGTGGTGCGGGTCGGCAAGGGCATTCAGGTCCGGTCCGAAGGGTCGGCCAAGGATGCGCACGGGGCGTTTGATGCAGCCGGTGAGCGGGTGGCGAAGCAATTGCGGCGGTACAAGCGCCGCCTCCGGGATCACCACCACGGCCATGTGTCCGACTCCCTGCCTGCGCAGCAGTATGTTCTGGCGGCGGAACCCGGCGACGCGCCGGAGCCCGAAGCGGATTCCGGCTGGCAGCCGGTCGTGGTCGCCGAAGTGCAGACCGGAATCGAGGCTCTGACGGTCGGTGAAGCGGTCATGCGCCTGGATCTGGAAGATTCGCCGGCGATGATGTTCAAAGACCGGAAGACCGGGCGGATGAACATGATCTACCGGCGGTCGGACGGGAATATCGGCTGGGTGGATCCCCAGCAAGTATAGTCGAACAGGGGGCAATCTCGCGGCACCCGAACAGACAAACGACGCACAGGCAAATCGACCCTCGCCGTTCCGGCTGCTCCGGAATGGCGCGGTCGGGGGGAGCAGTGTTCCAATGGACGTGACGGACCTCGTTCAGCCGAAGGCGATCATTCCAAGCCTGAAGGCGAGCAGTAAGAAGCAGGTTCTTCAGGAGCTTGCACGCAAGGCGTCGGAGGTTTCCGGCGCCGATCAGCGTGAAATCTTCGACGTGCTCCTCGAGCGTGAGCGGTTGGGCACGACCGGTGTGGGGCACGGGATCGCGATTCCGCACGGCAAGCTGCCGAAACTGGAGCGGATCTACGGTGTGTTCGCGCGCATGGATCAGCCGATTGCCTTCGACGCCATCGACGACGAGCCGGTCGATCTGATTTTTCTGCTGCTGGCGCCGGAAGGGGCCGGTGCCGACCATCTCAAGGCACTGGCACGTGTGTCACGCCTGCTGCGCGATCGCTCCGTCTGCACCAAGCTGCGCGGATGTGAATCGGCCGACGCGATCTACGCGCTGTTCGGCGAGGCGGCCGCGAGCCATGCGGCCTGACCGGGTGCTCCGATAGGTCACCTGTCCTGACCTCAGTGAATCGAGACGGGCTCCAGTTCGTGCTCCCGAATGGCCATGCGGGCAAGCGCCTCGCTCGGAAATGCGGTCACCGCTGTCCCGTCCGCCGTATGGACCATGTAGCGGATTTCCTGATCGACCTCCGTCACCTTCACATAGGCGACCTGATTCAGGCCAAGCCGCTTAAAATCTATGGTCTGGGGCAGAGGGCTGTGATTGTTTGAATCGGTCATAAGAGTCTCCTTAAGCAAGCGATGACCCAATATCGGCGCTGCGTCAGCGCTACTCGGCCGCTTCGTGTTCAACATCGATGGCTTGAGCCGCCGATTTGCGTCCACCGGGTTTTGCGTCCGCGCCCTTGATCTGGATGGTCTGGACTTTCGCTTCCACCAGCGGCCGCCTCAGGTCGATGTGGAGCAACCCATTGTCCAGAAAAGCCCCTTCGATCAGAATTCCCTCCGCCAGCACGAAAGTCCGTTGAAACTGGCGTGCGGCGATTCCGCGATGAAGGTAGACCCGATCTTCATCGTCCACCTGCTTCCCGCGAACAACCAATTGGTTGTCCTCGGTCTGGACGGTCAGCTCATCCATTGAAAATCCGGCCACGGCGAGAGTGATCCGCAATCCGTCTGCCGAGGTCTGTTCGATATTATACGGCGGATAACCGTCCGCCTGGGTTTTCTGAACGCGATCTATCGCGCGCTCGAAATGGTCGAAGCCCAAAAGCAGGGGCGAATTGAAAAGCGATACGCGAGTCACCGGCAATCTCCTCAAGCGAGAGCGAGACAGGGCATTGGCCCGCAGCGTGCGGCACCAACCGCGCGCGACCCTTCCGGCGTCGCCCGCCTCTGAAAGATAAGGACGCCCTGTGGGCTAATCAAGCGGTCATGGGCCCGCGGCCTGCGCGATGTCTCACCGCAAAGGTTCCGCGATCCCCGTCCCGTCCGCCGCGCGTCCGATATGGATTGCGACCACGACCAGTCCGTGACCGGTATCCCGCAGGATCGGCGCACCGGAATCACCTGAGACCGCCTCGCAGTCGTGCAGCCATCTGCCCTGGGCCGCCGGACCGAGATACTTGCAGGCCGGATCCGCCGTGAGCACGTGGCTGCGGTCGGAACTGTAGCCGCCCTGGAACAGGGAATCTCCGGTGGCCGGCGTGACCGGTTTCATTGCAACCGGAACCAGGCTCGAGGCCCGGTCCAGGGTGATCAGCACCACGTCGTCACCCTTCCGTTCGTAGCCGACGCCGCGCAGATGCTCGTGGAAGCTCCCCCGGTCGTAGCCCGGCAGAAAATGGACCGCCCGGGGATCGACCACCCCGTCCCGAAAGAACTGGAGCAGGCAGTGCCACGCCGTCAGCGCGATCCTCGGTTCCACCAGGGTTGCCGTGCAGTGGCGCTGGGCCCGGTACCCCGAGACGTTCAGGCGGCCGATCGCATTCCAGGGATTCACGTCCGGGCGCACCGTGATCCGGCCGTCCTCGGCCCGTGCGGTCCCTGGGGTCGCTCCGATGCAGAGGACGCTCAGCAGGCCGAGGGCTCCGGCCAGTGCGAATGTGGTGAGATGTCGCCGCATGGTCGGCTCCGTTCGGGCGGGGGCCCTGTCAGGGCCTTGTGACGGGGCGTCGCTGCCGCCAGACTTGCGCAATCTTTTCTTCAGTCTAGCGGGTTCATGAGGCATTTCCATGGCTGATCGTGCGTTCCATCCTCCCTCGCTGTGGGCCGAGACGGCGCCGCCGCCGCCCGAAACGGCCACGCTCGACAGCGAGATCAAGGCCGATGTGGTCATCATAGGCGGCGGGTTCACCGGGTTGTCCTCCGCCCTGCACCTGGCGGAGGCCGGACGGAATGTGGTGGTGCTGGAGGCGCTCGAGATCGGCTCGGGCGCGTCGGGCCGCAACAACGGCCAGGTGATCCCCACTTTGACCCGGCCGGATCCCGACGAGCTGGCGGCCCATTTCGGCGGCGAGACCGGCGAGCGCTTCGTGGCTCTGCTGCGGGACGCGGCCGGCACCCTGTTCGACGTGGTCCGGCGCTACGACATCGACTGCGAGGCTGCTCAGACCGGTTGGCTGCAGCCGGTCCATTCCCCCGGCCGGATCAAGATCGCCGAGCGTCGGGTGGAGCAATGGAGCCGCCGGGGCGCGGATGTGGCCCTGATCGGGCGTGAGGAAATGCGGGATCTGCTGGGCAGTGACCGGTGGTATGGCGGCTGGACCGCACGGACCGGGGGCAGCATCAACCCGCTGGCCCTGGCGCGCGGTCTGGCCAAGGCGGTGATCGGCCTGGGCGGCCGGGTCTTCACCCAAAGCCCCGCAAGCCCGCCGCTGCGGCAGGGCGACCGCTGGGTCGTGGACACCCCGAACGGCCGGGTCACGGCGGAGGCCCTGGTGATGGCGACCAATACCTATACCGACCGGGTGAACCCGGATCTGGCCCGGGAGGTCGTGCCGGTCACCTCCTGGCAGATGGCGACCGAGCCGCTGTCGGACAATCTCCGCAAGTCCATCGTACCGGGCCGCCAGGCGGTCTCCGACACTCATGGAGACCTGCATTTCTTCCGCTATGACGCCGCGGGGCGTCTGGTGACCGGTGGCGCGCTGATCCTGCCGCAGAACGCCGAGCAGCGCCTGAAGCAGCGGATCGGCGCGCGTCTCAGCCGTATCTTTCCGCAATTGGGCGAGGTCCGGTTCAGCCATGTCTGGAACGGCTATGTCGGGATGACGCCCGATTTCAAACCCCGCTTCCACAAGCTCGGCCCGAATGCGATCGGATGGGCCGGATGCAACGGGCGGGGAGTGTCGCTCGCGATGGCTCTGGGGAAGGAGTTCGCCCGCGCGCTGACCGGGACGCCGGACAGCGAACTGGCGCTCCGCTTCGAGCCGGTACATCCGATCCCGCTCCAGCCTTTGGTCCGGCGGGTCGCCCGGTTGAACCTTGCGCTCTACCGCTGGCGGGACGGGCGCGAGATCTAGGGCAGAACTTCCGTACGGAAGCGCCTGCGATAGGCGCTCGGGCTGGTCTTCAGACGGGATCTGAAATGATGCCGCAGGGTTTCGGTCGACCCGAATCCGGCCTCGGCGACGATCTGTTCGATCGAGAGGTCGGTGCCCTCGAGCAGGATCCGGGCCTGCGCGAGCCGCTCGGAGATCAGCCAGGCCGCCGGCGACTGACCGGTGGCCGCCTGGAAGCGCCGGATGAAACTCCGCCGGCTCATCGCCGCCTGGGCGGCCATGCGATCGACCGTGATCGGCTCGGCCAGATGGGCGCGCAGCCAGTCGAACACATGGGCGAAGCGGGTGCCGCTCCGGTCGGCGACCGGCCGGTCGATGTACTGCGCCTGTCCGCCATCCCGGTGGGCGGGGATGACCAGACGCCGGGCGACCTTATTGGCCACCGCCGGTCCGTAATCCGACCGCACCACGTGCAGGCACAGGTCCAGACCCGCGGCACTGCCGGCCGAGGTCAGGATCGGGCCGTCCTCGACATAGAGCACGTCCGGGTCGATCTCGATCCCGGAATGGTGGGCCGCCAGCGCCTCGGCGTAGCGCCAATGGGTGGTGGCCCGCCGGCCGTCCAGCAGTCCGGCCGCCGCCGGCACCACCACGCCGGAGCAAATCGTCAGGATCCGTGCGCCGCGCCCCACCGCGCGCCGTATCGCGGCCACCAGAGGGTCGGGCACCGGCGCATCGATGCCGCGCCAGCCGGGGATCAGGATCACATCGGCATCCTCCAGACCCTCAAGCCCGATCTCACCGAAAACGGTGAGCCCGCCCGCCGCCCGCATCGGCCCCGCGTGTTCCGCGACCACTTGGAACCGGTACCAGTCGGCGCCGAATTCCGGACGGGCGAGGCCAAAGACCTCGACCGCCACGCCGAATTCGAAAGTGCAGAGCCCGTCATAGGCCAACACGGCGACCAACGGGCCGCGCGGCTCGGGCCGAGGGGACGCGGGATTTCGGGGGGCCGGGTGAGGTGACAAGTTTGGCATGATCTGAATGCTACATGGCATTCATGCCAATTTCAAAGCCTCACCGGTGCGCGCATCGTCGGGACCTCATCACTTCGGGAGAGATCGCATGCCAACCGCTGTTTCCAACGTCAGAGCCGCCGCCTCCGCACAGGCGCTGGCGCATTTTGAGGCCCGTCTGAGTTTCGAGACCGACTGCTGGGACACACACGAGGCTTTGACCTCCGGCGCGCCGGATTTCGTGCTGCTCGATGTCCGGTCGCCGGCGCTCTACGCCGAGGGCCATATCCCCGGCGCGATCAACCTGCCGCATGGCAAGATCATCGCCCGCCGGATGGGGGTGTGGCCCGACGACACCCTGTTCGTGGTCTACTGCGCGGGTCCCCATTGCAACGGGGCCTGCAAGGCGGCCGTCCGGCTGGCCAGGCTGGGGCGACCGGTCAAGGAGATGATCGGCGGCATCGAAGGCTGGCGGGACGAGGGATTCGATCTCGTGACCGGCGACGCTGTTTTCGGTGCCGCGATTCCAGAGGTGGCGTAGGCCCACTTTTCACCCCCATACTCCCCGCCAACAGGAAAACACGTGGCGGGGAGACGCATCATGAAGGTCACGGCGCTCGAGACCATCCGGCTTGAGGATTTTCCGAATCTGCTCTGGGTCCAGGTCGAGACCGACGAGGGTCCGGTCGGCCTGGGGGAGACCTTCTACGGCGCCACCTCGGCCGAGGCCCATATCCACGGCATCATCGCCCCATACCTTCTGGGCAAGGACCCGTTGCGGATGGAGCAGCATCAGGCGCATCTGATCGGCTATCTCGGCTTCACCGGCGCCGGCGCGGAACAGCGTGGCCGGTCGGCGGTCGACATCGCGCTCTGGGATCTGTGGGGCAAGGCGTCCGGCCAGCCGATCCACCAGCTTCTGGGCGGCGCGGTGCGGGACGATATCCGGGTCTACAACACCTGTGCGGGCTACCAGTACGTTCGCTCGAAGCCGGTCCAGGGCACGGCCAATTTCGGCCTGGGCGGCAATGAGGGTCCCTACGAGGATCTGGAAGCTTTCCTGAACATCGCCGACGAGCTGGCGGAGTCCCTGCTGGAGATGGGCATCACGGCGATGAAGATCTGGCCGTTCGACTTCGCCGCCGAGGCGTCGTCGGGCCAATACATCTCCGCCGCCGACCTCGAGACCGCGCTCAAGCCCTTCGAGAAGATCCGGGCCGCCGTCGGCGACAAGATGGACATCATGGCCGAACTGCATTCCATGTGGAACCGGCCGCAGGCGGTCAAGATCGCCCGCGCCCTGGAGGAGTTCGAGCCGCTCTGGGTCGAGGACCCGGTGTTCATGGATCATCTCGGCTCGCTCGGCGAGGTGGCGCGGTCGACCGCCTCCCCGATCGCGGTGGGCGAAACCCGGGGCGGAGTGGCCGACTACCGTTATCTGCTGGAGATCGATGCGCTTTCGGTGATCATCGCCGACCTGACCTGGTGCGGCGGGCTGACCGAGGGCCGCAAGATCGCAACGCTGTGCGATGCATGGCACGTACCCGCCGCCTTCCACGACTGCACCGGGCCGGTCGCCCTGACCGCCTCCACCCATCTGGCGCTGCACACCCGCAACTGCTTCATCCAGGAGATGGTGCGGGCGTTCTATTACGGCTGGTACGGAGAGCTGGTGACCCAGCTGCCGCCGGTCGAGAACGGCCGCATCCGGGCGCCCGCGGGGCCGGGCCTGGGCCTGGAGCTGCAACCGGACGTCAGGACCCGCCCCGGCGCGCAGACCCGGCGCAGCACTCTTTAGCGTCCTTCACGCGGCCGTCGAGAACTGCAGTTCGGCCAGGCGTTTGTAGAGCGGGCTGTTTTCCACCAGCTCGGCATGGGTGCCGGTTGCGATCACCCGGCCCCGGTCGATCAGACAGATCCGGTCGGCGTTCACCACCGTCGCCAGACGATGGGCGATGATCAGGGTGGTCCGGTTCTTCTTGAGCTCGGCCAGCGCGCCCTGGATCAGGGTCTCGTTCTCGGAATCGAGCGCGCTGGTCGCCTCGTCCAGCAGCAGGATCGCCGGGTCACGCAGGATCGCGCGGGCGATGGCGATCCGCTGACGCTCCCCGCCGGACAGCCGAACGCCTTTTTCGCCGAGGAATGTCCGGTAGCCGTCGGGCAAACGAGTGATGAACTGGTCGGCGGCGGCTTGTCTGGCGGCGGCCTGGACCTCGGCATCGGTGGCGTCCGGATTGCCGTAGCGGATGTTCTCCAGCGCGTCGGTCGAGAAGATCACCGGCTCCTGGGACACCAGCGCCATCCGCTGGCGGATCGCGGTGGTGTCGGCGTCGCGCAGATCGACCCCGTCCAGCAGGATGCGTCCCGACAGCGGATCGTAGAATCGCAGCAGCAGCTGGAACACGGTGCTCTTGCCCGCCCCGGAGGGGCCGACCAGGGCGACGGTCTCGCCGGGCGCGATCTCGATCGAGAGCCCGGCGACCGCCGCCTCCTCCGGGCGGGAGGGGTAATGGAAGGTCACGTCCTGGAAACTGACCCGCCCCTCCGCCGGGACCGGTAAGGCGGTCGGCGTCGCCGGAGCGGCCACTGCCGGCTCCTCCTCCAGCAGCTCGACCAGCCGCTCGGTCGCCCCCGCCGCCTGCAGCAGCTGACCGTAGACCTCCGACAGGATGCCGACCGAGAACGAGACCAGGGTGCCGTAGAACACGAAGGCCGCCAGCTCGCCGCCGGTCATCCGCCCGGCCATCACGTCATGGCCGCCGACCCACAGCACGAAGGAGATCGACGTGAACACCAGGACGATCACCGTCGAGCTGAGGATGCCGCGCAGCCGGGTGCGCCGCACCGCCGTCTCGAACGCGTCGCGGACCTCGCCGCCGAACCGGGTGCGCTCGACGGGTTCGTGGGTGAACGCCTGTACGGTGCGGATCGCGTTCAGACTCTCCTCGGCATAGGAGCCGACATCGGCCACCCGGTCCTGGCTCTCCCGCGAGGCCCGCCGCACCCTGCGCCCGATCACCAGAACCGGCACCACCACAACCGGCACCACCAGCAACAGCAGCAGGGTCAGCTTGGGGTTGGTCACGAACAGCATGATCAGCCCGCCGATCAGGCCGAGCGCGTTGCGCAGGGCCATCGAGGCGCTGGAGCCCACGATCGTCTGCAACAGGGTGGTGTCGGTGGTGAGCCGGGACAGGACCTCACCGGTCTTCGTCAGTTCGAAGAATCCGGGATTGAGGGTCAGAACCCGGCTGAACACGGCCACCCGCAGATCGGCCACCACCCGCTCCCCCAACCAGGAGACCAGATAGAACCGGGCAAAGGTCGCCGCCGACAGGATCACCGACAGGACGACCAGACCCAGCAGGGCCAGGTTCAGCGCTTCGGCATCGCCCGCCGCGAAGCCGCGATCGACCAGCAGCCGCAACCCCTGGCCGAGCGCCAGCGTGGTCCCCGTTGTGGTCAGCAGGGCCAGCAAGGCCGCCGCGACCCGAACCCGATAGGGCATGAGGAAGCTCAGGACCCGTTGGAGGATGCGCAGATCCGTTCCTTTGGGGCGATCGGTCATGCACGGCTCCGGGGTCGGTTGGGCGATTGAGAATGCCTGACATGATATGGCCACAGCTCCGGGTCAATGTCGTCGGCATTGCGGGATGTTCGCCTGCCGTGGCTCCATGCCATGGTTGCACCGGACAACCGGCGATCATACGGTTGGGCGTGTGGAGATCGACAGCCTGGCCCTTCACCGTTCCGAAACCGATCCGGATGATCTTGTGCCGTGTTGCCGCCGCCCTTTCAGATCGACGGTCGTGATCGCCCTGATCGCAGGATGGTTGGCGGGAGCCTTTGCCGGCGCCGCTCCCGCCCAGGAGCCGCCGACCTACGGTCAGGCGATCTTCGGCCGCGGTCTCGACGCCGAAATCACGTATGGTGATCCGGATGGAGCCGGTGCCGTCTCCGCCGACCGGCTCGAGCCGCGTCCGGAGCCGCAGGCGTTTTCCATCTCGAACCGGAGCTTGGACTGGGCCGCCTGGCTGGTCGAGATCATTCCGTATCTGATCCTCATTGTGATCGCGGCGCTGATCTGGAAATACGGCGTGTCGATTCGGCTGGCACGTCGGAGGACTCCGGATGCCGGGCAGCGCACATCCTCGGCCGATGCGCCGGCCGCTCCTTCCGAAATGACGCCCGATGTCGAGCGCACACCCGTCGGGATTGAGCAGATCGCACGGCTTTCCGACCGGGACCGGGCGCTGGCCCTGCTGCTGAACCATGTGCTGGAGCAGCTGCTGGGCGCCCACCAGAGTCATTTCCGCCACAGCCAGACCGTCCGAGAGGCGGTCCGGGCGCTGCCCCCGGGGACACCGGCGGTGCCGGAGCTTCTGGACCTGGCCGGATATGTGGAGCGGGTCCGTTTCGGCGGACAGACGGTGTCCGAGCCGGTGTTCCAGCGCCTTCTGGAAAGCGGCCGCGCTCTGCTGCGGCATGCCCCGCCCGCGGGTCGGACGTGATGGGCCAAAGCACCAGAACCGCCAAGTTCGGCGTGCGGGGCCGGGATCTGCTGATCGCGGTGATCGCGCTCGGCATGATCGCGGCGGTCGCCGTGTCGATGCTCGGTCGCTCCAGCGAGATCGATCTGCGCCGCTCCGCGATCGGTTTCGAGGGATTGTCGATCTGGCTGACGGCCAATGAGATTGACGTTCGGATAACCACCGATCAGCGCCCGGCAACGGTGGGCGCGGTCGGCCTGCGGATCCTGCCGCTGTTCGACGGCGACCCCGTTCTGCGGCGGGCCGATCCGGACACCGGGCCCGATCGCCCGATGCAGCAGGACCAGATGGACCTGGACTGGCAGATCCTGGAGCGGAAGATTCAGGCGCTGCCGACCCTGGTGATCCTTCCGAAATGGCGCTCGGGCATGGCGGCCCTGGGCGAGGCGAAGCCCGCATTCCTGCGCGCCTGGAAAAACCAGGAGACGCCGGTGCAGCTCGGCCGCGACCGGATCCGGCAGCTTGTCCCGGAGGATGGCGGCTTCGCGGATGATCCCGTGACGATCGCCGGCGCCGCGGGGCTGGAGACGCGGCTCTATCTGCCCCAGGTCATCGCCGGCTCCGACTGCACCCCGATTCTCGGCAGTTCGAGCGCCATGGTACTCGGACAGTGCGCACGAAACGGTGTTCCGTTCTTTCTACTGTCGGATCCGGACCTGCTCAACAATCACGGGCTCGGTCTGGGTGACAATGCGGCCATCGCACGCATGCTGATCCCGATGCTCGCCGCCCGCATCCCCGGCGGCACCTTCGCGCACGCGGACGGAACCGGCGTGATCCTGATCGATCTCGAAACCGAGACGTCCCTGCCCCTGGTCCGGCGGGCGCCGGACGCGGTGCCGGGTGAGGCCGGGGTGCCGGAGGGGCCGAGCCTGTCCGAGCTGCTCGCCTATCCGATGTCGCTGGTCTGGGCGTCGCTTGCCGTGCTCGGTGTTCTGGTGGTGTGGCGGGGATCGGTGCGGGTGCGTCCGGTCCTGGCCGATCCGGATACCGGTCCCGCCGCCAGCAAGGCGGCCAGCATCGAGGCCCAGGCCCGGCTGCTGCGCCTGTCCGGTCATGATTCGGATCTGCTCTTCGCCCATGTCGATGCCCGGCTCAAGGCGGTGGCGGCGGAGATCCTGGGGCCGCAGCGACGGGATCGTTCTGCGCGCGGAGATCCGCTGCGGAGTCTGGCGGCTGTCGTTGCCCGCAAGGACGCCGATCTGGGCGCACGGCTGACCGCAGCCGCCACAACTGCCAGACGTTTGCCCGACAGGGCGGCGGTCGGCCAGGTGGTTGACTGTCTCGATCAATTTGAAATCGCAATCGAACAGGTGCTTCATGACTTTGGACGAACTGTGCAGCCTCGCTGACGCCATCCGGGCGGAGATCGGTAAGACGGTTCACGGCCAGGATGCGGCCGTCGACTTGCTCCTGGTCTCCCTGTTCGCGGGGGGGCACTGCCTGCTGGAGGGGCCGCCGGGTACCGCCAAGACCCTGCTGGCCCGCAGCTTCGCGTCGGCCCTGTCGCTCGATTTCGGCCGGATTCAGTTCACCCCGGATCTGATGCCGGGCGATGTGCTGGGCACCAATCTGTTCGACTTCCAGACCAGCGCGTTCCGCCTGGTCAAAGGCCCGGTGTTCTGCGACCTGCTGCTGGGCGACGAGATCAACCGTGCGCCGCCGAAGACCCAGGCCGCCCTGCTGCAGGCGATGAACGAACGGTTCGTGACCATCGACGGGGCGGATCATGCGCTGGGCGCGCTGTTTTCGGTGATCGCCACCCAGAATCCGATCGAGCATCAGGGCACCTACCCGCTGCCGGAGGCGCAGCTCGACCGGTTCCTGTTCAAGATCGTCTTCGATTTCCCCGATGCCGAGGCCGAGCTGGAGATCCTGAGGCGCCGGGCCAGCCAGCCGCTGGACCGGGACGCCCGTGCCCAGGACATCGTGCCGGTCGCTGACCGGGCGGCGATCCTGTCGGGGCGGACGCTGGTCGACGGCATTCGTCTGGACGAGAAACTGCTGAAATACATCGTCACCCTGGTGCGGGCGACGCGGACGGACCCGCAGGTCGAACACGGGGCCTCGACCCGGGCCGCGGATGCGCTTGCGGGGGCGGTGCGGGCAAGGGCCGCGCTCGACGGCCGCGATTACGCCACCCCCGACGATCTCAAGAGCCTGGTCGTTCCGGCCCTGCGCCACCGGCTTATCCTGGGGCCGACCGCCGAGATCGAGGGCCGCACCAGCGTCGACGTGCTGACGGCGCTGATGGACACGGTTGAGGTTCCGCGCTGATGCGACCCAGCCCTCTGTTCCTGCTGCTGGCGCTGGCCTGCGTGGTGATCTCGACGCTCGTGGTGACGGCCGGCGGCGCCCTGGCGGGCGCGGCGACTCTGCCCTGGCTGGCGCTCGGGGTCGCCCTTGCGGTGGATCTGGTGTCCGGCGCCCGTTTCGGCGTGGGATTGCAGGCAGCGGGGCCGTCCGAACTGTTCGTCGGCACCGGCGGTGCCCTGTTCCTGCGGATCGCGGGCGGCCCGTCCGAGGATGTGGCCTGCCGGGTCGAGTGGCCGGGCGGGCTGGACGGGGCGGACGACACCGCCTTCGAGCGGGAGGATGCCACCGGAGACCTGTTGGCGACGGTTCGGTTCCGCGCCCGGCTGCGCGGAATCTGGCGGATCGAGCGGGCGTGGCTGCGCTGGACCGGGCGGCTGGGCCTCATCGAATTCACCCCCCGGGTTCCGATGGAGCTCGACGTGACGGCGGTGCCCGATGTCCGACCGGTCAGCTCCGGACTCATCGATGTTCAGGTCCGAAGCGAACTGTTCGGGCTCAAGGAAAACCTCGTCCGGGGCGAGGGCTCCGACTTTCATCAGCTGCGCGAGTTCACCAGCGGCATGGACCCGCGCTCGATCGACTGGAAACGCTCGGCCAGGTCCCGGCGTCTGGTGGCAAAGGAAATGCGGGCCGAGCGGAACCACCACGTGATCCTCGCGCTCGACAACGGCTATCTGATGCGTCAGGAGATCGCCGGGCTGCCGAAGATCGACCACGCGGTGAACGCGGCCCTGGCCACCGCCTGGGCGGCGGTGGTGGGCGGCGATCAGGTCGGGGTCCTGGCCTATGACGCGGTGCCGCGCCTGTCGATCCCGCCGACGGCGGGCCGGACCGGCTTCGCCCGTTTGCGCACCCAGCTCGCCGGGCTCGGCTACGAAACCCGGGAGAGCAACCACACCCTGGGTATGGCCCTGCTGCACCGGCAGTTGGCGCGGCGGGCCCTGGTGATCGTGTTCTCGGATTTCGTGGATTCCACCACCGCCGAGATCCTGGTCGAGAACCTGCGGGTCCTGGGCCGGCGCCATGTGGTGATCTTCGTGGCCCTGCGGGACCCGGACGTGGAGGCGATCGGACTGGCGCCGGCCTCGTCGCTGGACGATGCCGCCCGGGCGGTGTCCGCCACCGAGCTGATCGCCGAGCGGCGGATCGTGATGGAACGGCTGACCCGGCTGGGAATTCTGGTCCTGGACGTGGCCCCGGCGCGGGCGACGCCGCGGCTGATCTCGACCTATCTCGATCTCAAGGCGCGGGAGGTGATATGAGCCAGACCGACGATCTCCGCTCCGTCCGCTTTCGCCGTCAGCGGGAGCAGGACTGGAAGACCCTGGACGCCCTGCTGCTCCGGGTCGAGAAGAACGGCGTCCACACTCTGCAGTTCATCGAGGCGCGGAGCCTGGCGGCGCTGTACCGTCAGGCCTGCACCTCGCTCTCGGTCGCCCGCGAAATCTCGCTGGACCGGGGCCTGCTGACCTATCTGGAGGCGCTGACCGCCCGGGCCTATCTGGCGGTCTACGCGCCGCAGCAGACCCTGGGCGGCACCATCCTGCGGTTCTTCGCGCGGAGCGGTCCCCAGGCCTTCCGCCGGTCGCTCGGCTTCGTCGCCCTGGGATATCTCGGACTGCTCCTGGGCACATTGGCCGGCATTCTGCTCTACGCCCAGGACACCGTCTGGTATCAGGCGTTCTTCCCGGGCGGGGCGGCGGATCCGCGTCAGCCGGGCGCACCGGCGTCCGAGCTGCTGTCGGTGATCTACAATCCGGAGACACCCGACGGCGGCAACCTCAGCGTCTTCGCGAGCTATCTGTTCTCCCACAACACCCGGATCGCGATCTTCTGTTTCGGCCTCGGTGTGTTCGCCTGCCTGCCGAGTTTCGCGCTTTGCGTTTTCAACGGGCTGGGCCTCGGAGTTCTGGTGGGGCTTTATGCGGAGCGGGGCCTGGGATGGGATCTGTTCGGCTGGCTGTCGATTCACGGGGTGACCGAACTGTCCGCCATCGCGATCGCCGCGGGCGGCGGCATCCTGCTCGGATCGGCGGTGCTGTTCCCCGGCCCGTTCACCCGCAAGGACGCGCTGAGGCGGGCCGGGCCGGACGCCACCAAGCTCGCGGTGATCGCCGCCCTGATGCTGGTGGTGGCGGCTTTGGTCGAAGGGTTCGGCCGTCAGCTTGTCCAGGATACCGGCGCCCGCCTGGTGATCGGCTGGGGGATCGGCGCCGGCTGGGCCTGGTGGCTGCTGGTGGCGGGGCGCAACCGGGCGGGGGATGCCTGACATGGCCGACATCCCCGCCCCTCGGAGCCGGACCCGCCGCACGCCAAGCCGCACGCGGTGCCTGAACGAAATCATCCCGCCCGAGGGGGTTCCGCTGCATTTCGCGGTCGCGGGGCTGGGCGCACGGCTGGGCGCGCAGCTGACCGACATGGGCCTTTGCCTCCTGTTCCTGATCGCGCTCGGGTTCGTGACAAACGAGGTGCTGCCGTCGGCGGCCTGGTGGAGCCTGATGCTGCTGACCTTCTTCGCGATCCGGACCCCCTACTACATCGCCACCGAGCTGATGTGGAACGGCCAGACCCTGGGCAAACGGATGCTGGGCCTCCGGGTGGTCGGCGCGGACGGGCGCGGGCTTTCGACCAATGCCGTGGTGGTCCGCAACCTGATGCGGGAGGCGGAGATCTACGGCCCGGCGTTCGCGCTGATGGGGGGACTGGAGCGGGTCGATCTCTGGTACTGGCTCACCCTGCTGTGGGCCGGGATCGCGATCGGCGTGCCGATCTTCAGCAAGACCAGCCAACGGCTTGGGGATCTGATCGCGGGTACCTATGTGATCGAACACCCGCGCGCCGGGCTGGAAACCGATCTGGCCGCCCAGCCGGCCGATGTGGCCCGACGCGACGACCGGTTCACCTTTTCAGCGGATCAGCTGGACTATTACGGCCGGTATGAGTTGCAGATTCTGGAGCAGCTGCTGCAGTCCGGCGAGCGGAGCCGGCGGGAGACCCCTGCACGACAGGTTCAGGAGATGGAACAGGTGTCCCGGCGCATTCGGTTGAAGATCGGGTATTCCGACCCGGTGAAGGACAGTGAGGCCCAGGCCTTCCTGCGGGCCTTCTACGCGGCCCAGCGCGGTCACCTGGAGCAGCGGAAGCTGTTCGGCGACCTGCGCGAGGACAAATTCCACACCACGGACCCCGAGACGAAGGACCAGCCATGAGCGATCCCAGCCTGCCCCGTCCGCCGCTGGGCGTCGGCGCCCTGGTCGGCGACACCGTGCGCGTGTTTTTCAGTCGGATCGTCATCTTCGTGGTTCTGAGCCTGCTGCCGAGCGTGATCACCGTCGGGATGCAGATCCTGGTGCTGGGGATCGGTGCCGTGGTTCCGGGCGGGGTGTCGCCCGCCGCCCCGCCGGAGGTCGCGGCGGTCGGCGGCCTGGCGGTGGTGGCGGTCTCGCTCACGCCCTATCTGGCCCTGGCCGTGTTCGGCGCCGCGGTCGCCGCCGCGGCCCATGACAGCAAGACCGGTACCACAGGATCTCTGGCGGGGTACATCGGCGGCGGTCTGCGCCAGATCCTCCCGCTGGCGGTCTGCAATCTGATCGCCGCCATCCTGATCGCTGTGGGCACCAGCCTGGCGCTGCTGCCGGGCCTCTGGGTGTTCGCGGTCTTCGCGGTGGTTCCGGCCGCCATCGCGGTCGAGCGCTGCGGGTTTTCGGGGCTCCGCCGGAGCATGGAGCTGACCCGCGACTACCGCTGGCCGATCATGGGCGGGGCGATCCTGCTGTTCCTGGCGATGTCGCTGTTCGTTGTGCTCATGGTCGGGGTCCTGACCCCGGTCACCACGGCGATCTCGCCGGTGCTTTCGGTGGTGGTGATGGTTCTGGTCTCGGCGTTTTCCTTCAGCGCGCTCTTCATCTGGATCGGCCTGCTCTACGCCAGGCTCCGCAGCATCAAGGAGGGCGCGCCGACCGAGAATCTGGACGAGGTGTTCGGCTGATCCAACCCCGTCAGGATTTCAGGCCGATCTCCCGAAGGCGCTCCAGCAGATAGGCCTGCGCGGTCTTCCCCGCTGCAAGCCGGACCTCCGGCCGGGGATGCAGGAACATCGGCATGGAGTATCTGGCGACATTGTGCCCTGCGGGCGGGTTCATCACCCGGTGCGGGGTGGAGGGATAGGTCCCCCCGGAGGCAAGCTGCAGCATGTCGCCCGCGTTGATCACCATCATCCCGGGATCGCACGGCACCCGGTGCCAGCCGCCACCCGTGTCCCGCGCTTCGAGGCCCGGCTCGGTGCCGGCGACCAGCAGGGTGATCAGATTGATGTCTCCGTGTTCCGCCGCGCGCACCGCACCGGTCTCAACGCCATCCGGCAGCGCCGGGTAGTGCAGGATTCGGAGCAGATTCTCGGTGCTGCCTGCGACCATATGGGTCAGCGGCTCTGAGAATCCGTCCCGTACCGCCGGATCGGCGTGATCCTCGATCCAGCCGAGCAGAATCTGTCCCAGATCGACCAGATCCGCGTAGAGCGCACGGGTCACCTCAGCGGCGGTCTCCGGCAGACGGCCGTCCGGATAGACGTGGAAGAACTCCTTCAGGTCCTTGACCGGGTGATCCTTGGCGTTCTCCGACCGGTAGGGAAAATAGCCGTCCTGCCGGTCCGGATCCCGCAGAAACCGGTGCTTGTCCTCTGAGGCGAAGACGTCAGCCCAGGCCCGATAGGCGGCGGCGATCCGGTCCGCCGTGATCGGATGATCGGTCAGGACCGCGAACCCGGTCTCGCGCAGGGACCGCTCGAAACTGGCGGGGGCGTCCGCCGCCGTGAAGGAAACCACCTGAATATCGAACACGGAACCGCTGCCTCCGATGATTGGTGCCGGTTTGAGAAGGGCCCGAAACCGGCCCGATGGTCAATCCCGGCTTTCCCCCGACCCTCGGTTCGTGGTGATCTATCCCGAACTTCGGCCAAAAGGATCAAAGCCATATGACCAACGCGCGCAATCACAGAATCAACGGCGACCGTCTCTGGGACAGTCTGATGGAGATGGCGAAGATCGGCCCGGGCATTGCCGGCGGCAACAACCGGCAGACCCTGACCGATTTCGACGCCCAGGGCCGCGCGCTGTTTCAACGCTGGTGCGAGGCCGAGGGCCTGACCATGGCGGTCGACAAGATGGGCACCATGTTCATGCGGCGCGAGGGCACCGATCCGAGCCTGCCGCCGGTCTGCATCGGCAGCCATCTGGACACCCAGCCGACGGGCGGAAAATACGACGGCATCCTGGGCGTTCTGGCCGGGCTGGAAGTGGTCCGCAGCCTGAACGAGCTGGGTCTGAAGACCAGGCATCCGATCGAGGTGATCAACTGGACCAATGAGGAAGGCGCGCGATTCGCGCCCGCGATGATGGCGTCGGGCGTGTTCGCCGGAATGCAGAGCCTGGAGCAGGCCTATGCCACCGCCGACCGGGACGGAAAGACGGTCGAGAGCGAGCTGAAGCGCATCGGCTGGATGGGCGAGGAGAAGGTCGGCGACCGTCCGATGAAGGCGTTCTTCGAGCTGCACATCGAACAGGGCCCGATCCTGGAGACCGAGGGTGTGGACATCGGCATCGTGACCCACGGCCAGGGCCTGATCTGGCTGGAAATCACCTTGACCGGCAAGGAGAGCCATACCGGGACCACCCCGATGCCGATGCGGCGCAATGCCGGGCTCGGCATGGCCCGGGTGACCGAGCTGGTCGAACAGGTGGCCCTGAGCCACGCGCCGAACGCGGTCGGGGCCATCGGACATGCCGAGGTCTATCCGTGTTCCCGCAACATCATTCCCGGCCGGACCGTGTTCACCTGCGACCTGCGGTCCCCGGATCTGGCGATCCTGGAGGACATGGAGGCCAAGGTGATCGCCGGCGCCACGGAGATCGCCAAGACCATCGGGCTCGAGATCGAGACCAAGCGGGTCGGCGGCTTCGACCCGGTGACCTTCGACGAGACCTGCGTCGGGCAGTTGCGCGCCGCCGCCGAGCGTCTGGGCTATTCCCACAAGAACCTGGTCTCGGGCGCCGGCCACGATGCCTGCTGGGTCAACCGGGTGGTGCCGACGGCGATGGTCATGTGTCCCTGCGTCGACGGTCTGTCCCATAACGAGGCCGAGGAGATCCATCCCGAATGGGCGCGCGCCGGAACCGACGTGCTGTTCCATGCCGTCCTCGAAAGCGCAGAGGTGATGTCATGAGCGAAACTGCGGCGACAGCCGAGGTGATGGTCGACAACGATCAGGTGGTGGTCACGGAATGGAGCTTTGCGCCGGGGGCCGCCACCGGCTGGCACCGGCACGGCTACGACTACGTGATCACGCCGATTTCCGGCGGCGATTTCGAGATCGTCGGCCCGGACGGCACCCGGACCCCGTTAAAGATGGAACCGGGCCGCTCCTATTTCCGGAAGTTCGGCGTCGAGCACGACGTCATCAATGTGGGCAGCGTGCCGGCCAGCTTCGTCGAGGTGGAGCTCAAGTCGAACCCGGGGTGATCAGGCGGTTCCCTTGAGCTCGACCCCGTTGCCCTCCGGGTCGGACATATAGATCGACGGGCCGTCGCCGTCGGCGCCGAAGCGGGTCTTCACGTCTTCGGACTCGATTCCGTGCGCCTTCAGATGGGCGAGGATGGCCTCGGCGTCGAACGGATGCACCTTCAGCGCCACGTGATCCAGGTTCCGGCCCTCGATCCCCGGTGCGGCGCCGCCCTTGGAGCCGAGTTTCCCGGAGACCGGGATCAGATCGATCATCGAGCCGCCGGCGTCCAGATGCCAGAGATCGAGCGGCGCGTTGTGCTTGGCGACCGTGCAGCCGAGCACGTCCCTGTAGAAGCCCAGCATCACCTCGATATCCTTCACCCGCAGGACCACATGGTCGATTCCGGCGAGGGTGAGGGGGTTCGATCCAGTCGGTCCGGTCATGGCAGGTCCTTTCCGCGATCCGGGTTCGGAGAGCGCTGTCGCGACTCCGAGACGCTACACGGGCGGTGCCGCCTCTGTCACCTGTCCCCGCAGCCGGGCGTTTTCCATCTCCAGATCCGCCAGCCGCTGCTGTATCGGCGCCAGGGCGGCAGCGATCTCGGCCTCGGTGAAGCGCGGGGTGATGTGCTGCGGGCAGTTCCAGTCGAAGCCTTCGACCGTGACCACGACCGCCCGCTCCACGACCGCGCGGTAGCCGCCCAGGTCCAGCCTGGCGAACAGGTCCGGGTCGGTGTCGCGCTGCACGATCCGGGCGCGCCCGAACAGCTTGATCCGGCGGCGGTGCGCCCAATCCATCGCGATGATCGCCATCTTGCCCGGTGCCGGGTCCGTCTCCGCGGTCATGTTGCCGACCGAGATGTACTGTCGGTTGCCCCGGAAATCGGCCCAGGCGACGGTCCGGTCGTCCAGTACCCGGAGAAACCCGGCGGGGCCGCCCCGGAACTGCACATATGGCCAGCCGGTCTCGCTGACGCTCGAGAGAAAGAACCCGTCGCGCTCGGCCAGGAACGCCGCCTCTTTTGGCCCCAGGCGGCCGCGTTCGGCGTCGCTCGTTTCCAGGCGCAGGTTGGCGTCCCGCGTGCCCATCAGCTCCTGGGCCCGTTTGACGGCGGGGGTGAACGCGATCTCGGTATAGGGATTGACCATGCCAGCCTCCTTAGGATGTCTGGATCTGATAGAGACAGACCTGTCTACCTATACAAGAGACGGAAACCGATTATTTTTACCGACATCAACCCGGGAGCGCCGCATGACCGAATCCCCCCCGACCCCAACGTCCCCGTCTCCCTCGCGTCCCTCCAGGTCCACGCCGGCCCGCGAGCGTCTGATCGAGACCGCGACGCGCATGTTCAACGCGGGCGGCTATCACGCGACCGGGATCGACCAGATCCTCGCCGGGGCCGGGGTGGCGAAGATGACGCTCTACAACAATTTCGCCTCGAAGGAGGATCTGATCGTCGAGGTCCTGCGGCGGCGGGGCGAGGGTTTTCGGGCCTGGCTGGCGGAGTGGGTGGCACGGTCGGGCGCCGCGACGCCCCGGGAGCGGCTGCTCGCGGTGTTCGACGCGCTGGCGGTCTGGCACCGGGACGGGCCGGACGGACCCGGCCTGCCGTTCAAGGGCTGCGTCTTCGTGCGGGCGTCCGGGGAGTACCCGTCCGGGGACAGCGCCATTCATCTGGCCGCAGCCGCGAACAAGCAGGCGGTGATCGATCTGTTGGCCGAGCTGGCATCGGATCTGACGGTGCCGGATCCCCGGGACCTGGCCGAGCAACTGGGCTACCTGATCGAAGGCGCCACCGTTGCCGCCCTGACACGCGGCCGGACGGACGCGGCCGAGCGCGCGAAACGCAGCGCCGCGATCCTGATCGATGCCAGCGTGTCGAATCCCGCTTGAGCGGCCGTAACGGTTAGGGGATGACCTTCATGTCCCGGAACTCCTGGAAGATCCGGGTGAACATCTCGTCCGAGCGCAGGCAGTCCGGAAACCCGTGCAGCCGCAGCTTCAGGGTATCGGTCATCACGTCCCAATCGGTGCCGAACACGTAGTCGGCGAACGGCCAGGCCGCGACGTCCTTGTAGGGGATCGGCTGGAGACCGTATTTCTCGACGATCATGTTCCACAGCGGCTCCTTGTCCGCCATGAACTCGGTCAGCGAGATCGTCTGCACGTCGCCCACCTCCATGTCGAAGAACCTGGCGAAATCGCCCCAGACATTCTTCCAGCGGAAGAAATCGCCGTTGGTGATGTTGAACACCTCGTTCTCGGCGGCCGCGCTCTCGCCGCACCAGACCATGGCGTTCGCCAGATGCTGGCTGTCGCAGACCTGATAGATCGCCTCCCACGCCCCCGGCTTGCCCGGAAACCGCAGCGGCAGGCCCAGTTCCTTCGAGATGGTGGCGTAGACCGCGATGCAGGTGGTGATGTTCATCGGATTGCCGAGCGCGAACCCGCAGACCGTCTGCGGCCTCAGCGCCGACCAGGTCCATCCGGCGCCGATCTGGTTGGTGCGCAGCCAGTGCTCCTGGTCCCAGTAGAAGTTCGGCAGCATGTGCGGCGGGTCTTCCTCGCGTGCCGGAGTCTTGAACGGACCGAGATGGGAGCCGTAGATCTTGTTGCCCTGGACCAGATGGATGTGCTTCAGGCCCTTCGATGCGGCGGCGATCGGCTCCACCGAATTGACCAGCATCGCCAGGTTCGGCCCCCCGTGATCGGCCCATTTCGGACGCGCCTGGAAGGCGGCGTAGAAGATATGGGTCACGTCGTCGAGCCCGCCCAGCTTGGCCTCGGCGTCCGCCCGGTCCAGCAGATCGACGGAGATGAACGTGGCCTTGCTGTCGAAATCGGGCGCCCGCCGCGACAGACCGACGATTTCCCAATCGCCGAGCGCCTCCAGATGCGCCACCAGCTTGCGCCCGATGACCCCCAGCGCGCCCACCACCACTGCTTTTTTCTGCACCATCACATCCTCCCAGATTTCGACGGGGAGGATCGGTTGCCGGGTGGGTAGGAGTCAACGCGGGCGACGGAAAGGGCTATGTGCGTTTTCGGATCTGCTCCCGGTGGAAGACGTAGAGGCCGCTTGAGATCACGATCACGGCGCCCGCCGCCGTCCAGATATCGGGAATGTCGCCGAACACCAGATAGCCCGCGGTCGTCATCCACAGGATGTGCGTGTAGCTGAATGGGGCCAGCAGCGAGGCCGGCGCATAGCGATGGGCGATGATCAGCAGCCAATGCCCGACCCCGCCGAACACGCCGGTCAGGCCGAGCAGGATCCAGGTCAGCGCGCTCTGCGGCTCGCTCCACACGAAGGGCAGAACCGGCAGCAGGATGACCACGCCGACCAGTGGCGAATAGAACGAGGTGGTGTCCGAATGATCCTTCGCGGCCACCGTGCGGGTGGTGATCTGGTAGAACGCCACCGTGATCGCGTTGCAGAGCGATAGCCCGACCGCCCAGTGGATCTCGCCCATGCCCGGCCGCACGATCACCAGCACGCCGGCGAAGCCGACCAGGATCGCGGTCCAGCGCCGCCAGCCCACGGTCTCTTTCAGCATCGGCACGCTCAGCGCCGCCACCAGCAGGGGAACGGTGAAGAAGATCGCGGCGGTGGTCGCCAGCGGCAGGTAGATCAGGGCGATGAAGTTGAACAGGGTCGACAGGAACAGCAGCAGGGACCGCAGGATCTGAAGTTTCAGATGCGAGGTCGCGAGCACCCGCGTGCCCTTCTGCGGCAGGATCACCGCCGCCACCAGGATGCCGTGGGTGACGAACCGGGCCCAGACCACCTGCAGGCTGTCCACCTCCATCGCAAGGGTCTTGGCGGTGGCGTCCAGGGCCGCAAAGCAGATGAACGCCATGCACATCAGCGCGATGCCGGTGCCGCGCTTGGTGTCGTCGAGATAGGAGGGGGTGGACAGGGCCGCCTACTCCCCGGTCCGGTCTTGGGGGCGCGCCGAAACCGGGGGCACAACCCGGTGCGGATCCCCATGATACTCGCGGCTCGCGAAGATGCCGCCCTGCACGCCCAGATGAACGGTGTCGCCCTTTTCCTTGACCTCTTTCGCCGCAACCGCGGCGGCCCAGGGGTCGGAGCTGTCCTGCGGCGTGAACCCCAGCCGGAAGGCGACCGAATTGTCCCACCAGGCGGTCGCGTTGTCGGACACGCCCCAGACGATCTCATGGTGCAGGTGCGGCGTCTCCAGACCGACCCGGCACAGGGCGGTCAGGTCGCGGATGCTGACCCAGGTGGCGAGCGCGCGGGGGGTGTCCGGATTGTCCCAGCACCAGCCGATCCGGATCGACAGTACCTCGAGTCCGAAATTGTCCGCGAAATACTGTCCCAGGGCCTCGCCGAACACCTTGCTGAGCCCGTAGCGGCTGTCGGCGCGGGGCCGTTCGTCTCCGGTGAGGCGCGTGTCGCGCGGATAGAACCCGATGGCATGGTTCGAACTCGCGAACACGATCCGGCGGACGCCGGCGGCATGCGCCCGCTCGAACACCCGATAGCAGGCATCGATGTTGATCGGCAGGATCTCGTCCCAGGAATGTTCGGTCGACAATCCGCCCAAATGAATGAGGCCGTCGACCCCCTTCAGCAAGCCGTCGAGGCAGGACGGATCGCGGAGATCGGCGGTCACCACCTCCTCGCCGGGGCCGGCCGGGTCCAGATCCGCGATATCCGACAGGCGCAGGATCGGATAGACCCCCCGAAGTTCCTGCCGCATGCGCCTGCCTACGGCGCCGGCGGCTCCGGTCAAGAGCACTCGGTCCATGTCCATATCTCACCGATCAGGGTCGCTTGGGCCGGAGTCAACGGTGGCGACGGCGGATTGTCAACGTGAACCCGGAGGGCTCCTCGAAGGAGATTGTTTCCGCAGAGCGACGGGCTTGTGAAAAACGGACGCTTTTAATTCCGTCGAATGCCCCGGATCATAACCGGAAGCCGAAAGGGAGGGACCGATGAGCTCCGAGAACCACGATACAGCGCCCGATGCCGCCGACTTTGCCGCAATCGACCATATCATCGTGCCGCGCACCCGGGACATCGGCGGTTTCGAAGTCCGCCGGGTCCTGCCCTCGGTGAAGACCCGCATGGTGGGCCCCTTCGTGTTCTTCGACCAGATGGGCCCGAACACCTTCCCGAGCGGCGAGGGCCTGGACGTCCGCCCGCACCCGCATATCGGGCTCGCCACCGTCACCTACCTGTTCGACGGTGAGATCTTGCACCGCGACAGCCTGGGCGTCGTGCAGGCGATCCGCCCGGGCGAGGTCAACTGGATGACGGCGGGGCGCGGAATCGCCCATTCCGAGCGCACCGACGAGGATCAGCGTCCGACCGGCCCCCGGCTGTACGGCATCCAGGCCTGGGTGGCGCTGCCGGAGAAATTCGAGGAGACCGATCCCGGTTTCTCCCATCACGGCGCCGACGATCAGCCGATCATCGCGGACACCGACAAGACCGTGCGGGTGATCGCCGGATCGGCCTGGGGGGAAACCGCGCGGGTCGCGACCTTCTCCGACATGTTCTACGCCGATGCCGCGCTCTCGACCGGCGCCAGGCTGCCGATCCCGACCGAACACGAGGAACGCGCGCTCTACATCGCCGATGGTCGCATCTCGGTTAATGGGGACAGCTTCGGCTCCGGCCAGTTGCTGGTGCTGCATCCCGGCGACGCGATCACGGTCGAGGCCGAGAGCCAGGCCCGGGTCATGGTCCTGGGCGGCGAGCCGATGGATGGCCCCCGGCATATCTGGTGGAATTTCGTCTCCTCCAGCAAGGATCGGATCGAGCAGGCCAAGGCCGACTGGCTCGCGGGCCGTTTCGAGCCGGTTCCCAACGAGACCGAGTTCATCCCGCTTCCGGAAAGCTGAGGTACCGGCCCCGCAGCCGGAAAACGGTTCGGGGATGGCGACGTCAGTCGACGGTGATCGCCGCCTGACCGGTCTCGAAGACCTCATGGGCAAGCCCGTGGCGGGCGCGGACCTCGTCCCAGCCGATGCGGGCGCCGGGAAAGAAGTTCGAGCCGTAATCGTCGTTCACGATCACCCCTCCGGGCGCCATCCGATCGAGGAAATACGCCAGACTGTCGCGCACCGGAATGTAGTGATCGGTGTCCAGATGCACGAAATCCCATTTCCGGTCCGGAAGATCGGCCAGAATTTCCGGAATCCACCCGGTGTGAATGCTGGTCTCGGGGAAGTCGCTCAGGGCACTGCGGACGACGTCCGGGCTGCTCTCGAAATTGGTCGCATGGGAGAAGGCGCGGCGTTCCCCTGTGCCGTCGTCGACCGTGTCCTCGGTGCTGGGGGCTCCCAGACCCTCGAAACTGTCGACCAGATGCAGCCCTGCCCCGGTCCAGCCGGGACGAACATCGGCGACTGCAAGCGCGATGACCCGGGCGCTCAGGCCTCGCCAGACTCCGGTCTCGGCGATCATCGGGGTCAGGTCCACCCCGAGATGCCGGATCCGTCCCCGGAGCAGTTTGACGAGTTGGCCGATCTTCAGGAGGCGCTTGAAGACCTGCTCTCTGGACAGCGTGGTCCCGGTCGGTTGCACAGATGCGGCGAAGGCCCGCCCCACGTCGAAACCGTCCACCAGGGATTCGGGCAGCTGGATCGCCGCCTGCTCCGCGCGCGGCAGGCCGTCCAGCGGATCATTGGAAGTCTCTACCATCGGACGCCATCCGGTTGTTTGAAGGGGTCGGGCCGTGCTTGGCGGCAGGTCTCGCCACGTCTGGGGTCTACCCCAGGACCCGGGGCGGGATCTAGGGGGTCTGCTGAACAATCAGAGCCGGAATTCGGTCCAAAGCGTCGTCCAACGCCGCCTGCAAGAGCCCCAGGCTCGCGTCGATCGTCGCATCCGATCCGGGCTGGGTGCGGGTCGCCCCGGCTTCCACCGCCTGGGCCGCCCGATAGAGCCCGATGAAACCCATATTGCCGCCGGTGGACGCAATCGCATGGGCCAGCCGCGCGACCGCCGCATGGTCACCGGTGGCGCGCGCGTCCTGCAGGGCCTGTCGACGAATGGTCAGTTCGGCTGCGAGCTTGCCCAGATAGGCGCGGACGTTCTCGGATCCCAGGACGGCCGTCTGGCGGTCGAAGAAGGCTTGGTCGAATGTGCCGTCCGAAGACGGATCCGCCGTCGCCTCCGGGAGGAGTTCCCCGATATCCGTCCGCTCTCCCCGCTGTGCCGTTGCCAGCATCAGCCCTCGGATCAGCGACTCCTGGGAGGTCGGCTTCGTGACATAGCTGTCCATGCCGGCGTCCAGGGCCCGGGCGCGATCCTCGGCAAAGGCGGCCGCCGAAAGGCCGACGATCGGCAGCGTTCGGATCTTCGGATCTTCCGAACTGCGAACCGCGCGCACGAATTCCAGGCCATCCATGACCGGCATCTGAATGTCGATCACCGCGACGTCGAAGGAGTCGACGGAAAGCGAGTTGAGCGCCTGCTGGCCGTCGGCCACCGCGGTCACCTGGCTCGAGACACCGGACAGCAGGTCCGTGAACAGAGACCGATTCATCTCGACATCGTCGGCCAGCAGGATCCGGCCGAACATGGGTTGGGTCTCGACCGGCACCTCGCCAGACGACGGGGAAGGAGATTCAGCCGCCGCAAGCCGATAGGGCAGGGTGACGGTGAATTCCGACCCGAAGCCCACGGCGCTTTCCAGGCGAATATCGCCTCCGAGCGAATCGACCACCTTGCGGACAATGGCCAGGCCCAGCCCCGCCCCGCCTTCCGCCCGACCGGTTTGAAGCTTCCGAGTGTCGGCCTGCACGAAGGCGTCGAAGATGGCCTTACGCTGATGCTCGGGGATTCCGGGCCCGGTATCCTTCACCGAGATTTCGAGGCGGGACTCGGTGCCGTCGGCCGGCGACGCGAGATTCGAGATCCCGACCATGACCTGCCCCCGTTCGGTGTAGCGGATCGCGTTGGAGATCAGGTTGATCAGGATCTGACGCACCCGCAGAGGATCGGTCACGATCCGGGGCGGCACGTCGGGATCGATTTCGACGGACAGGGCCAGCCCCTTGGCTTTGGCCGTTCCGGTGGCCTCGCGCTCGATCTGGTCGATCAGCGCCCTCGGATCGATCGGCTCCTCGTGGAGGATCAGGGTGTTCTGGTCCATTCTGGAGAACTCGAGAATATCCCCCAGCAGGGCCTGCAGCGATCGGGAGGCCGTCGCAATGTGCTCCAGAACGGTCCGCCCCCGGGCCTCCAGGGGTTCCCGCCGCAGAATCTCGGTGAACCCGATGATGCCTGTCAGCGGGGTCCGGATCTCATGGCTCATCATGGCGAGAAAGCGCGCGCGGGCCTGCGAGGCCTCGGTCAACTCGGCGGCCGTCTCGGTCAGTTGCTGGTTTGCCAGCGCGAGTTCCTGGTGGGAGGGGGTGGCGAGCACACGCGGCAGCAACGGCCAGAGCACGATCGCGGTGATCGCCGAGACGAGCGCCGTAAGGCCTTTGGCGAGGCTCGACAGGTTGTACACCGGCTCCCACAGGGTCACGATCGCCAGAACGTGGGTGAAGCCGCACGCGACGATGAACAGGCTGAACAGGTGCAGGATGCCGTGCGGATTGAGATCCGGCCGGCGTCTGAGGATGATGAACAGGACCGCCGGGATCGAAAAGTAGGACAGCGCGATCACCGTGTCGGAGATCGCGTGGACGGCCAGGACGTTCTGATCCCAGATCAGACACATGCCATGCGGGGCGAAACCCTCGGCACGAAACAGCCAGTCGATCACATCACCCTCCCCCTAGATCCGACTCGGGCCGATCTCCCAGGACCGCGCAGGTCGGCGCGCGGACCGGACTCTCGAGCACGATCCGCCATGATACATGCCCGGGTCAGCTTTTGGAGGCTGCCGGTTCCGCTGTCTTTTTGTCGGAGGCCGGGGAGTCCGGCAGAGGGAACATGCCGATCCGCAGGGCGAACAGGTCCGATCCGGACAATCTCAGCGCTTCCAACACCTTCTCGCCGGAGCGGGGGAGCGGGATCTTGTTGTCGAGCGCGAACAGGATCAGGGCTGCGACGACCTCTTCGGCGGCAAAGGCCGATTCGAGATCCTTGCCTTCGTCCGGGGTCACGAACAGGCGCCCGCTCGGCGGCGTTCCGGGACCCGGAACCGCGTAGTTGAGGTAACCGTCGGGGAGCTTGCGGCCGCGTTTGCGGGCAAATGTCGCGAGCGCCTGGGCAGCCTCCTTCGGCGAGAAGACCAGGAACCTGAATTCGGATGGCATGAGTGCCAGCCTCCGCTTGGTCGCGTGCTACAGGCTCCTTATGACGCCTGGAGACGGGTTTCGGCAAGAGCCCCGGAATTTTTCGACTATGAGGAGCCGGTCCGGGTCAGCCGGTGGCCATCGAGATAGAGCACGTCCAGGTCCGAGTTCCGGAACATGGCGACCGCTTCGTCCGGGCTTTCGACGATCGGCTCCCCGCGCCCGTTCAGCGAGGTGTTCATCACCACCGGAACCTCGGTGCTGCGTTCGAACGCCGCGATCAAATCCCGGAACCCGCCGCAGCTCTCGTCCACCGTCTGGACCCGCGCGGAGCGATCCACATGGGTGATCGCCGGAACGTCGTCCCGGGTCACGGTGGCGGTGAACAGCATATGCGGGCTGGCCGGCGGGGCGCCCTCGAACCAGTCTGCGGCCCGTTCGACCAGCACCGCCGGTGCCAGCGGCCGCCACTGCTCCCGATTCTTCACCTTGTTGACCCGGCGCCAGCTGTCGGCCCGGCGCGGGTCGGCGACCACCGAGCGGTGGCCCAGGGCGCGCGGCCCGATCTCCGACCGTCCCTCGTACCACCCGATGATCCGCCCTTCGACCAGATCCGCGGCCGCCATCTCGGCGCAGTCCAGCCCGGTCTCGACCCGCATATCCTCTGCCGCGTTCACCGCGACCGTAACTTCGGTGGCGGCGATCCGGCGTCCGAGATAGGCCGACCCGCAGGTCGCCGCGCCCTGATCGGCGCGCGGTTCGTCCAACAGGGTGTGGGCGAGATAAAACGCGCCGCCGATCGCCAGGCCGGAATCGTCGCAGGTCGGCGGCACGAACACCGAGCCGAAATCCGACTCCCGCCAGACCCGGGAGTTGGCCGGACAGTTCAGGGCGCATCCACCGGTGAGGCACAAGGTGTCGGTCGCAAGGCCCTGATCATCCGCGAGGCCCTTGATCTGGTGCGCCATTGCCAGCGTCTGCGCCTCGAAGGTCCGCTGAATCGACGCGGCCAGATCTTTCGAGAACCCAAGCAACGGGTCATACGAGGGGATCGGATGGCGAATCCCCGCGTCCCGCTCGGCGATCAGGGCGGCCCGCATATAGGGCCAGGCTCGCTCGTAGAGGGCGACCGGAACGCTGTCCGGATCGGCCGGGTGGCGGTCCGCGAGATCGCCGGCGGTCCCGACCCAACTGTCGTCGTGGAAGCGGGGCGTGCCATAGGGAGAGAGGCCCATCAGCTTGCCCGGCCCGCCCATGCCCTTGAGGCCGCAGGCATCGGCTATCCGGCGGTACATGTTGCCGCCGGTGCCGTGATTGAACCAGATCGGATACAGCCTGTTGCCTTCGCCGAAGCAGTACAGGCCCCCGGTATGGCCGTAGGGCGAACTGCCCTGGCCGCCGTCATGGGTGATCACGGCGGCGGTTTCGGCGTCGGAGCCATAGAACGCCGTCGCCGCGTGCGCCAGGTGATGCGGAATCACCGCGCCGGGGATCCGCCGTCCGTGGATGGTCGCCAGAATCGGGATGTGGAAAGCCCCGACACTAAGTTCGCGCCACCCGGACGTGCCGTAGAGCGCGCGGGCCGCGGGTCGGATCTGATCCGCGCGCTGGCTGTCCGCCCAGGGAGGCGGGAAAAAGGGGAACTGTTGCGTGAAGAGGATTTCACAATCCGGGCTGGAGGGATCCACCGGGCGTTCACCCGGCAACTGCCCGAACAGATCCCGCGTGTCCGGAAAGTCCCGGAAATTGCGCAGGCGGGTCCGCCCACGCTCCTCCTGATCGGCCATGGCCTTCGACCAGCTGTCCCAGGAACCGGTCATGGCTTTGGCGACCGTGACCCCGGCCCTTACGTCGGCAGCGGCTTCGGGCGCATAGACGAATTTGAACCTGTCCGGTTCGACGAACAGAAACGGCCAGTTCTGCGTGGTCGTCACCGCGATCCGATCGACATCCTCAATGGAGAGACCGGCATCGGCGAGGGCGGCGTCGATATCGTCGATCGTCGCAATCGCGGCATGTTTGATCCGGGTTCTGCGTTCCCGCTCGATCAGGCTTTCGACCCGCCCGTCGACCAGCACGGCAACCGCCGCATCATGGCCCATATGAACGCCGAGAACGATCATGACCGCGCCCCCTGCTGCTCCTCGGGGTTGTCGGCACCCGCCAAGTCCGGGGCCAGGGGGCCGGAAACGGTGATCCGGTCGGCCTGGTCGAACAGACCGGCCGCCAGCAGCACCTCCGTCAGGACGATACGGAACCGCGGATGCGCCCCTGTCGGGGTCTCCGCAAGCTCCTTCAGCAGCGCGATCGCTTCGGGGTGCCACCCGGCGGCGGACAGGGTCTGCGCATGCTGCAGTATTTCCCGTGGCGACCGGAGGTTTTCCGGCGGGGCGGGGGGCGTCGGGACGGTGTCTTCGGACGGAGAAGTCATGGGCTGAGAGATCGCCTCCAGATTGCGGGGACCTTTTCCCTACATACGGATTGAACCCGTGACCTCAAGCCCATATTGACGGACGCCATGACGTTCCAGCAGCCTTGCCGGTCGGGCCCAGGGTGGTGTCTTGATCACTTAGGATATTGAAATAATATGATTTTTGGGGAGTGTTCGCTCCGTGTGGTCAGCCGGCGGCGTTCCCGATCCCGCCGGTCACCGCTGCGCCCTAGGCACGAAAATCGGCACCCTCGCGGTCCAGTTTCCGCATCCACGCGGCCAGTTCCAACTCCCCATAGCCGCCGAATCGGGTGCCGACCGGCTTCTGGGCCCGGGTCTTGGTGACGATCTCTGACGGGATCTTCACCACCTCGGCCTGCCCGCCGGCCTGGGCCAGCACCTGGACCCGACAGGCGCGCTCCAGATTGTACATGTGGAAAAACGCCTCCGCGACGGTCTCGCCGATGGTCAGGGTCCCGTGATTCCGCAGGATCATCATCTTCTTGTCACCCATATCGGTGACCAGCCGCGGCTTCTCGGCATCGTCGAAGGCCAAGCCCTCGTAGTCGTGATAGGCGATGCCGCCCGGCGCGAACATGGCGAACTGGGAACAGTCGATCAGCCCGTCCTTCTGGCAGGACACCGCCACGCCGGAATCGGTATGCACATGCAGCACGCAATGGGCGCCCGGCACCGCCTCATGGACCGCGCCGTGGATGATGAACCCGGCGTAGTTGATCGGATACGCGCTCTCCTCGACGATATTGCCCTCAAGGTCGATCTTCACCAGATTCGAAGTGGTGACCTCTTCGTACATCAGCCCGAACGGGTTGATCAGGAAGTGGTGGTCTTCGCCCGGCACCCGGGCGGACAGGTGCGTGTAGATCAGATCGTCCATGCCCATCTTGGCGAAGATCCGGTAGACCGCAGCCAGCTCTTCGCGGACCTTGCGCTCTTCGGCCGACCAGGCGGCCTTCGGTTTCATGGCGGTGACACTCATCTCACGTCCTTCTGGTGAAACGACCCCTAAACGGTCTGTATTCAATGGCCGGGGAAATCGGTCAGGTCGGCTTTCTCATCCGCTGCGAAATCAATATGCAAATGGTTGCCGTCGCAATCCAGAATATTCACCTGCTGGACCCCGATGGTCGGCAGGACGCGGCACCAGTACGGCACGTTCTCGGCCCGCAGATGGGCCAGGAAACCCGCGAGATCGGTGGCCGACAGGGCGAAATGCTCCAGCCGCTGGTCTTCGCGGTAATCCGGCGGCGCGTCCTTCACCCCGATCAGATGCACCACTGCGGCGTCTCCGGCGTAAAGCCAGGCGCCCGGGAACGGGAACGCCGGTCGGTCCCCCGGATGCAGGCCCAGGACGCGCCCGTAGAACTCGACGGTGCGGTCCAGGTTTTCGGTCCTGATGTTGACGTGGTCGAGCCGTTGCAGTGGCATCACAATCCTCCCATTGTTTCCCGAGAGTTCAGATATCCCCCGAGAGTTTAGCCGGATGACCGACCGTCTGACCAATGCCGATCTTCGTGCCCTGTTCCTGGACCGTCACGGGCTCTCCGCATCGCCCGCGGGGCTTCTGACCCGCGACGGGCTGGAGGCGCTGATCGACCGGCTGGGCTTCGTGCAGGTCGATACCATCTCCACCCTGGAGCAGGCCCATCACCATATTCTGCTGACCCGGGCCAACGGATACCGCAAATCCCTGCTGAAACATCTCCTGGAAAGCCGCCGCTCGCTGTTCGAACACTGGACCCACGACGCGTCGATCATCCCGATCCGGTTCTACCCGTTCTGGAAGCCCCGGTTCCGCCGCATGCAGGCGCGCATGGATCGGGCCGGTCACTGGCAGGAGCGGTTCGGCGGACGCAAGCAGGCGATTCTGGAAGAGGTGCTGGATCACGTGCACCGCACCGGCCCGACCAAGTCCCGCGACCTGACGCCGAACGATTCCGAAGCGCGGGAAGCCTGGTGGGGGTGGACGCCGTCGAAGACCGCGCTGGAGTATCTCTGGCGCGCGGGCTCTTTCGCGGTCGACGGGCGGGACGGGTTCCAGAAACGCTACGATCTGGCTCCCCGGGTGATCCCGGCCGAGCACCACGACCCGGACCCGGACCATGCCGCCGCGATCGACTGGTCCTGCCGGGAGGCCCTGAGCCGTCTGGGCGTCGCGACCCACGGGGAACTGGCGGCGTTCTTCGACGGCATCGTGCCGGCGGAGGCAGAGGCCTGGTGCCGGAGTGCGGGGCCGAACACCCTGCGTCGGATCGAGATCGAGCACGCCGATGGGAGCGTCCGGCAGGTCTGGGCGCGGCCGGATATCCTGGATATCCGCGATCAGGTCGAGGATCCGCCGGCGCGGGTGCGGTTCCTTTCCCCGTTCGACCCGATGATCCGGGACCGGGACCGGCTGCAGCGCTTTTTCGGCTTCGACTACAGGTTCGAGGCGTTCGTACCCGCCCCGAAACGCCTGTTCGGGTACTACACCCTGCCGATGCTGGAGCGGGATCGGCTGATCGGCCGGGTCGAGCTCAAGGCGCACCGGGATCGCGGCGCGCTGGAGGTCCGGGGCTTCTGGCTGGAGCCAAAGGTGCGGGCGGCCAAGGACCGGATGGCCCGGATCGATGCGGAGATCGAGCGCTGGCGGAATTTCACCGGTCTTGAAACCGTGACCTGGACGGCCGCGCGACCCTAGCGGCGGACATCCAGCCGAGGACCCGGCGGTACAGCCGGTCGTCGTATTCCCGCAGGACTGTTTTCCGTAACCCGATCTTTCTTATCTTTTGGCCTGCGGATACCATCCGCCGTCATGATCAGACCGATCCACCCCCTCGATCCGTCCACGCTCACCCGCCTCGGTGCGGGCCTGAAGCGGCCGGAATGCGTCGCGGTGACGGCGGCGGGCGAGATCTTCGTCAGCCATGCGCCGGCCGATGGCGCCGTCGGGGTGGCGAGGATCGATCCGGACGGTCGGGTGTCGGTGCTCGAAGCCCGCGGTGGACCGGCCGATCTGCTGCCCAACGGCTGGTCGATGGACCCGGATGGCGGCTTTCTGCTGGCCAATCTGGGGGACAGCGGCGGGGTCTGGCGGCTGGGTCCGGACGGGGCTTGCACGCCGGTCCTGACCGAGATCGACGGCCTCCCGATGCCGCCGGTGAACTTCGTGCATCGGGCCGAGGACGGTGTGCTGTGGATTTCGATCAGCACCTGGCGCGTGCCCCGCGACCGGGCGATGCATCGCGACGTGGCGGACGGGTCCGTGATCCGGATGGATGCCGCCGACAGACCGGAGACCGCGCGGATCGCGGCGGACGGGCTGGGCTACGCCAACGAGGTGAAGGTCGATCCGACCGGCCGCTGGCTCTACGCCAACGAAACCATGGCGCGGCGTCTCTCACGCTATCCGATCCAGGGCGACCGGCTCGGCCCGCGCGAGACCGTGGCGGCGTATATCGACGGTATCATTCCGGACGGATTCGAATTCGATGCCGAGGGCGGAATCTGGTGTGCCAGCGTCATGAGCAACCGGCTGGTCCGGGTTTTGCCGGACGGAGATCAGACACTCATGCTGGACGACAGCGATCCCGACGAGATTGCCGTCGGCATGGCGCATTGGCGGGACGGGACGTTCTCCCGCGCGGATCTCAACATCGGGGCCCGGAGGCCGTTCGGCAACATCGCGAGCGTGACCTTCGGCGGACCCGACCTTAAATCCCTATATCTAGGATCCCTTTTCGGTGAGGCGCTGCTGGTGGCGCCCTCGCCGGTTGCCGGAGCCGAGCCGCCCCATTGGCGCTTTCCGGCCCGCGCCTAACCCACAGGAGACGAATATGACCCAAATCCGCAAGGTCGAGGTGACCGAGGTCGGACCGCGCGACGGATTCCAGAACGAGAAGAATCCCATCTCCACGGAAGTGAAAGTCGCGCTGATCAACCGGCTGATCGATGCCGGCATCCCCCGGATCGAGGCGACCTCCTTCGTCTCGCCCAAGGCGGTGCCGCAGATGGCGGACGCGGCAGAGGTGATCAAGGGGATCGACCGCTCCAAGGGCACGATCATCTCGGCCCTGGTCCCGAACGCCCGCGGCGCCATCCGGGCCGCCGAATCCGGGGTCGACGAGATGGTGCTGTTCGTCTCCGCCTCGGAGAGCCACAACAAGAAGAACGTGAACCGGACCACCGAGGAATCGCTCCAGGGCTTCGAGGAGGTCGCCCGGATCGCCCAGGACGCCAAGATCCAGCTGCACGGCGCCATCGCCACCGCCTTCGGCTGTCCGTTCGAGGGGGACGTGCCGGTCGAGCGGCTGGCGATGATCTCCAAGCGGTTCCAGGAGATGGGCTTCGTCGGCATGACCTTCGGGGACACCACCGGCATGGCGACCCCGAAGAACGTGCGGGCCGGGGTCCGGGCGGTGCGGGCGGCGGCGCCGAAACTGGCGATGAACCTGCATTTCCACAACACCCGCGGGGTCGGGCTGGCCTGCGTGATGGCCGGGCTGGACGAGGGCGTCGACAAGTATGAGAGCTCGTTCGGCGGCATCGGCGGCTGTCCGTTCGCGCCGAAGGCCACCGGCAACATCTGCACCGAGGACCTGGTCTATCTGCTGCAGGAAATGGACATCGAGACCGGCGTCGACCTGGCCAAGCTGACCGCCATCGCCTGCGATGTGGAGACCGTGATCGGCCGCCCCCTGCCGGGACAGATCATGAAGGCCGGACACCGGCTGGAGCTGCATGACATGAATGCCGTCCGCACGGCCGAGGGCTGAGCGGCGTGTCGGACACCACAGAAGGCGACATTGGAACGACCGCAGCCGGAAACGGGGCGCTCACGGGCATCCGGGTGATCGATCTGACCCGGATCCTGGCCGGACCGTTCTGCTCGAAGCTGCTGGGCGACATGGGTGCGGAGGTCATCAAGATCGAATCCGCCGACGGCGACCCGGTGCGCCGCCAGGGGGCGGTGGTCGACGGGTTCAGCTGGTATTTCGCCGAGTTCAACCGCAACAAGCGCTCGGTGGTGCTGGACCTGTATTCCGATACGGACAAGGATGTGCTGGCGCAGCTGATCGGGACCGCCGATGTGCTGATCGAGAATTACCGTCCCGGCGTGCTGGCCAAGATGGGCTTCACCCAGGAGCGGCTCGACGCCCTGAATCCCCGCCTGATCGTCGCCTCGGTCAACGGCTACGGCTCCACCGGACCCTATGTGGACCGGCCGGCCTTCGACTTCATCGCCCAGGCGATGAGCGGCTTCATGGCCAGCAACGGCGACCCGGACGGCCCGGCCCGGCGGGCGGCGGCCCCGATCTCGGATCTGGTGGCCGGGCTCTACTGCGCCTTCGGCGTGGTCTCGGCCCTGCAGGCCCGCACCCGCACCGGCCGCGGCCAGCAGGTGGAATCGAGCCTGACCGGCGGCCTGATCTCGATGCTGTCCTATCTGTCGGCGGAATATTTCGCGACCGGCGAGAACCCGACCCGGACCGGCAACAATCATCCGATCGTCTCGCCCTACGGCCTGTTCGAGGCCTCGGACGGGGAGATCGCGGTCGCCCCGTCCCACGACACCATGGTCCGGCGGTTCCTGGGGGTTCTGGGGATCGCCGAGCTGCTGGAGGAGCCGGACTTCAAGGACAATGCGGCGCGCATGCGCAACCGGACGGCCCTCAACGCGGCGATCAATCAGGTGACCCGCACCCAGTCGGTCGACCACTGGATCGACGTGATCAACAAGGCCGGCTGTCCGGCCGGACGGATCATGGAGCTGGCGGATGTGTTCACCGATCCGCAGGTCCTGTCCCAGGATCTGAAACAGCGGATCGATCATCCGGCGCACGGACCGATGTACGTCACCGGGTTCCCGGTCAAGCTGTCGGACACCCCCTGCACCGTCCAGGCCCCGCCCCCGGATCTGGGGGCCGATACGGACGCGGTGCTCCGCGAGCTGGGAATCGAGCGGTAGGAGCGGCGCGTCGTTCCAGGTCGGATAACCGACGATCATCCGGCGCGGCCGTTAACCGAAAATTAACTCCGACCGGGGACAGTTGAAATATAGAAACAATTTGAAGTGAATATCTGACGTGTCTCTGATCGATTCCCTCAGCTTGGAGACCGGATCTGCCGAATGGCCGGATCTGGCGGCACCCGACAAGCGGACTCTTGGGCCCGATCTGGGCTCGGCTGACTGGCTGCGCTCTCCGGAGCTGCAGGAGGTTCTCGCCTATTGGATCGGGAAAAGGGATGGCAAGGACATACCGACCCGGTCGGATTTCGACCCGCTCGATCTGCCCGGAACCCTGGGATGGATCACATTGGCCGACCGGAATGGGGAGGCGGGCGCCTTTCGCTATCGGCTGGTGGGAAGCCGCATTGCGGAACTGGCCGGGGTCGACCTCACCGGCCAGCCGGTGTCGGCCATGCCGCATGAGCTGTATTCGGAATTCCTGATGGGCCGCATGTGGGAAACCGTCGACCGGGCCCGTCCGATCGGAACCCGCTATGCCCTGGATTTCGGTCCGCGTCGGGTGCTGCTCGAACGCCTCGATCTGCCGCTGTCCAAAGGGTCGGAACGGGTGGAGTTCATTCTGACCGGTGTTCTGCCCCTGG
This sequence comes from Alphaproteobacteria bacterium, assembly GCA_024742605.1. GTDB lineage: Bacteria > Pseudomonadota > Alphaproteobacteria > Thalassobaculales > Thalassobaculaceae > JANSYC01. Next base: position 6,349 of record JANSYC010000005.1, on the reverse strand, counting down.
CCCGCTCCAGGGCGATCCTGGAAACCGAGATTGAGCGCCGCCTCGTCTAGCGATCCGCACCGCGGCCACCCGAGCGGGCAAGCGGTTTGACAGTTTCCCCGGACCGTCTGATCCTCCGCATGGCGCAGGCTTCAGCGCGCCGGACCGCACCGCGATCGGGGATCAGGGATGACATTCAGCGAGAACAGTTTCGGGGCCGCGGCCTATGGCGGACGCGGCTGGCAGGGCCGGGAGCGGACCCACCGCGAGGAGATCGGGGATCTGTGGGCGCCGAGCGGACTCGACAGCGAGTACGCGCCGCTCCGTCAGGTCCTGATCCATCCCCCCGGGGCCGAACTGTCCGTGGCTGCCACCGACCCGGACGCGGCCCAGATGCTGGAGGCGCCCGATCTCGGCAAGGCGCGGGATCAGCACGCCGCCATGGCGGAGGCCTATCGGGCGGCAGGCGTGACCGTCGATCTGGTCGACCCGGTCGGACAGCCGACCCCCAATCAGATGTTCTGCGCCGATCTGTTCGTGATGACGCCGGAGGGCGCGATTCTCGCCCGGCCCGCCTCGGTGGTGCGCGCCGGTGAAGAGCGCTGGGTCGCGCGGCGTCTGGCCGATATCGGCGTGCCGATCCTGCGCACCCTGACCGGCACGGCGGTGTTCGAGGGCGCGGATCTGATGTGGCTCGACCCGGACACCGCCGTGATCGGCATGGGGCTGCGCACCAATGCGGAAGCGGTGATGCAGATCTCGGCCACCCTGGAGGAGATCGGGGTCGAGACCCTGGCGGTCGACATGCCGTTCGGGACCATGCACCTCATGGGCATGCTGCGGATCGTCGACCGGGACCTCGCGATCTGCTGGCCGCGGCGCACGCCGTTCGCCGCCGTGCGGGCGCTGGAGGAGCGGGGTATGGAGATTCTGTGGCTGCCCGACGGCTCCGACACGGATCTCAACCGTGCCCTCAACATCGTGACCCTGGGCCCCCGCAAGATCCTGATGCTGGCGGGCTACGACCGCGTGCAGAAGGTCTACGAGGCCGCCGGCATCGACTGCGTGACGGTCGACGGCTCGGAACTGGTGAAGGCGGCCGGTGCGATCGGCTGCCTGACCGGCGTCGTCGGCCGGGATCCGGTCTGACCGCAGGCCGCTCTACAGCGGCACGTCCCCTTCCAGGGTGATCCGGTGCATTTCGCGCCGGTGGCCGTGATAGTCGTTCACCGGGTAGTGCTGACAGGCGCGGTTGTCCCACAGCACCAGGGTGCCCGGCGTCCAGCGGACCCGGCAGACGAACTCGTCCCGGACCTGGTGGGCGTAGAGAAACTCCAGCAGCGGAGCGCTCTCGGCCTCGGTCAGGCCGTCGAACCCGATCGTGTGACCCCGGTTGACATACAGCGCCTTGGCGCCGGTCTCCGGATGGGTCCGGATCACCGGGTGGCGGGCGGTGAAGGATTTCTTCGCACCGTCTCCGGCCTTGTCGATCCGGTCCTCGCGGGTCCGGGTCACATCCGCCTTGGCCGAGGCGTTCACCCCCCGCAGCGGGGCCAGCAACGCCTTCATGCCCTCCGACAGCGCCTCGTAGGCGGCCACCTGGCTTGCGAACAGGGTGTCGCCGCCGGAGGGGGGAAGCTGGCGCGCCAGCAGCATGGTTGCCTTGGGCGGCCGTTCCAGATAGGCGGTATCGCTGTGCCAGAGGCCTCCGAAATTCACGGTCTCCGTCGCTTCCTTGATCACCGGCGTGATCATCGGGAAGCCCTCAAGCCCGGCGACGAACGGATAGATCGCGGGCTCGCCCATCTGCTCGGCGAAGGCCAGCTGCTGCGCCGGGGTCAGGCTCTGATCCCGGATCACCAGCACGTGATGGCGCAGGAACGCCGCCCGCAGCTCGTCGATCAGGGCACCATCCGGCCGCTGCGACAGATCGATCCCGGTGATCTCCAGCCCGATGGCGGGCGACAGGACCTCGCTCGCGAACAGGGTCGATCTCATGACGCTTCCAGCCTCCCGATAGGTCTCATATTCTCTCCGAAGCAGACTAGGCAGCTTCCGACGGCGCTGCAAATATCTCGATATCGGTCGGGCGGGTTTCGATCACCGGACCCTTCCGGCGGGCCGCCGGCGGGACCCTGGTGTCAGCGCGCGGGAAACCGAGTAGAATGATGTTAGAAGGATCGAAACGTGGCGGTTGCTGTTAAGATCCCATCCTGTGGAGTGCCCGATACAGTGACCGATTCTGGACCAAGACTTGAGGCGGAATGCGCGGCCCTGTTGGAGGTTTGGCGGTCGAAGGCGTCAGAGAATAAGGGCCTGGTGCTGAAAGAGCACATCGATCCCCTTGAGCTCCCGCCCTCCGTCCTGCCCGCGATCTTTATCTATATGCGGGAGGCAGGGCCGGAACGGGTACGTTTCAAATGTCGTCTGGCAGGAACCTCTCTGGTCGCGGCCTTCGGCAGGGAGCCGACCCAACGTTATCTCGACGAGATGATGGATCCGGCATTTTACCCCGTAAGGTCCCGGTTCTTCGAACTCTCCGCGACCGGCGGGTATCCGATCTACTACCGGGGCACCCTGGCATTGAAGGACCGAGACTTCATCGCGTTTTCGCGGATTCTTCTTCCGGTCCGGCGGGTGCCGAGCGATCCCACGACCGAGGTGCTGATCGGTGCAATGGTGTTCCTGAACCCCGGCACGGTGGCCGAATCCGACTTGGAGCACGCCAAAGCCCATGACGGGGTGATCTGCGCTTTCCGGTTCCGGGACGGGTCCTGGGCGCCGATCTAGCACCTGCCCAGATCGCTCCGCGCGGTCGGATTGCGCCCTAGGCGATCTTCCGAAATGTCCGACTCGGGTCGGCCGGTCTCGCGGCCGCGATCGGCCGCAAGGCACCCAGGAGGTTCTTGAGCGTGACCGGTTTCAGAATCAGGCCGGCCCATTCGAAATCGACGTGATCGAGGGTCTGGAGCGAGGTCACATCCGCGGTCCAGGCGAAGCACGGAACAGGCCGATCCCCTCGCAGTCTTGACAACGCGATGGCGGCGTCGAGTCCGCTCATGCCGGTCATCTGAAGGTCCATGAGGATCGCGTCGACGTCGTTGTCTGCTGCCCAGTCGACCGCTTCCCGGCCGCCGCGCGCGGTTTCGACCTGACACCCGAGCTCCTTCAGCATCGCCTCGGCGATCTTCAGATTGGTCTCCACATCGTCGACGATCAGGACCCTGAGGCCGAGAGCCGGTTTGGCGGGGTCCGGGGTGGGGGTCTGTTCGCCGGCAAGCCGTTGGACCTGCTCGGTCATGTCCTCGAGCAGGAAGGTGGCGGTGAAGACACTGCCTTCGCCCAGGACGCTGCTGGCGACCAGATCGCCCCCCATCTGCCGGGCGATGGACCGGGAGATCGCGAGGCCGAGCCCGGTCCCGCCGTACTGGCGGGAGATCGACCCCCGGGACTGCACAAAGGGCTCGAAGATCGCGTCGAGACGCGTTGTGTCGATCCCGATCCCGGTATCCCGCACCGTCGCGCGGATCAGAAGCTGGCCCGGTGCGGACTCCTCCGCCTCGACCCGCAGCTCCACCGACCCGTCGGTGGAGAACTTGATCGCGTTGTCGAGCAGGTTCGAGACCACCTGCCGCAGGCGCACGGCATCCCCCCGCGCCGCGAGATCGCCGGTCAGGATCGAGGTCGACAGCCTGACCCCGGCATCGGCCGCCTTGATTTCGAATGAGGAGACCAAACTCGCGAAGGTCTTGGAGACGTAAAAGGTGTCCTGGTTCAGGACCAGATGCTCGGAATCGATCTTCGCGAAATCCAGCACATCGTTGATCAGGGCCAGCAAGGTGTGGCCGGACTCGCCGATGTTGCGCGCATAGGACTGGACTTTGCTTTGCGACAGGTCCGTCATGACCCCCGAGCCCAGGAGGTCGGCGAAGCCGATCACAGCGTTCAGTGGGGTCCGAAGCTCATGGCTCATGGCCGCGAGAAACTGCGACTTCGCCCGATTGGCCTCTTCGGCGGCCTCCATGGCCTTGACCGCCTTCTTCCGGGCGTCCGCCAGATCGGCGGTGCGGCGATTGATCTGGGCGCGCATCACAAGGGCAAACAACGAGAGGGCCAAGCCCGCGCCCAGGAGGCCGACGACGCTGTAGATCAGCCATTGCTGACGTTGCGCGGCCTGCTGCAAAGCCACGGTTTCCGGGTGGATCACCAGATTGGCGAGCCGCTCGGGATGACCGATCAGGCCGAGACCGATCAGATGCGCCCCCATCCGCTCCCACCGCTCCTTGCTGGTGTTGCCGAGGGCGACATCAGGAAAGTCGATAAGGTCTTCGACGATCCGGGACTGCCATCTGTTGAATGCCTGCTCGTTCTCCATGCCGTCGATCCGGGAATACCGGTCCAGGAGGACGGCGATCGTCTCCTCGGGATGGTTGAGCGCGTATTCCCATCCCTCCAGGGACGCCGTCACGAACCGGCTGACCAGCTCGGGATCCTCCCGGATCGCGTCTTCCCGCGCGAACAGGGAATCCCCGTAGAAATGAATGCCGAATTCCGCAGGTTTGATCGCATTCAGCAGCACACCCCGCTCCGCCGCGATCCAGGGCAGGGCGAGCGAGAACCCCGGCATCACGTCGATCTCGCCGCCCAGAAGAGCATCGAAAGACGGTTTTTCCGTTTCCGGTATCCGCACGTCGGTCAGGTCCATGCCCTCGCTCCGCAACAGCGCGCGCAGCTCGATCTCGGCCGGACCGTTCCGCTGAAATCCGGTTGAGAAGCGGAGATCCATCAACTCACTGAGATCGGCGGTCCTGGTCTCCGCCCGCGTGTAGACTTCGACCGGGCTGTGCTGGAAGATGCTGGAGACGATGCTGAGGGGCGCTCCGTTGGCCCGTGCCAGAACCACGTCGACGGCGCCGATCCCAAAGGTCGCCCGTCCCTCTTCGACTTCCGTCACCGCGGAAAGATAGCGCGGCCCCGGCGCAACCGCGGGCCGGATCTCGACATCCAGTCCGGCCTTGGCGTAATAGCCCCGCTCCAACGCCATGTAGTAACCGGCGAACTGAAACTGCGGCTCCCACCGGAGTTGCAGGGAGATCTTGTCGTCGGCCACGGTGGGGCCTGCCCGCATCGCGAGGGAGACGCCGCAGAGCGCCAGGCCGAGAATGAATTTTCGCAGAGGACCCATGATACGCCCAATTCCGTGTCCGACGATTGTCGTCACAGATGGCTTACCAAAGGGAAGTTAACGAATGCTTTCCTCGGGAAGGCGTCGCCCAGTAGAAAGAGAAACGCGCCGAAGTACTCGTCAGCGGGTCGGCACGGGTTTCTGACCGGAATAGTCGTAGAAACCGCGGCCGGTCTTGCGGCCCAGCCATCCGGCCTCGACATATTTCACCAATAACGGGCAGGGCCGGTACTTGCTGTCAGCCAGTCCGTCATACAGCACGTGCATGATCGCCAGACAGGTGTCCAGGCCGATGAAATCGGCGAGTTCCAGCGGACCCATCGGGTGATTGGCGCCCAGCTTCAGCGCGGTATCGATCGAGTCCACCGACCCGACCCCCTCATAGAGGGTGTAGATCGCCTCGTTGACCATCGGCAGCAGGATGCGGTTGACGATGAAGGCCGGGAAATCTTCCGACACCGTGCCGGTTTTGCCCAGGCGCTTGGTCAGTTCCTGCACGTCCGCGAAGGTTTCCTGATCGGTGGCCAGGCCGCGGATCAGTTCGACCAGCTTCATCATCGGCACCGGGTTCATGAAGTGCATGCCCATGAACTTGTGGGGCCGGTCTGTGCCGGCGGCCAGCCGCGTGATCGAGATGGACGATGTGTTCGACGCGATGATCGCATCGTCTTTCAGATGCGGGCACAGGCTTTCGAAGATCTTGAGCTTGATCGCCTCGTCTTCCGTGGCGGCCTCGATCACCATGTCGCAATCGCCCAGACCGGAGACATCGGTGGTGGTGCTGATGCGCGCCAGAGCGGCGGCCTTGTCGGCGTCTTCGATCAGCGTGCGCTTGATCTGACGATCCATGTCCCTGCCGATCTTTTCGAGCGCCTTGTCGAGGGCTCCCTGATCGATATCCATCAGCACGACATCGTGCTCTGCGAGCGCACACACATGTGCAATGCCACTGCCCATCTGGCCTGCGCCGATGACGCCAATCTTATTCAACATATTTGTCTTTCCCTGAATCCTTGGTTTGCCGTTCTTCGTTTGGTCCTACTTCTCAAGCTCTTCATTGAGCTCGGGCAGGGCCTTGAACAGGTCGGCGACCAGACCGTAGTCGGCGACCTGGAAGATCGGCGCTTCCTCGTCCTTGTTGATGGCCACGATGACCTTCGAATCCTTCATGCCGGCCAGATGCTG
>JANSYC010000002.1 GCA_024742605.1 Alphaproteobacteria bacterium | reverse complement strand
GGTCGACAGGTTTCGCCAGGTTTTTCCACGGCTGCTTCTTCAGCATCGTGCACCAATAGGCGAAGCCGATCAGGAGTCCCATGCCGCTCAGGTTGACCAGGGCGAAGGTCAGGCCGTTCCGGCCGATCTGGTCGAGCGCCATACCGGCCACCCGCGCCAAGCCCATGGACAGCAGGAACACGGCCAAGGAGTTCTGGCCCACGGTGATGATCGGCCGGGCCCAATCCTGCAGCAGATAGCGCTCGCGCCCCTTCACGACGGCAATCGCCAGATAGGCCAGGGCCAGGAAGTGGAGATAGCGGAGCGGTCCGAAATCGGTCTTGCCCTGCAGGTCCCAGATCAGTTCCCGAAAGCTCTTGAGGATCTCGAAATTCTGCGCGAAGCCCCAGTTGGCCGCAGGAATGCTGACGATGACGAAGACGGCGGCGGCGATGACGGCGGGGCGCCCGATCGGCGGCGCCTTGACCCAGCCCATCGCCAGCGCGAAGCCGGTGAAGAACAAGAGCTGCCAGCCGAACGGATTGAAGAACCACTCTCGATCGGAATGCCATTCCGCCGGCAGGTGAAGGCCGAAGATCCAGGTCGCGCAGTACACGGCAACGCTGAATCCGATGGCCAGCATCGGGTTGACCCGGGCGAGCGCCATCATGATCGGGACCAGCACCAGCGCGCCGATATACATCGGCAGAATGTCGAAATAGTTCGGGACATAGGTGAGGGTGAACAGGCCGGCCAGACCTTGCGCCGTGTTCTCAAGGAACCAGCCGAGATTCAGCTGATCCACATAGCTGACATCCGGCGCCACCATCAGCATGTCGGCTGCGACAACCAGGGCCAGGATGAACATGAACATGCCGATATGGGCGGCGTAGATCTGCCAGGTCCGGTACAGGATCCGGATCGTTCCGTACCAGAAGCTGGCCTTGACGAAGGTGCCGCCGAAGGCAATAGCGGCGGCGAACCCGGAGCAGAACACGAACATCTCGGTCGCATCCGACCAGCCGAACTGGGCCGGAATATAGAGGTTCCAGAGGTTCAGCGGCACATGTGCGATGAAGATGATCAGCATCGCGATCCCGCGGAAGAAATCCAGGCGTGGATCCCGCACCTTCGCCGTGACCGCCTTGCCGAAAAGGGCTGTGCCGCCCGCCATACGCCGCCTCCAAGTCTCAATCTACCGGCGCCGGGTTTCAGGCGCAAAATCAGCAACCACCCTACAAATCGTATGGCGCGCCGGCCAATCAACTCCCGTCACGGCTCATCGCGGGGACGTGAGATTTCAGTTCCAGCGCACCTGATCGGAGTCCAGCAGAGCGCGAATGTGATCCGGGGTGGTCAAGCCGCCCTTCACCTTGGCCTCAAGTTCCGTTTCGGCCGCGCGTACCCGTTCCAGTTTAGCGAACACCGCCTCCGCCTGATCCATCGGAACGATCACGATACCGTCCCGGTCGCCCACCACGATATCGCCGGTCGACACGGGATATCCGCCGCACAGAATCGGCAGGCCGATTTCACCCGGTCCCACCGAGGCCGGGGAATTCGGGGTCACGCCCGCATGGAAGATCGGCAGGCCGACCGCCTCGACTCCGTCCTGGTCCCGGATCGTGCCGTCCGTCACCAGGGCCGCTGCACCCGCGTTCTTGAGCATCCCCGCCAGCAGGTCACCGGTGAGGGCGGCGGCGCCGAACCCATCTGTCGAACAAACGACCACATCACCCGGCTGCACCAACGCGGTCGCCGCCAGCAGCGCCAAATTGTCGGCCGGATAGCAGTGAACCGTCAGCGCCGGGCCACAGATCATCGCCAGACCGGGTTGCTGCGGTTTGATCGACGGAATAAGGGCCCCGCGCCCGTTCATGCTGTCGACCAGGTGCCCGGTCATAGCCCCTCTGAAACGATCCACAAGATCTTGCGGTGGCCGCGATGTCTCGCGCTTCAGGGTCAGGGTGGCGACGGCTTCGATCATGAATTTCCTCCATTCCGCAAGGGCATTTGGCGTCGGCTTTCAGCAGCGGCTTTTCTGTTTCAGACCCCGGGGCCGCCGAACCGATCAGATATTTTCACGTTCCTGTCATTCCGAGGTTGCGTGCCTGGATATCACGAAATGAGTGTCTAAATATCCCTATCAGCGCAGGGTTAACCTGTGGATTGGACGTGTTGGGGGACAGTCCGGAACAAGATGTGCGGTGAACCAGAGGTCAGGCGGCCTCGATGGTCCCGAAACAGGGGAATTTTTCGATGTCGATTTTCGATACGACCGCCGACACTGAGGCGGTGGCGTCTTCCAACAAACTTCATTCTATCTCCGATACCGCCTTGATCGACGAACGTGCGGCCCGACGACGGGCGGTTCGAGCGCTCCCCCTGCGCCGTGCCGCAATGGCCGCTCTGGTGGTGGCCACCACGGCGGGGCTGATTTTCTGGATGGGGCGGCTCTTGGGCGCGGATGGCGTGAACGTCTGGGACATCGCCCTTCTCGTGTGTTTTGCCGGGACCCTGCCCTGGGTCGTGATCGGGCTTTGGAATTCTGTGATCGGTGCAGCGCTGCTGCGGTTCGACCCGGAGTGGCGGCGGAACGTTGTGCCGATCCGAGGCCTGAAGGACACAAGCTCCCCGATCCGCGGCCGCACCGCGATAATCATGCCGATCTACAACGAACAGCCGGATCGGGTGGTGCGCCATCTGGCGGCGGTCGAGGCGTCGGTCCGGGAGACCGGTCAGGCTTCCGGGATCGAGTATTTCCTGCTGTCTGACACCCAGGACCCGGAAGTCTATGATCAGGAAGTGATGCATTTCGAGCTGTGGCGGGCGCGGTTGGCGAACCCGTCCCGGGTGCACTATCGCCGCCGGTCGGACAACCGTCGTCAGAAGGTCGGCAATATCGAGGATTTCTGCGCCCGCTGGGGAGACGGATTCAAGTACATGCTGGTCCTCGACGCGGACAGCGTGATGAGCGGCGACAAGGTCCTGCAGATGATCCGGGTGATGGAGGCCAACCCGAAGCTCGGCATTTTCCAGAGTCTGGTTGTCGGCATGCCGTCCACCAGCGGGTTCGGTCGGATTTTCCAGTTCGGCATGCGCCACGGGATGCGGGCCTATACCACCGGCAGCGCCTGGTGGCAGGGCGATGCGGGGCCGTATTGGGGCCACAACGCGATCCTTCGTCTCAAACCGTTCCGCGAGCATTGCGTATTGCCGCGCCTGACGGGCGAGGGGCCTCTGGGTGGGGAAATCCTCAGCCATGATCAGGTGGAGGCCGCCCTGATGCGGTCCGCCGGCTACCAAGTGCGGGTCGACCCCATGGAGGGCGGTTCCTACGAGGAAAATCCGCCGACCGTGCTGGATTTCATAAAGCGCGACCTGCGCTGGTGTCAGGGCAACATGCAGTATCTCGGACTGCTGCACTGGTCGTGCTGGAAACCCATGGGCCGGCTTCAGCTGATTCTGGCGATCCTGATGTATCTCTCGGCGCCGCTGTGGCTGGGATTTGTCCTGCTGAGCATCACCCGGATCGTGGTCACCAGTTTCGCCCCGGGCCTGGAGCTGGCGATCGCCCCCGCAGTCGTCGAGCGGGTCGGCCAGTTCGAGGGGATCGCTCTGTTCGCGACCATGATGACCATCGTGTTCGCGCCCAAGATCTTCGGCATGATCGAAGCCCTGGTGTCGGCCCCCAAGCGGCACGACTACGGCGGTGGCTGGCGACTGTTGTTGAGCGGTGCGGTCGAGATCGTGTTCGGTACCTTGCTCGCGCCGATCATGGCGGTCGCGCAGACGGTGTTCATCGCGGGGCTGTTCCTGGGCCGGAAGCTGACCTGGGCCGGACAGGTTCGGGATGTGCGGCGGGTCAGTCTGGGCGAGGCCATGCGCGGGCTCTGGCCGCAGACCCTGATCGGGGTGTTGATGGTGGCGGCGCTGGCGGTTTTCGCGCCGGGCGCCTTGCCCTGGGCCGGGCCGATGGTGATCGCCCTCGGTCTGGCGATCCCGTTTGCCGTGCTCAGCGCACATCCCGCCTTTGGACGGTTCTCGCAGCGCATTCGGCTGTGCATGACGCCGGAGGAGGTTCACCCGAGCCCGATCATCCAGGCCGCGATGTCGTCTCCGGCGGGACCTCGGCCGCCATTGTCCGATCTGTCCGTCATAGCCCCGGCGCGTGGCGAGGTGGGGGAGACGCTGGCGGCTTGACGCGGCGCGCGTCCGGGCGTTGGCTGCGGCCATGACAGTACGAGTCTGGGAACATCTGACGACGACCGATTTCGACGGAGATCGTCTCGCGGGAGCGGTTGCGGTGCTTCCGGTCGCCGCCGTCGAACAGCATGGACCGCATCTGCCGTTGGGGACGGATGCGATTCTGACGGATGCGGTGTTTGACGCCGCTGCCAGCCGGATCGGCTCGGCGGTGGAGGTTCTTCGCCTTCCGACCCAGCGGATCGGACTCAGCCCGGAGCATGTATCCTTCCCCGGAACCCTCAGTCTTTCCGCCGAGATGGTGATCTCTTGCTGGACAGAGATCGGACACTCGATCGCACTAGCGGGTGTCAGGCGGCTTCTGATCCTGAACGGACATGGCGGGCAGGCCGGGCCGGTAGACATTGTGGCGACCCGTCTGCGGGCCGGGGCCGACCTCTCCGTCCTGCGCTGCACCTATTTCGCGCTTGCCGGTCCGGAGACCGCGCTGCCGGAACGGGAATGGCGGTTCGGGCTGCACGGCGGCACGCTGGAGACCTCCCTGATGCTGCATGTGGCGCCGGATCTGGTGCGGATGGATCAGGCGCGCGACTTCTCGAATGCCGGCGAGGCGATGGCCCTGAGCAATACGAAACTTGAGGCCGAGGGGGCGACCGGGCTCGGCTGGATGGCGGAAGACCTGAACACCCAGGGCGTGACCGGCGACGCTTCGGCGGCAACCGCCACCTTGGGGGCCGAACTGCTCGATCATATCGGCTCCGAACTGGCCACGCTGATCATCGAGTTCGCGCATCATCCCTTGCCCGCAGGTACCCGTCGTGGGTGATGCCTGGCAGGCCCTGGTCGACCGCCAGACGGACGGGATGGCGATGCGGATCGGGGATGAGATCCCCGCCGGCGCCGCACTGCTGGATTTGGTGCAGGCCATGGCCGACCGGCCGATGGCGATCGGACAGATCGGACAGACCCTGGACGGTCGGGTCGCGACGGTGTCCGGGCATTCCCACTACGTCAACGGCGAGGGCGCGCTGGATCATCTGCACCGGCTGCGGGCCCTGGTCGATGCCGTGCTGATCGGGGGCGCGACCCTGGCGATGGACGATCCGTTGCTGACGACCCGTCGGGTCACCGGTCCGAATCCGGTGCGGGTGGTGCTGGACCCGAGTGGTAGGGCCCTGGAGGACCGCAAGCTGTTCACCGACGGTCAGGCGCCGACTCTGGTGGTGGGACCCTATGCGCCGGGACGTTCGGAACGGCTCGACTGCGGGGCGTCGCCGGATCGTATTCTCGCGGCCCTGCGGGAGCGGGGCCTCCGGTCGGTCCTGATCGAAGGCGGGCCGCGCACCCTTTCTGCGTTCCTGAGGGCGGGAGCTCTCGATCGATTGCATCTGCTGATGGCGCCGAAGATTCTGGGGTCAGGAAAACCGGGCATCCTGCTGCCTGAGGCCGCGACCATGGCGAGCGCGCTGACGCCTCAGGTCAGCACCTATCCTGTGGGAGACGATCTGCTGTTCGACTGCCGTTTCACAGCACCGGTAGCATGAGCTGGTCGGCGTGCCCGACCACGAGACCACTCTCGATTTGACGTCGCCGCTCGGCCCATGCCGAGATCCGGGCCCCGTCGTCGGGAGCGATCTCCGCCGCGGCCGCGGCCCAGCCATCCACCAGGGCACCCCGCATATCCTTGTCTGCCGTGCCGATCTTCCAGTCGCTGGACAGGGTCGCAAGACCCGGTCCCGCCAGGTCCTGTAATGCGCGCGGCGCGTCCGGTCCGAGGGCTGGGCCGAAACCCTTCTCACCGCGCTGGTGCATATTGACCAGATCCCGGACCCACGCGTCCTCGGCATCCTCATCCGACCAGCGGATCCGTCCGTCATAGGTCAGCACGACCAGCAAGGCAGCGTCGATCTCCTCGACCCGGCGCACCAGGCGCACCAGCCACTCCCGCGACACCAGGTCGATCAGGGCCGAGGCGGTGACCACGTCCGCTGCGTCCGGGATGGCCGCTTCCAGATCGATGGCGAGATCCGCGTGCCTGCGGGAGAGGTCGGTGGTCTGCGGGGCTGTCCGCAATAGGTCTTCGTCGCCGTCGACCAGTGTCCAATGCTGTCGGACCGGCAGGCGCGGCGAGAGGTGGCGGTGATTGTTGCCGCTGCCGGCGCCGAGATCGACCACCTGCAGGGCTCGACCCGAGCCGCTAAGCCGGGTGGCGGCAAACCGGGCCAGCCGGTCCTCCAGAACCTGTGCTCGCGCCGCCGTGTCGAACCGTGCCCGCAGGCTCAACCAATCGGCCGAGAAAGCGCCCATTTTCCGATCTCCTTGATGTGTCCGGCAAAGCTGGCGCCGGTGGTTGTCCAGGTCTGCAGTCCGGCGGCCGCCGCCCGCGCACCGGCTGCAAGGCGCGCCAGATCGTCGGGATGGTCCAGCAGATCGCGCAGCACGCCTCGCAGGGCCTCCCGATCATCGGGGGGAACCAGCCGGCCGGCACCGTCCGGCACCGCCTCAGGAATGGCGCCCGCCGTCGTGCCCACCACGGGAAGCCCCCAACGTACCGCCTCTCCATAGGCGATGCCGTAGCCTTCATGACGGCTGGCCAGCACGAACAGGTCCGCGCTGCGGTAGGCCGTATCCAGGTCGTCTCGCGTGACCGCGCCGCGCAAAGTGATTCTGCCGGACAGGTTCATCATGCCGATCAGCGCCTTCAGGGATGACGCATGGCCCGGGTCCCGCGCTTCGCCGATGATTTCCAGCCGCCAGTCGAGCGCCGTGAGCTCGGCCAGGGCACCGATCAGCACATCATGGCCCTTGCGGGGGATCAGGGTCCCGACCGAAAGCAGCCGGGGCGGGCCGTCCGGTCGTGGCACGTTCCGGAACCCGAGATCCGGAGCGGCCTCGACACCTGGCGGGACCGTTCGAATCCGGTCGATCGGAAAAGACAGGAGTTCGGACACCCGACGGGCGGTCGTATGGCTGGTGACGACCACTCCGCGGGTCAGCCGAAGGGCCGCAGCTTCCCGCTCGACCCAGCGCGTCTGGACCTCCCGGCTTACTGCCGTCTCGTCGGCGAGGGGATGGTGGATCAGGCCGATCAGGATCAGCCGCTCCGCATGGGGGGCCAAGACAGGGGCCAATCCGGTGAGTCCGAGCCCGTCGATCACCAGGACATCGCCGTCCGGCAATTCGGCGATCAGGTCCGCGGCGTGTCGCAGCGTGGCCTCGTCCGGTTCCGGATAGGACCCGTCCGCGACCAGAACCTTCGGTTCCAGTCTCGCCGCCCGACAGCCGGAGATGACATGCCGGTCGTAGACGAAACCGCCGGTCGGTGTGTCGAGCGGTCCCGGTAGCAGAAAGGCCAGGCCCCGATCCATGTGGCGATCCACCTACGGCGTGCCCTCGTAGCCGGCGGAGGCCACATGGCTTTCGTTGAATACCACCTTCATACCGGTGATCTCTTCGGCGGCGCGGCCCAGCGTGCCGGCGCGCACTTCGGCGGCGAGTTTGTCGAACAGCACCTTGGCGAGATATTCGGTGGTGGTGTTGATGCCCTTGAACTCCGGCAGATCGTCGAGATTGCGATAGGCCCAAGGCTCCAGCGCCGCCTTCAGGGCATCGAGGGCCGCGCCGATATCGATCACCACACCGTTCGGGTCCAACGCCTCGGCGCGAAACTCAACGTCCACAACATAGGTCGCCCCATGCAGACGTTGTGCGGGGCCGAACAGCGCGCCCCGGAAGCTGTGGGCGATCATCACATGATCGCGAACGGTGACGGTGAACATCTGTGTCCTCTTGATTCAGGAATAACGAACCCGATGACAATGGGCGCGCAGGCGCCCGTCTGCCAGGGCCGACAATGTCGCGGGCAGATCCTCGAATGCGCTTTCGCCATCGATCAGCACGTCCAGGACAGGATCCCGCAGCAGTTCCAAGGCTTTTTCAAGACGCCGACGATGGGTCCAACCGGCCCGCTGGGACGGGGCGACAGCGCCCACCTGGCTGGAGGCAAGGGTCAGGCGTTTCGAATGAAAATCCTCACCCAAGGGCAGGATGACGGGGCGGCTGCCGAACCAACTGGCCTCCGTGATCCGCGCTTCGAACGCGGCGAGCGAGAGCGCGGTGACCAGGCCAGGGGGGTGGCCGCTGGCGTGGATGATCCGATCGAAGTTTCCGGCGGAGGGCGGCGCGGATGCGAAGGCGAGGTGCAGCGCCTCCGCCATCGCACCCTTGTCCGGATCGGTATCGAGGGCGAGCACCTCAGTTCCCGGCAGCGCGTGTGCCAACCAGGCCGTCAGCAGCCCGACCACCCCCAATCCGATGACGGCGACCCGGTCGCCCGCGCGGATATCGGAATCCCAAAGGACGTTCAGGGCGGTCTCCATGTTCGCCGTCAGCACGGCCCGTCCGGGGGGCAGATTCTTCGGCAGGGGAACGGCCATCGCGCTGGGCACGACGAACCGATCCTGATGGGGGTGCAGGCTGAACACATCCTGCCCGAGCAGAGCGGGGTCGCCGTCGATCACCCGTCCGACCGCCATGTAGCCGTATTTCACCGGCCCCGGAAACGCGCCCGCCTGAAACGGACAGCGCATCAGCTCGATCTGGCTGTCGGGAACCTCGCCGCGAAAGACCAGGGTTTCGGTGCCTCTGCTGATCCCGCTGAACCGGGTTTCGATGAGCACCTGATCCGCCGTCGGAGCGGCCAGCCGCTCCACGCGGATCGCACCGCGTCCGGGATGTTCGACCCAGAACGCCCGGGCGCCGGTCGTGCCGGTGGTTGCGGAAACGCCTGACGTCCCTACCTCACTGTCCGAGCTGATACGTTTCGAGCCGCCCTGGAGGTCTGCCATGTTGATCCGTACCCTTGCCCTATCGACGTTGATTGCGACCGGTCTCTGCCTGAGTTCGGTCGGAGCCGGGACCGCGAAGGCCGAGCCGGCGTCCTATAAACTCGATCCCAGCCATCTCACCATCGCCTTCCTAGTCCGTCATCTCGGCTATGCGGACACGCTGGGTCAGTTCCTGGAGGCTAACGGGTCGTTTGTCTACGACGACGAGGCCCGTACGGTCGAGAACATCCTGGTCGAGATCGATACCGCAAGCGTGTTCTCGAACCATGAGGCCCGTGATAACCATCTGCGCTCCAATGATTTTCTGGCGGCCGATGAAAATCCCGTGATCCGTTTCGTCGGCACCGGCGCGGAGCCGACCGGCGAGACGACCGGTCGGATCATGGGGGATCTTACGATCCGGGGTGTCACCAAGCCCGTCGTGCTGGAGGTGACCCTGAACAAGGCCGGAAACTATCCCTGGGGGGACAAGCACTACGCGCTCGGGCTCTCCGCCCGGACCACGATCAAACGCTCGGAATTCGGCATGATGTACGCGGTCGAGGGCGGCATCGTGGGCGATGAGGTGGACATCATTCTGGAGTTCGAAGCGATCCGGCAGGACGGTTAAGGTGACCGATTCTGGCGCCGATCAGGCGACGCCGAAACCCTCGGTCCGGCGCGGGCCCTGGCTGGTGCACGACGCGCGGGAGATCTACCGGAACCCTTGGATCCGCATCACCGAGCATGCGGTCACGCACCCGACCGGCGCAGATGGAATATACGGTGTGGTTCATCTCCAGAATCTGGCGGTCGGCTGTGTCCCGATCCTGGATAACGGCTCTGTCCTGCTGGTCGGACAGCACCGGTTCCCCCTGGATGTGTATTCCTGGGAACTGCCGGAGGGCGGCGGTGCCTTTGACGATCCACAGGGCTCGGCCGAGCGGGAGCTCAAGGAGGAGACCGGCTACGTGGCGGCATCCTGGTGGCCGCTGGTCGAGATGGATCTGTCCAATGCGGTGACCGACGAGCGCGCGGTCGGGTTCCTCGCCTGGGACTTGACCGAAGGGGTGGCCGAGCCGGATGAGACCGAGGAGTTGGCGCTGCGCCGGGTGCCCTTCGCGGAGGCGCTCGATATGGCGATGGGCGGAGAGATCCGGGACTCCTTCAGCCAGACCATGCTGATGAAAGCAGACATTCTCGGCCGTCGGGGCGCACTGCCGGGCCGGGTGGCGGAGATCTTGGGGTATCAGAAGTCAGAGACGTAAGGCGTGATGGGGGCGTTCCGAACGAGTCTGTGCCGGAACCCGGCCGCGGCCCGCATCCCTGGACCGTGAGGACCATCGTGACGGTTCTGCTGGTTATGATCGGTGGTTTGCGTTTATAGGAATGCGGCGGCCGCTATTGGGCAACGGCAATGGTCTTCCAGGATCGTGCACATCGCACCGGCTGTGGGAGCCACGTCACAAAGACAGGCTCGGCAAGACGATCGAGCACAAGAGAAGAAAGAGGATAACGTATGGCGAACATGGTTCAGGTGGGCGATCTGAAGGTCGCGGAAGAACTCTACGGCTTCATCAATGACGAGGCAATTCCGGGAACCGGGCTCGATCCGGCTGCGGTCTGGGCCGGACTCGACGCGATCGTCCACGAACTCGGTCCCAAGGGCCGGGCGCTGCTCGCCAAGCGCGAAGAGATTCAGGCCAAGCTCGATGCCTGGCACAAGGCCAACAAGGGCAAGCACGATGACATGGCGGCCTACAAGGCGTTTCTGAGCGAGATCGGCTATCTGGTGCCCGAGGGACCGGATTTCACGATCGAAACGACCAATACCGACGATGAGTTTGCCAAGATCGCGGGCCCCCAGTTGGTGGTGCCGGTGATGAACGCACGGTATGCCCTGAACGCCGCAAACGCGCGCTGGGGCAGTCTCTACGATGCGCTGTACGGCACCGATGCGATCTCCGAAGAGGGTGGCGCCGAGAAGTCCGGCGGCTACAACCCGGTCCGAGGCGCCAAGGTCGTCGCATGGGCGCGGGACTTCCTCGACACCTCCGCACCGCTTGCCTCAGGCAGCCATGCCGACTCGACCAAATACGCGATCACCGGCGGGAAGCTGGCGGTGACGCTGGAGGACGGCGCGACGGTCGGATTGAAGGACCCGGCGCAGTTCGCGGGCTACCGGGGCGATGCCGCGAGCCCGGACGCGATCCTCCTGGTGAAGAACAACATGCATGCGGAGATCGTCATCGATCCGAGCAGCCCGATCGGCAAGACCGATGCGGCCGGCGTCTCCGACGTGGTGCTCGAATCCGCCGTCAGCACGATCATGGACTGCGAGGACTCGGTCGCGGCGGTCGATGCCGAGGACAAGGTGCTGGCCTACCGCAACTGGCTCGGACTGATGAAGGGCGATCTGGTCGAGGAATTCCAGAAGGGCGGCGAGACCGTCACCCGCAAGCTGAACCCCGACCGCACCTATACGGCTCCCGACGGCTCGACCCTGACCCTGCACGGCCGCTCGCTGATGCTGGTGCGGAATGTGGGTCACCTGATGACAAACCCGGCGATCGTCGACAAGGACGGCAACGAGGTCGGTGAAGGCATCATGGATGCCATGTTCACTGCGCTGATCGCGATCCACGACCTGAAGGGCGCCGGTCCGCTGCACAACAGCCGCACCGGTTCGGTCTATCTGGTGAAACCGAAAATGCACGGCCCGGAAGAGGTGGCCTTCTCGGACGAGCTGTTCGCCCGTGTCGAGGACGTGCTGGGTCTGGCGCGGAACACCCTCAAGATGGGCATCATGGACGAGGAGCGCCGGACCACGGTGAACCTCAAGGAATGCATTCGGGCCGCCAAGGCGCGGGTGGCCTTCATCAACACCGGGTTCCTCGACCGCACCGGCGACGAGATGCACACCTCGATGGAGGCCGGCCCGATGATCCGGAAGGGGGACATGAAGGCGTCCAACTGGATCCGCGCCTATGAGGACTGGAACGTGGATGTGGGTCTCGCCTGCGGTCTCCGCGGCAAGGCGCAGATCGGCAAGGGGATGTGGGCGATGCCGGACCTGATGGCCGACATGCTGGTTCAGAAGGCCGGTCATCCGAATGCCGGCGCCAACACGGCCTGGGTGCCGTCTCCGACCGCTGCCACCCTGCATGCGACCCACTACCACCGGATCAATGTCGCCGAGGTGCAGGACACCCTCTCGAAGCGGGAGCGGGCGAAGGTCGACGACATCCTGTCGGTGCCGGTCGCCAGCCGCCCGAACTGGGAGCCGAAGGACATCCAGGCCGAGCTCGACAACAATGCGCAGGGAATCCTGGGCTATGTGGTCCGCTGGGTCGACCAGGGCGTCGGCTGTTCCAAGGTGCCTGACATCAACAATGTCGGGCTGATGGAAGACCGTGCCACGTGCCGGATCTCAAGCCAGCACATCGCCAACTGGATTCATCACAATGTCTGTTCGGAGGAACAGGCCATGGAGACCATGAAACGCATGGCCGCGGTGGTGGACAAGCAGAACGCGGGCGATCCGTCCTACGAGCCGATGGCACCGGGTTTCGACGGGATCGCGTTCAAGGCGGCCTGCGATCTGGTCTTCAAGGGCCGGGAGCAGCCGAGCGGCTATACAGAGCCGGTGCTCCATCGCCGGCGGCTGGAAAAGAAGGCGGCCTCCGCCTAGGCGGCTGGTACCGCAGGCTGTAAATCCACCCACCCGGGCAGACGTGCTCCGGGTGGGTGTTTCATATGATGGACCCGGGGACCGGGACGGCGCCTCAGACGTTGCGGCCTTCCTCGACAACCTTGATGCCGCCGATCCGCGAATGCAGATGCGCGTAGCTGAGCCCGACCGCCATCACCAGAACCAGGGTCATCTGCATCGCATTGATCAGATCGGTGCGGCTGTCGACCGCGATCCAGCGCTGATCGATGAGATACCAGGCGCCCGCCGAGCCGGTGACGACGACGATCAGCAGCCCGGTCCGCTGCAGGGCCACGGCCATGGTTTCACCGATGTTGTAGTAGGACAGCGCCAGCAGTCCGCCCGCAAAGACCTTCAGGATCAGGTCGTCGCCGGGCTGCTCGACAACCCAGTGATAGAACGAGTAGCCGCTGGTATTGAAGGTCGCGAACACGGTGAACGACGGGTACAGCACCCGTGCCAAAAAGGCCCAAAGATCCAAATGTCTGTAGTCGTTCATCCACGAATCCCAGCATCGGGCAGAAGTCGGACGGTACGATCAGAATAGCCAGTCCTGCCTGGAGGAATCAACAGGTCGCCATCGCCCGGCACATGGACCCGACGATATGATCCCGCGCCTCCATCACCGTCCGGGCCTGCGCCCCGCGGATCGAGGCGATCAATTCGGCTTCGAAGCCGGGGCGGTTGAGCGCGGCATCGGCCCAGTTCGCGGCGTAGTCCGCACTCCACAAACCGGCGACGACCATCAGCGTCAGTGCGCTGGTCGCGAGCACGCCGCCGGCTTCGAGCCCCGGCACCACGATCGCGCCGCCGATCAGGGGAACGATCACGAAGCGGCTTCCGACGCTCAGCACGCGGGTGGCAAGAGGGCGGAACGATCTGGTCAGGACGAGCCCGGACCGGGCGTTCTCTGTCATTGGCGCGTCCAGCAATTGGGCCCCCGGCGCATGTCTTAAAGTCGGCGGCGGATCGGGGGCCCAGGTCTCCAGCAGCGGCCGAGCGACGGAGCGTCGTGCTGCGACGACATCGGCCGTATCCGCGGGCGCGAGCGCGAGGGTGCTGAGCATGCTGTCGAGGCGTTTGACACGCTCCTCCGCAAGCCGGTGATCCAGATCGCGAACACGCTCGACGGTCCGGGTCCATGCCTCAAGCAGTTGTGCCTCCATGATGTCCGGGACGATCACCTGGCGTTCGAATTCGTCGACCACATAGGTTTCCAGTTCCCGTCGGACACCTGCCAGGGTCGGGGCTTGGCTGTTGTAGATCTGAGTGCCGACTTCCCAGGAACCGACCCGCAGAATGTCAAAACTAATCCAAACGCTCGACAGCCACCCGTAGACCCAGTCCGCATAATACGGCACCCGGGTTTCGAGCCGTTCGAAGGGGGCGGCGAGACGGCGCGCCACCAGCCGCGACGCTGAGCGTTTCAGAGCTGCCGTATCTCTCTCGATCATCGCCGCGGCGTCGGCGCTCAGGTCGATCGTGGCCGCGCAGGCCCCAGAATTCGGGCCACCTACGAGCACGAGGATCAACGCCATGCACACCGCCGCCGATACCGCACGGATTCTTCGCGAAAGCGCATGAAAATGCATGTTTGACGCTTTCACCTCCCCAACATCGACCATCAAGTGATCTTGTGACTGGGGCCGCCGACGGGCTTGACGCGCAACAAAATAAGTGACCTCTGAGCGAAGCTAGTTCATTATGTATAAAGCGTATCCGAAGTCATGGTCCGAAGGCGATGACGAAAACGACGCACACGGGAGATTCGCGATGAAGGCCTTTGCAACCCTGATCCTGATGGTCGGTCTTATGTTCGGTGTTACAGGCGGTGCTATGGCGCAATCGGTAACCGTTGAAACGCCTGCCGTGACCAGCGATTCCTCGTCCGGCGGCGGAACGATTCTGACGCCGGAGCAGATTGAATCGCTGAGCACCATGGTCGATCAGATGCGCTCCAAGATGAATGAAATGGTTGATGCCGCGCAGGACGCGGCGTCTCAGATGTCCGACGGTTCGAAGGTGGTGATGGTGTCCACCAACGATCTCGTCGTCATCGCCATCGGGTCCCTGGGGGGCGCGCTGGTCATTGATCTGCTGGGCGGCGGCGGCATGGCGACCTTGGCGGGCGCGGTTGCGGGCGGGATTGGTGCTCACTGGTTCATGACACAGCCGATGCCGATCATCGAGACTCCGACGTCTGGTTGATTGCCGGCAAGAACGATGAGAATGTCTGGCACTCATCGGCATTGCCCTTGAGCCGATCAGATGTTTGAGCGTGTACCGGCGGTACCCATGCTCGAGTTGCAGATTTGGCGCCGTTCATCGTTAAGTCGTCCCGAACTGGGACACGCGCAAAATGGATATATTTCATAGATGACAGCAGATCCGGAAACACGGCGTCGATTTGCGGACATGGTTCGCATTGAAGGCATGAATGGAGGCTTCATTCGGGTTGAGGATGAACGCCGTCTCCTTCAGGACGGTATGGCGAGGTTCCATCTCAGCCTGGACGAAGCGAACGGATCCATGTTGGCTACCGTGAACGATCAGAAGCTCGTGCTTCAGAGGGTTGCCGACGACGCGACGCGCGAGATTTTGACCATGCAGGCCAACCAGAACTCCGGTCGCCGGTTGTCCCGGCGGGAGTTCGAGCAGGCGGCTGAGATGTATCGAGCGAAGGCCCGCGGCAAGATCACACCGGATGAGGCCCGCCGACGCGTCAAGGCGTTGATGGTCGAAGAAGGTATTCGTCCGCGACGTGCCGGGTGGGTTATCCGGTCGCGTCGTTGGTTCAATTCCGTCCCGGACTAGGGTTGGCCTAACCATTCCGGTCAAGCTGCCTGGGCAGAAGCGTCGAGGGTATGTCTATGGCGAACCGACCACGGCTTCCAAATGTGGATCCAGCAGATCTGGAACGACTGGCGAACCGGTACCCCGGGAGCGCGTCTCGCGTTGGCGAGGAGTCTTCACAGGCTGGTCCCGACACCACGAAGCCAGAGCCACAGCCACAGACACTGCCGGGTGAAGACATGAGTGCCGAAGTTCCGAAATCATCGACGGACGCCAAGACCACAGGAGGCGTATCCATGAGTTCGGAGACGGCGAAATCCCCATCTCCGACCGGAACGTCATCTGCGGCATCCGCCGCATCTGCGTCGGCAGAGCCGAAACCCAGCCTGTCGTCGGCATCGCCGGCCCCGGGCATCGGTGGGTCCGGACTCAAGGCGGACGGACGAAGTGCGGGCGGCTCCGGAGGCGGTGCCGCGACCGGCGGCGGTGTGGGAGCCGGGGGGGCGACGCCGCCGGCGAAACGGCGCGGAAGCTGGTTCGCGACGTTTTGGACCCTTATTTTTGCACTGATCGCCTTGGCGGCTGCGGTGGTTTCCCTCGGTGCGCCCAGTTACCGGTCGGAAGCGCGTCAACTGCTTCTGGAGTATGTGCCCCAGTTGAGCGAGCGGGTGGTCAATATGGTCACCGGATATGACACCGACCGGCTGGAGGTCACCTATGAGGGGCTGGACGCGCGGATCGACCGCCTCACGGCGGCCCTGGAACGGGTGGTCGCGGCGGATGGCCTGACTCAAGAGGCGGCGCGCGAGTTGCTGCTGCGGGATGAGATGGCCGCAAAACTAGACGATGTGGATGCGCGGCTCCAATCCTTGTCGAGCGCGACCGGAGATGTGACGGAGCAGCTCCCGGCGCAGCAGGCGGCGATTGAGGCGATGAAAGCCGATATGGCTTCGGAAGTGATGCGCTTGGACAGCGAACTGCAGGCGGCCTCCGGGTCCCTGGCGGCATCCATAGATGCGTTGAAATCGGAGGTGATGGCCGCCCAGGACGCGTTGAGCTCGGATCTTGGGGCGACCCAGGAGATGGCCGCCGCCCTCGAACAGCGTTCGGATGCTATAGAGGTCGGCATGGTGGAAGCGGTGGAGGCTCAGTCGGCCCTGACGGAGCGAACGGCTGCGATTGATCAGCGCGTCGAGACCCTGACGAACGATTTCAAGGCGCTGCTGGATGTCAACGAGCGAACGGCTCAGCTTGTTTCGGTCTTCCAGTCGCAGAACATGCCGGTTCTCGCGCTTCTGCAACTGCAGGGCGCGGTACATGACTCCACACCTTTCCCCGAGGAACTGAGTTTTGCGAGACAGAACCTGAACGACGCTGCGACCTCCTCACCGGCTTTCGATCTGCTGACTCAGGTCTCGGCAAAGGGTGTGAACTCGATCCAGGATCTTCGGAGAGACCTGCGCTTGATAGCGAGCCAGTCGAGCTCGATTGCCAGCCGGGCGTCCAATTGGAGCGCGCAGATTGGTCAATGGTTCTCAATGCTGGTCGGTGGCGTATCCTCTCCGCAGCCGGCGCTGAGCGGGGGGCTCGAAGCGGCGGCCGATACGATTGACAGCGCGTTGGAGCGCGGCGATCTGGAGTTGGCGGTGGCGGAAGCTTCGGTGATGATCACGGACAGCCGATCGGGCGCGTTGAACGACTGGTTGGTCGGATTGCGCGATCGCTATCAGGTTGCTCAGGCGATGCAGCGTTTGGAGGCGGTCGTCTACGGTCGGGATGCAGCGGGCGTCGGAGCGGCGGCGAAGCCGGACTGACGCGGCGGCGGCCCTGATTAGGCCCCAAAGGCAGCGCACGGTGTGACGGACGTATTCCTCAACTTGGCCGGACGATTTCTGATCGGCGCGACCCTCTTGTTGATTCCCCTGTTGGGGGTGTATGCGTCACGCCTGATTTGGCGGGTGCCGTCGCTGGCGTTCTTCGACCGCATCCCGCTCTTGTCCCAGTTGTCGACCGGCTTCGGAATCCTCCTCGGCTTCGGGGTTTTCATCACCAACGAAGCGCGCCCCGCTTACGAGATCAACACCATCGTTGAAGCCGGTGGGCCGTGGGACCTGCCGTGGCGGGTGTACCTTTCGACGATCGGCGATCCCGCGCTCTACGACTACGCACCGCTCTGGGCGCAGTTGAGCCTTGCCGATCTCCCGATGGGATGGATGGTTTATGGACTCTGTCTCGCGGCCTTGGGGATTGCAAGTTTGCTGTCGGTCCTGCTGCTTCTTCGAGGTATCGAAGTCGTCATCGGCCTGTTCGGCATCGTCTTCGCGGCTCTGATCGGACAAATGGTCACGACCTATCTCATCACCCTGCTTCCCTACACCCTGAACACCTTGAACTTTTGGTCCGCAGCGCTGGCGCTGGTCGTGCTTCAGTTCTACCGATACGCCGGAAAAAAGGACTGAGACTAACTCAAGACTCGCCCGGTATCGGTTTTGCTGGCATGCGAGGCGATGATTTGATGTCGGCATGTTAAGCGGCGCAATACAGGCGGTTCAATTTGGTGTAGGCTATGACGGATCAAAGTAAGTTTTGACGGGGGATAGCGGTGAGCGACGCGGACAGTGACGGCGGCTCCGGCGCTAGAAATGTCGGACCGGAAACAACTTCGGAACCTAAGAAACCTGCCCTTCGGAAACCCAAGGCAGCGAAACCCGCGGCCAAGGTCGTAGCGCCGAAACCGAAAGCCGCTGCGACCGCCTCGACGGCTTCCAAAAAAGCGCGGTCGCCGAAGGCTGCCGCTGCTTCCAAGTCCGGGACGAAAAAAAGCGCGGCTGCGGCTGCGGTACCACCTTCCACACGGCTTGATTCTCCAAGTTCTTCCAACCTAGGTGCCAATGCAGCACCTCCACCCCCACCGAAACGGCGTAACATGAGCGGTTCAAGCACCTCCAGTTCTTCCACAGCCACACCGCCATCGACGCCTGCGGCGAACAGTGGCTCGACCACATCCACGAAGTTTTCGACGCCACCGGGCGGCAGTGGGACGACCGGTGGCGGCAGTAGCACATTGCCACTTTTGGCAAGTGTCCTGGCGGTCATCATCGCCGTGACCACGCCGGTCTGGGGGCCCCTGGTATGGGGTGGTGACGGCAAAAGCAGCGCTGTCGCGAAGCTGGAGGCCGATCAGAAGGCGCTGATCGGAAGTGTCGCGGAGTTGAGCGCGACCGTGACCCAGTTGTCCGAGGGTCAGGTGACACTGAATACCTCGATCCGTGCGGTAAAAGTCCCGGCCATTCTCATCGTCGCCGACGATCTGCGTGAGGAGATAAACTCCGGTGGCCCGTTCGCCGACAAGCTCAATCTGTTCCGGGCGATCGTCGGTGAAAACGACCCGGCCATGGAGTCGGTCTATGCTCTGGATCCCTGGGCTGAGATCGGTATTCCGACCGATCAGGATTTGCAGCGCACATTCGACGAGGTGTCGCAGGACGTGGTCGCTGCGTCCCAGATCATAGAATCCGGTGGCGGTGAAATCGCCCGCACGATTTCCGAGACCATGGCCTCCCTGACGGCAGCTACGATCCGCCTGCGGTGGCGGCTGGACGGTGTGCCGGATGGTGACGGGCCCTTGAGCATCATGGCGCGGGCCGAGGAAATGGTCCGGGCCGGTGCGTTCGACATGGCCATCGCGGAGCTCGAGGCTTTGCCGGAGGCGATGAAGGCGAAGACCGAGTCCTGGATTGCCGCGGTCCAGTCACGCGACCTCGCTGCCGAGGCAGTGGCCGATCTGGACGTCTACATGATCGAGGCGGTCGCCCGCGCCCAGTAGGGTCCGTGACCGGTTTGATCGGAGAGAAGGGGCCACCGGGTCCCTTTTTTCATGCCGAAAGAGTGCTCCCGGGGAATGGCGGGATCACCAGATGGTCGCCGCACCAAGTCTTCAAATAAACAGCTCGGGTTCCAATTCCCGTGCCAGATTTCGAATTTCCAGGGCCGCACGGTTGCCAGGCATCAGGCTGAGCGGGGTTTCCCCGTGATATGACGCCTCCTGGAAAATCACCCGATCACCGATGCGGGTGGCGGTCGGTCTCAGGCCCAACTGCTCCAGATTCCGCTCGGTATGCCGCACCACGGTGGTTGTCCGCTTGACCCGATTCAGAACCGTCCGGAAGTTGATGTCGCGTCGCGTCAGGGCACTGGCGCTGTCGATCACGCGTTTCATCTTGGCAGCCTCGAACAGGCTGGCCTCATCCGCCATCACGGGGACCAGAACCAGATCGGCGATCCCGACCGCATAGATCATCGACTGGTTGCCGAACCCGGCCGTATCGACAACCACCAGATCCGCATTCGCTCCGAGCTGTTGCACGTTCTCGATGATATCGTGCTCGTTCGAACTCGACCGGACCTCAATCCCCTGGAACCCGGTCTGGCTTTTCCCGGCCCAGCGGGTCATTGCCTCATTCGGATCCGTATCTAGGATCGAAACCCTTTTGCCCTGATCCCGCCAATAGGCGGCGAGCGAGACACCGAGTGTGGTCTTTCCGGTTCCCCCCTTGCTGGTAGAGACAACAAGAACGTTTGCCATGGCGAGTTCACCCGGTTGGACCAGAAGAGCGATATCATGACCTAACGGCGTGGCTCGTGAAACACGGTTGTCGATGCGGGGATCGCACGGTTCCGTAAATCCTTGGATTCATCGGGCTGTTGCCCAGTTTCCAGATTTCCTGTTTAGTCTGCCCATGCAGAACCCTGGTCCCATGATCGTCTCCGACTCGCGACGCCGGAACAGCCTGCGCAGCGCTTATTTGATGGTCTTGGTGACGGCGATGCTTGCGGTCAGTGGACCGAAGCCTGCTCAAGCGGGTGTTGTCGGCGATGCGATCGCGGACGTCTCGGAGTTTCTCGCCGATTTGGATCGAACCGTGAGCGAGTGGTTCTTCGGCGTCGTGAAGTCCCTGGATCGACCGGATCGGATGCAGCTTGCGGCCTCAGCCATTCGGCGTATGGCCATCGAGGGACCCGAGCCATTGGCCGAGATCGGCCGCGAGGCTGGTTTCTCCCTCGCAGGCTACAAGATTTCCCAAGTGAATCAGGGTCATCTGCTCTTGAGCTTCGACTTCGAGCGTGAGATCGAGACGGACCGTCGGATGGCCTTGTGGCGAAATGTCCTGCTCGCGGCCGAGGCCAAGGCGCGCCCCGAACTGGAGTTGACCCGCACCTTGCTGGACGCGTCCGACTGGCGACTGGTCGATATCGGAGCCGATTACGGTCTGATCGGTGTGGAGATCGAGGTCGGTGAGACCTTGACCACGCATATGGTCTACGAATTGATCCGAGACGGCGGATGACAGCATAAAGTCGCTATCGCATCACATCCAGGAAGGCGGCCGAACTGATCGACGCATCGCCGACGAACGGATAACTGAGCTGTAGAATCACGAGCAGATGCAGCATCAGGAACGACACCAAGAGCGCGGACATGGCTCCCTGGGCCAGGATGTTGAAGGTCCCGAAAAACCAGGGAAATATGATGGCGGTTAGGGTCCCGACAATCACGACGATCCAGACAAGAGCCACCAGAGACCTTGAAACCGTCGTCAGTCGTAGGGTGCGATATTCGCTGAGCTGACGCACCCATTCGACAGTGTTTTGTTGAAGCGCCTGTTGTCCTGCCGTCAGAGGATCTGCGCCGAGAAAGGCAGCCCGGATTTCCCCCAATCGGATTGAGACTTCGGTATCGGCGATCCCGTAGCTCATGACCCCCCATTCCCGATCCACGACGGCCCGCGCATATGCCGTCACGGCGTCGTGCATGGCGCGCTGGTCGGCAGCCTGTTCCGGGAGATTGTAGACCTCTGCTGCTCCCTTCAGGCTGGCCAGGGTGGCGGCCTCCTTCTGGGCATTGGTCTGAGAGGTGGTGTAATGATCGAAGGCGCCGATCAGCGCCAGACCCAGCGTGACGGCGTAAACCTCTCCGAGAAAAGCAAATTTGGCGCCGCCAACCCCATTGTTCGCCTCAAGCTCAAAGGGGGTGAATATCGAATTCACCACCCACGAGCCGAGGATCGAAACCAGGATGCCTACGGCCAGGAACAGCGGCACCGCAGTTTCCAGTGGAACGCTGGCCAGATAGAGTCCGATATCATATCCCATGATTTGGACTCTATGCCGTTGCGGGTTTGGGAGACACCTTAATCCGTCTCGATCTGAGCCTTGCCGGCATGCGTCTTGCCGTCCGCGGTTGTGACCCGAATCACGGCCTTGGCGTCTTCCTCGATCTCGAAATCGGGCTTGCCGAGCAGTGAGTCACCATCGGGGCTGAGGGTGATCTTTTTGCTGCCGCCGCCGGTGAGCACGACGACGTCCCCGCCGCTGACGGCGACCGCAGCCGCCGGATCGTCGTGGGTCATCACGTAGATTCGGATTTCCCCGTCTTCGAGAACGATCTCTGCATCATAGGGACCGACTTCTGCGATCTGGCCGCCATGGGGACCTTCGTCGTGCGAGTGTTCATGCGAGCTTTGCGCCAGAGCGGGCATGGACATTGCCAGACCGCCGGCCACGGCCATGCAGACCGTGAGCACCCGGGCGAGGCGGGGGACGTAAGAAATCATCGGACAGCTCCTCTCAAGCCGGATCTCCGGCATGTCGTGTAGAACTAAAAGGCTTCCTTCAAGGCTCTGGCGTCGGCCATGCCCTGCAGGTATTTCAATGCATTCTCTCCGAAAAGCCGGAACAGGACCGGCGTCAGGAAAGTGTCCAGAAGCAGTGCGCTGATCAGTCCGCTGAAAATCACCACTGCGATTGGATGCAGGATCTCCTTACCCGGGACGTCACCGCCGAACAGCAGCGGGATCAGGGCCAGGCCGGCCGAGACGCTGGTCATGAGAACCGGGGCCAGGCGTTCCTCGCTGCCCCGAATCATCAGGGCGTCGTTGAACC
This sequence comes from Alphaproteobacteria bacterium, assembly GCA_024742605.1. GTDB lineage: Bacteria > Pseudomonadota > Alphaproteobacteria > Thalassobaculales > Thalassobaculaceae > JANSYC01. Next base: position 127,325 of record JANSYC010000002.1, on the reverse strand, counting down.
GCTCCCCTTCGTACAGGACCAGATTGATGTAGTGACTGATCTTCAGGATCCCGTTCCGCGCGGTGATCCCCGCAAGGGTCACGAAGCCGAACATCGCGGCTATCGAGAGCGGCAGACCCGCCACCCACAGCCCGACGATACCGCCCACCGTCGCCATCGGAATGATCGCCATGATCATGAGGCAGAGACTGGCCCGCTTGTAGCGTGAATAGAGCACCACGAAAATCATGGCCAGGGACGCGATCGACAGGATCAGAATGGCCTTCGATGCGCTTTCCTCGGCGCGGAACGTGCCGTCCAACACCGCGAAATACCCGGAGGGCAGCTTGGTTTCGGCGACGGTCTGTTTGATCGCCTCGACCACCTCGCTCATGTCATCTCCCGACGCATTGGCACGGACGACCACGCGGCGGCGCATATTCTCCCGGTTGATGTTGTTCGGGCCGTCTGACTCGGAGATTTCGGCAAAGGTGGACAGCGGCACATGACCGCGGGGCGTGGAAATCAGCAGCGACATCAGCCGCTCGCTGGTCCGGTCCGAGTCCTTCATGCGCACCACCAGATCGAAGCGGCGTTCCCCCTCGAAAACCTCGGCAGCATTGGTGCCCAGGGTCAGGTTCTGGATGGTTTGCAGTACCTCGGAAGGCGCGATCCCATAGGCGGATGCCCGCTCCGCGTCCACCGAAATCGAGATCTGCGGCAGCCTCGCCTGGGTCGAGACGCCGACATCATCGATGCCGGGAATGTCGCGGAGTTTTCCTTCGAAGCCCTGCGCGATCGTCTGAAGGACGTCCAGGTCGTCGCCGAACAGCTTCAGCGCGATCTTGGCCCGAACGCCGGAGATCATGTGATCGATCCGGTGCGACAGCGGCTCGTCCATGATCACCCGAATCGGAAAGGGGTTGAGACGTTCACGGATCTCGTCCCGCACGGTTTGGCTGCTGCGCCCGCTGCGATCCAGCCGGACGTTGATCTCACTCACATTGACGTTCTCAGCATGCTCATCAAGCTCGGCCCGACCACTGCGGCGGCCGACCGCCAACACTTCGGGCACCTGCATGATGACGTTTTCGATCGTCTGGCCGATCCGGGTCGACTCTCCCAGAGATGTGCCGGCGGGCATTTGAACCAGGACCACGATCGAGCCCTCGTTCGTGGTCGGCATGAAGACCCGAGGCAGGAGCAGGGCGGTCGAACCGATGAGGAAGGCGCCGACGATGGAGACCGCGAGCACGGCCTTGGCTCGCCCAAGGGCCCAGGCGACGATCTTCCGGTTGATCCCTTTCAGCCAGTTCAGCACCGCGCCGTCGCCCTTGTGCAGCAGCGGGGTGTTCGGCAGCAGGTAGTAGCACATGACCGGGGTCAGCATGACGGCGGTCACCAGGCTCGCCAGGATCGCGATGATATAGGCGGTCGCGAACGGCGCGAACATCCGGCCTTCGATGCCCGAGAGCGCGTAGAGCGGAACCAGAACCACCACGATGATGATTGTTGCAATCATGATTCCGGACCGGACTTCGATCGAGGCCTCCGCGATCACCTCCATCGCCGGTCTGGGACGGCTTGAGGCCGCGTTGAGACGCAGGCGGCGAAACACGTTCTCGACACCCACCACCGCATCGTCGACTAGCTCCCCGATCGCAATCGCGAGCCCGCCCAAGGTCATGGTGTTGATCGACTGCCCCATGGCGTGCAGCACCAGGATTGCGACCATGGCGGAAACCGGGATCGCGCTCAGCGAGATCAGGGTGGTGCGGGCGTTCACCAGAAACACGGCCAGGACGATGGTGACCACGATCGAGGCCTCGATCAGCACGGTCTCCACATTGTCGACCGAGGTCGAGATGAAATCGCTCTGATCGTAAATCGGCTCGTGAACCTGGACGCCGTCGGGGAAGCTCGAAGACAGGGCGGCCATGGCCGTTTTGACTTCCGAGACGAGTGCGAGTGTGTCCACGCCGGGCTGCTTCATCACCGACACGATGACCGCCGATTGCCCGTTGAACCCGGCATCTCCGCGTTTGGTGGCGGCGGCGTAGCCAACATCGGCGATCTGCTTCAAAGGCACCGCTATGCCGCCACGATCGGCGATCCGCAGATCGCGCACGTCTTCGGGGCGGTGGCCGGGGCCGACATTTCGAATGACGTATTCGCGACCCGCCTGCTCGATAAACCCGCCGCCGGTGTTCAATCCGAAATTTTCGAGCGCGCCGGTCAGATCATCCACCGTGATCCCCAGCGCCATCATTCGCTCCGGATCGGGCGTGACCCGGAGTTGTCGGACTTCGCCGCCGATCGGGATCACCTGGGCGACGCCGGAAATCGCCATGATCCGTGGTCGCACGACCCAGTCGACGAGTTCCCGCAGGGCCATCGGAGAGATTCCGTCGCCGGTGAACCCCATCAGCATGATCTCGCCCATGATGGACGACATCGGTGTCATGAAGGGAACCACGTCCTCCGGCAGGCTCTCGGAGACCTGTTCCATCCGTTCGACCACGAACTGGCGGTCCTGGTAGACATCCGTGTCCCAGCCGAACTCCAGATAGACCATGGACAGGCCTCGGCTGGACACGCTGCGGACCCGTTCCAGCCCGGGCATGCCGACCATGCCGGTCTCGATCGGGTAGGTGACGAGTGCCTCGACCTCTTCCGCCGACAAGCCACCGACTTCGGTGATGAGGGTCACGGTGGGTCGGGTCAGGTCCGGAAACACATCGACCGGCATCCGGGTCAGGGTGAACGCGCCGTACCCCAACATGATAAGCGCGATGACCACGACAAAAAGCCGGTTGCGGAGGCTCTGATCGACCACATACGAAAACATCTAACGGTCTGCTCCTGGATGATTGGTCACATACCGCACAAGAGCGGATGAAGAACCGTCAGACGATACCTGAGGAGGACATTCCGATCACGGCGCCCATCGCGATCGCCCCGAACCCGATCCACCGGCCGACCCCGCGATTGCGGAGGCCCGCGAAGACACCGGCAAGGGACAGGATACTTCCCGCCAGGATGAGCAGGGCACTGCCGCCCCAGCTTTCCGCGTCGCTCGAGACCATCGAGGCGACCTTGGTCCCGACCGCGGCTTCGGCGCCGGTCCCGGCGGTCTCAGCACCGGTCGGGTTGGCGACCCCATCGGGGAGGCGGACCAGCAGAAGATCGTCACCATCCTCCGCCACGATTGTCGTGATGACCTCCGAACCGACCAGTTGGTCCGGCGAAACGCCCAGAGGCGGCCAGGGTGACGCCATGTAGAGGCCCGGCACCACTTCTTCGGCAACAAGCGTCGCGTCGCCCGCGGTCATCAGTTCGACAAACGCTCCGGTGACCGGGGTGTTGCTGGCCACACTGTCGATGAAGATCGCAAGCGCGCCCGAAACCGGAATCCCAACCAGTTGGAACGCGGCCCCGGTGGCGACGGCGCGCGGTTTCAGATCCTGAAGATCCGCAGGCGGACGCTCGACCTCGTCCCCATGGTTGTGGCCTTCATGGGCAAGACCCGGCGCGGTCCAGCCGAGGATCAGCGCCGATGCCAGCAACGCTCCGATCTTCAAGCGTCCCGGGCGGGCGGTCTTGGCGCCGTTCTGTCGCTCAAGCATCTGGATCATCTTCATCTCACCTCGGACAGGAGGGATGCGCCGTCGACCACGACCCGCATTCCCGGGGAAATACCCGCTTCGATCAGAACCGTGCTGCCATCGACGGGCTTCCAGTCGACTTTCAGGGCTTCAAAGCGTTCGGGGCCGAACGAAGACCACACGACCATCTCGCCGTTCGGCCGGCGGAGCATCGCGCTCTTGGGGATCAGGGTCCCGGACTGCAGTCCGCCTTCGCGGAGATTGACGACAACCCGTTCGCCGATCCGGACACCTTCCGGAATCGACGTGACCTGAAATTGCACGGGAGACGCCTGAGATTCCGTTGTCGAGAGCCCGGCGCCGATGAACTTTAGGCCCATCTCCAATCCTCCCGACGTCACCGCCGTCGAACCCGGGACCACATTCAGTGGCTGGCCGTCGAACATCTCCGCTTCGACCCAAAGGTCGTCAGCATCGGCGATTTCCCAGAGTACATGGCGGGCCTCGATCACCTGCCCCACCCGCACCTGAGACTCCACGATGACGCCAGACACCGAGGCGACCAGAGGCTGGCGTCCGTCAAGGCCTTCGATCAGCGCGTCGCGTTGGGATTTCAGCGTGTTCAGCTCAAGCCGCAACGACAGGATGCGGCCGTCACGAAATGGCAGCAGCGGCATCTCACGTGTCCGCGCAATCTCCAACTCCTTGGCGGCGACCATGCCTCTGAGGGTCTCGATTTCCCGGTTGAGCTGCGCGCGTTCGCTGGTCGACAGAATTGGACTGAGATAGGCGAGAAGTTCTCCCTGCTGCACCTTCTGGCCGATCACCGGGAACCCGAACGCGCCCTTTTCGACCCGGCCGTCCTGTTCCGCCTGGACCAGCCCGCTGCTGGTCGGATTGGCGATCACGTGTCCGACCAAACGCCGGGTGCTGGCGACCTGGCCGTCACATGCGACCGCCGTCCGAACTTGAAGAAGCCGTTGGGTTACGACCGGAAAGAACACGGTTCCGTCGGACAGGCGCCGCGCGCTCTCATCCATCAGGCCCAACCCCGTAAGCGTGCCGATGTCATCGGCGCTCAGGCCCGGGGTGGCCGACTGCGACAGGGATGACCATTCGCAGGAGACCGGCAACGGGAGATCCGCAACAGATCCCCCGGCCGGCCTGGCCGGATTTAAGGATTGCGAAGTCGAGGAAACCCGGCTGATCAATTCGTTCGTCGACTCCCCGGAATGGGTGTCCACGAGCGGTGCTCCGCGGGAACCACCCTTTTCGCTATCGACATGCGCGACACCCATCGCCGCCTGGGCTTGGCCGTCGGCGAGGCCAGTTGTCTTGCGTATGACGGGTTGTCCGGTATCGGATTTCGCTGGGCCGCCGCCCAGGCCCAGGTCGACCCAGGCGCTAACGGTTCCGTCTTCCGTGGTGCCGTCGGCGCCAAGAGCCGGAGGGCCTTCGATCAATCCGAAACCGCGCAGTGTAGAGAGCCCGATGATGCGGCTGGAGTCCAAGACTTCGCCACCCAAATAGTATGCGGCGCTCGCCGCCTGCTGGCCGGTCTCCCCGACCGCCATGGCTGTTGCGCCGAGCCACGAGGCCCAGGTGCCACGATCCGCGCTGTCAAGGCCCGGGCGAGGTGCGTTGGCCGCCGCCGGTTTCACCGGCACATTTGTGTCCGCCCGCGCGCCCACGGTCGTATCCGATACAACGTCGCTATTCGCCCGACCATTTGAGGTATCGGCCGTCATCAAGGCGAAAATCGCAGCCCATAGCGCCAGATTGGCCGCAGTTCGACGTCCTGACATAGTCAAATCCCTCTAGAGAGCGTCTCGCGTCAAAATCCATATCGAAAACGATTGGGATATCCTACTGATACAGAACCATTTTGCCTACGATTTTATCGTTCTGTGTTTCCACGGACCGGGGCTGGGAGCGCGGCTCGAGAGATGTGGATTCGCTACATGACGCAACCTTTTCAACCGGTTCTTAGTGGCTGCCGCGCTCCTCAAGCCCGAATGTCAGGACCGGATACGGGGAAGGGCCGATCGTTCGATGGGCTGTCCCTGCCATCCGAAACCGGAGCTCAGAACTGGTCGACGGCGAAGGACATCACGGTGCCTCCATCAGCGGTGATCGCATCCGTGAGAGCGGGTGCCTGGGTCAGGATATGGTCGGCATAGTGCCGAACCGTTGTCATCTTGGCCTTCAGGTACTCCGGGTCTTCGGAGCCATCCTTCGCCGCGAGGGCCGCCCGGGCCATCATCCAACCGCCTGCCGTGATCCCGAACAGCTTCAGGTATAGGGCCGAAGGGGCTGCCCCCGCCGCGGCATCACTTGGCATCGTTGCCACCACCCAATCGGTGGCTTCGGACAATGCGTCGCGGGCCACCGACAATCGTTTGTGCGTGGCGGCCATGGTGGTGTCGTCGCCCGCCGCTTTCAGCGCCGCAAGCGTGGCGTCCAGATCGTCCAGGAAGGCCCGCGCGGCCGCTCCGCCATCCCGTGCCACCTTGCGACCGACCAGATCCAGCGATTGGATGCCGTTGGTGCCTTCGTAGATCGGCGTGATCCGGACATCGCGGTAGTGCTGTGCCGCGCCCGTCTCCTCGACAAAGCCCATGCCCCCGTGAATCTGCACATTGGTCGAGCAGATCTCCACGCCGGTATCGGTGCACCAGGCCTTCACGACTGGAATCAGCAGATCGACCCGCTGCTGGGCGGCCTTGGCGGTTGCCGCGTCCGGATGTCTGTCGGCAATATCCGTCATCGCGGCCACGTCGTAGATCAGCCCGCGCATCGCCTCGATCTGGGCGCGCATGGTCATCAGCATCCGGCGCACATCCGGGTGGTTGATGATCGCGACGGCCGACGGAGAGCCGGCCAGGGCGCGGCTCTGAACCCGGTTCCTGGCGTAGTCCACGGACTGCTGATAGGCCCGCTCCGACATCGCCAGGCCTTGCAGGCCGACCGCCAGCCGGGCGTTGTTCATCATGATGAACATGTACTCGATGCCGCGGTTCTCCTCGCCGACAAGGTAGCCGACGGCACCCTCGGCCTCTCCATAGGCCATGATACAGGTGGGGGAGGCGTGGATGCCCAGCTTGTGCTCGAGAGACAGCGGCTTGACGTCGTTGCGGATCCCCGGCCGACCGTCGGCGTCTGGGATGAATTTCGGTACGATGTAGAGCGACAGGCCTTTCACGCCCGGAATGTCGTCCGGCGAACGGGCCAGGACCAGATGGACGATATTGTCCGTCATGTCGTGGTCGCCCCAGGTGATGTAGATCTTCTGGCCCCGGACCCGGTAGGTCCCGTCACCGGCATGCTCGGCCTTGGTCCGGATCGAGCCGAGATCGGTACCGGCCTGAGGTTCGGTCAGGTTCATGGTGCCGGTCCACTCGCCGGTGACCAGCTTCGGCAGGTAGAGCGCCTTCTGCTCGTCGGTGCCGACCTCCCGCAGCGCGTCTATCGCCGCCTGGGTCAGCAGCGGGCAGAGACCGAACGCCAGATTGGAAGCCTGCCACATTTCCTGCAGCGCGGTGGAGACCAGCCAGGGCAGATTCATCCCACCCCAGTCCTCCTCGAAGGGCGCGCCGTTCCAGCCGCCCTCGATGAACTGCCGGTAGCCCTCAGCGAACCCATCTGCGGCGCGCACCACCCCGTTTTCGATCCTGGCGCCTTGCTTGTCGCCCACGGCGTTCAGCGGCGCCAGAACGTTGACGGCCAGTCTGCTGCCTTCCTCCAGGATCTGGTCGACCAGATCCGGTTCCACGGCTTCGAGACCGGGCAGGGTGGCCACGCGGTCGAGGCCGACAACAGAATTCATCACGAAACGCATGTCGCGCACCGGGGCCGCATAAGCACTCATCTCGGTCATCCTTGAGACTGTGGCGCTGCCGGTCCAGGCCGGGTTCCGAGCTGGACAGGCGTCGCTGGTTTCCACCCACGGGGACACGGTCTGTGCCGGTCTTCCGAGGGACGGTTTATAGCAAATTTTTCGTGGCCCTGTCATTCCGCTCATAGGCTGTCCGTGTCAACGCAGCAAGCTGCGGCGAAACAGCACTTCACCGGGGGTTTTGCTGGCGAATGAACGCCATCCGAGCTTGCGGTAGAAGCCCTCGGCGCGGGTTCCTTCGCCGGTCGTGAGCCAGGCGATCCGGTGACCGCGCAGCAGCAGATCATCACAGCATTTCCGAAGCAGCCCTTTGCCGACCCCGCGGCCTTCCATGTCCGGGCGGACATACAGCGCATCAATCGCGCCGGAAGCCGCGATCGCGGCCCCGAAACCCGCGATCCGCCGGTTCCGCACCTCACAGACCCAACACATCCGGTCGGCGACGACCGGACGCGCGATCTCCAGGAAGACCTCGCGGCTCTCGTAGAGGCGGTTCTCGGTTGCGGTCTGGCGGACGTCATAGATTTCGCTGAGATCATCCGGGCGGGCTCTGCGCAACAGCATCACTCAAGATCCGGGGAGGGGACGAAGGCGGGAGAGGTGCACCGGTCGGAACGGATCACCGATATCCTGAAATCTCTCTGAGCCGCCAGAGAAATTTTTGTTGTTCTATCGTTCGCGGCGTCGCTTGACTTGGAAAACCCGGGTCAGTCTAACCACCTGCGCACGGGGGACGGCGGTTTGGGAGTCTTTGCGATGATCGACGAGGTAGTGGCGCGGTACCCGGCCATGGCGGAGGCCGCCTCGAGAGAGGCCACGTCCGGCTGGTTCAGGGGGACGGCTCTGTCCGACGCGCATCGTCGTCACCGCAGTTTCAAATTTCAGCCCTCGCTGAGCCGGGACCTGATTGAACGCTTTCGAGACCACTACCTCAGTGGGATCGGGATCGAGGTGACGGACTATGCGATCGGTAAGGCTGAAATCCTGAAGGCCCAGCCATTCCAGAAGTTTCCCTACACCAAGCTGATTCCAAACGCTGGATACTCGGATGCGCTTCAGGCGGAGTTCGATGCCGAACTCTCTCAGATCGACCCGGCGCAGGTGCCGCTGTTTCTGCGCACGGTCGAGGACGGCATCGACTGCGGCGGCGCCAAGGGCGTGTGCGTCGCAGAAGGCCGACTGATCATCTGCTCGCGGTTCTCCATCCGGATGGCGGCGCGGGCGGTACGGACCGTGTCCATGCTGGAAACGCTCGACGACCGGCCTGCGACGGTTCTCGAACTCGGCGGAGGGTTCGGAAAAACCCTCGCCGATCTCATGATCTGGTCGGGTGCCGAGACGGCGATCTACGTCGACATGCCGCTCAACATGGCCTTGGCGGCGCGCTATCTGGACGCCGTGTTCCCGGAGCGGGTGAACCTGGTCTGGGCGGAGACGGACCGGCTGCGGGATGGAAACATCAACATTCTCGCGCCCTGGCTCCTGGCCGAAAAAATGGATCGCCCTGTCGATGTGATGCTGAACTTTCTCTCCCTGCAGCACATGCAGGCCGACTCGCAGGCCTATTATTTTGACAGCCTGATCAGGCACCGGACCCGCCATCTCTACCACGAGAATCGGCTTGAGCCCCGCGACGAGACCGAGGGCGCCTTGCGCGATACCCGGTTCCGGTCCGAGGGACAGCTGGTGGAGTCCCGACTGCTCAACGTGCCCTGGTTCGCGAACGCCAAAGGCGAGACCATGCAGAACGAGGCGCTGGCGATCTGGGCGGAGCTGATCCGCTACTGAGGGGCTGCCTCAGTCTTCGGCCGGCGCGTGGGCCGCGATGGTGGCTTCGAAGGCCTTGACCGCCGCCGCCGGGCCGTCCGGGTGGCCCCAGATGCCGCCGATCACCGCCAGAAAATCGGCGCCCGCCGCGACCAGCGGGCCGCAGTTCTCATGTGTGATGCCGCCGATGGCGACGCAGGGCACCGTCATCGCCTGAGTCCAGAATTCAATGGTCTCGAGCGAGGCTGCGGTGGTGCTGTCCTTGGTCGAGGACGGGAAGAACGCGCCGAACGCCACGTAATCGGCCCCCTCGTCCGCCGCATCGAGCGCGAGCGGGATGCTGTCCTTGCAGGTCACGCCGATCATGGCGGTCTCCCCCATCAGCTTGCGCGCGCCCCGGAACTGCATGTCGTCCTGGCCCACATGGACGCCGTCGCAGCCGGTGGCGACCGCCAGTTCCGGATCGTCGTTCAGCAGCAGCGGGACCCGGCGGGCGTGGCAGACCGGCAGGATCGCCTCGACCGCCCGTTTGACCGTCTCCTCGTCCACGTCCTTGAGGCGGAGCTGCAGGCAGGCGATCTCACCCGCGTCCAGCGCCTGTCCGAGCAGATCGCAAAACCCCGCCACATCGTCCAGACGCGGCGGGGTGATCAGGTAGAGTTCGGTGGTCATGGTTAGTCCTGTAATGCGCTGAGCGCTCACCTGCCCTTATAGATCTCGATGATCTGGCCGAGCAGGGCCAGCGCCTCGTCGCGCGGACGCTGGAAGGTGTTGCGGCCGATGATCGAGCCGTTGGCGCCACCCTGGTAGAGCTCGCGGATCTCGCCCAGCAGACCGTCGATACCCTTGGCCTCGCCACCCGAGAACACCACGATCCGGCGGCCGTCGAAGGACGCCTGCATCACATGGGCGATCCGCTCGGCGAGCGTGCCGGTCGGAATGCCGTTGCCCTCGTAGGCCTTGCGCGCGGCTTCCAGGCCGATGCCGGCCTTCGGCGGCTTGACCTTGATGATGTGCGCGCCCATCAAGGCGGCCATGTGCGCCGCATAGGCGCAGATGTCGACGCTGGTCTCCGCGTCCTTGGACAGGTCGCCGCCGCGCGGATAGGACCACATCACCACCGCCAGGCCGACCGACTTCGCCTCTTCCGCAAGCTCGCGGATCTGGCCCATCATGTCGAACTGGTTGTCGGAGCCCGGATAGATCGTGAAGCCGATGGCCGAGCAGCCGAGACGCAGCGCATCCCCGACCGAGCCGGTCAGCGCCTGGGTCGGGCCGTCCTTGTCGCGGGCCAGGCTGTTGGCGCTGTTGACCTTCAGGATCGTCGGAATCTGACCGGCGAAGCTGTCGGCCCCCGCTTCCAGCATGCCGAGTGGGGCGGCATAGGCGTTCAAACCGGCATCGATCGCAAGCTTGTAGTGGTAATGCGGATCGTAGGCCGCCGGGTTCGGCGCGAAGCTGCGGGCCGGGCCATGCTCGAAGCCCTGGTCGACCGGCAGGATCACCATCTTGCCGGTGCCGCCCAACTTGCCCTGCATCAGGATGCGGGCCAGATTGGCCTTGGTTCCGGGATTGTCGCTCTCGTAGCAGTCCAGGATCTTCTTGACCTTCTGGGTCATCTTCATCGCATCGTCTCCCTCTGTCTCGGCCGGTCTCAGATCGTGCGCGCCATGGCGGTGGCGGTGTCGAGCATCCGGTTCGAGAAGCCCCATTCGTTGTCGTACCAGGACATCACGCGGACCAGCTTGCCTTCGATCACCTGGGTCTGTTTCAGATCGAAGGTCGAGCTGTGGCTGTCATGATTGAAGTCGCTGGACACCAGGGGCTCCGCGTTCACACCCAGAATGCCCTTGAGCTGGTTGCTGTTGGCCGCGTCGGTCATCGCCTTGTTGACCTCCTCGACCGACGTGTCGCGCTTCGGCTGGAACTTGAAGTCGATCAGCGAGACGTTGGCGGTCGGAACCCGGACGGAGGTGCCGTCCAGCTTGCCCGCCAGTTCCGGCAGCACAAGACCCACCGCCTTGGCGGCACCGGTCGAGGTGGGAATCATCGACATGGCGGCGGCCCGGGCCCGGTGCAGGTCCTTGTGCAGTGTGTCCTGGGTCGGCTGGTCGCCGGTATAGGCGTGGATCGTGGTCATGTAGCCGCGCTCGATCCCGATCGCGTTGTTCAGCACATAGGCCACGGGTGCCAGGCAGTTGGTGGTGCAGGAGGCGTTCGAGACAACCGTGTGCTCGGCGGTGATCTTGTCGTGGTTCACGCCATAGACGACCGTCAGATCCGCACCGGTGGCCGGTGCCGAGATCAGCACCCGCTTGGCGCCCGCATCCAGATGCAGGGCGGCCTGCTCGCGCTTGGTGAAGATGCCGGTGCAGTCCATCGCGATGTCGACGCCCTGCTCCTTGTGCGGAAGCTTGGCCGGATCCCGCTCGGCGGTGACCTTGATCTTGCCGAACCCGATATCCATCCAGTCCTCGCCGGTGGTCACCGTGCCGGGATAGCGGCCGTGGATCGTATCGTAACGGAACAGATGGGCATTCGACTCGACCGGTCCCAGATCGTTGATCAGCACCACTTCGATATCGTCGCGCTTGGCTTCCGCCAGGGCGCGGAGCACCAGCCGGCCAATCCGTCCGAATCCGTTGATCGCGATCTTGGTCGCCATGATGGTCTTTCCTCCTCGTTGGTCGCGCGATGTCACGGCCCGCGCTTTGGATCCGACGACTAATCGTCGGCGCGGCCGATCACGCGCAGGGCTTCCCGGGCCACCGCCTCGGGTGTGATCTCAAAGTGCATATAGAGGTCTCCGGCCGGAGCGGAAGCCCCGAACCCCGACATTCCCACGAAGCCGCCCCTGTGGCCGAGCAGCCGATCCCAGGATTGCCGGATCCCGGCCTCGACCGCCACGATCGGCACCCCGTCGCCGACAACCTGGGCTTTGTAGGCGTCGTCCTGAGCGTCGAACAGCTCGGCGCAGGGCATCGAGACCAGACAGGCGTTGATCCCGTCTTTTTCCAGCAGCTGCTTGGCTCGGCGGGCGATATCGACCTCGGAGCCGGTCGCGACCAAGGTCACGTCGCGGGGGCCTTTACCCTCCGAAAGCAGGTATCCGCCCTTCTGCGAGCGGTTCTCGCCGGTGTGGATGGTCCGCACGCCCGGCAGGCCCTGGCGGCTGAGCGCCAGAACGGTTGGACCGTCGGACCGAGCCAGCGCGTGGTCCCAGCACTCGGCAGTCTCAACGGCGTCGGCCGGGCGCATCACGTGCAGATTGGGGATCGCCCGCAGGCTGGCCAGATGCTCCACCGGCTGGTGGGTCGGACCGTCCTCGCCAAGGCCGATCGAGTCGTGGGTCATCACGTAGATCACCCGGATGCCCATCAGGGCGGACAGGCGGATCGAATGCCGGCAGTAGTCGGTGAACACCAGGAAGGTGCCGCCGAACGGCACCACGCCGCCGTGCAAAGCCATGCCGTTCATGGCCGCCGCCATCGCATGCTCACGCACGCCGTAGTGGAGGTACCGGCCGCCGTAATTGTCCCTGTTCAGGATCTCGAAGGCCCCGACCTTGGTGTTGTTCGATCCGGTCAGATCTGCCGAGCCGCCGATCAGCTCTGGCATGGCGGCCGCGAACGCCTCGATGGTGCGCTGGGAGGAGACGCGGCTTGCGATCTTCGGCGGATCGGAGGCGAGTTCGGCCTTCAGGCTGTGCAGCGCGTCGGAGACGCCCTCGACATCCAGCTTGCCGGACATGACGCGATCGAATTCGGCCCGCACAGCCGCTTCCTCTGCCTCGTAGCGGCCAAGCCAGTTGTCGTATTCGGCGGCGCCTCGGCGGGCGATCGCCGTCCAGCCGGCCTGGATGTCCTTGGGGATCTCGAACGGGGCATATGGCCAGTCGAGCGCCGCGCGCGCACCGGCGATCTCCTCGGCACCCAACGGCGCTCCATGCGAACCGGCGGTGCCGGCCTTCTTTGGCGCGCCGAATCCGATGGTGGTCCTGCAGGCGATCAGCGACGGGCGGGGATCGGCCTTCGCCTCGGTGATCGCCGCATCGATCGCGACCGGATCGTGTCCGTCGACCGACAGGACATGCCAGCCGAGCGCCGCGAACCGGGCCGGCTGATCGTCCGAGACCGCAAGGGAGGTCGGGCCGTCGATGGAAATGCCGTTATCGTCGAACAGCACGATCATCCGGCCCAGGCCCAGATGGCCGGCCAGCGACCCCGCTTCGTGGCTGATGCCCTCCATCAGGCAGCCGTCGCCTGCGATCACATAGGTGAAGTGGTCGACCAGGTCGTCACCGAAGCGGGCATTCAGATTGCGTTCGGCCACGGCCATGCCGACCGCGTTCGCAAAACCCTGACCCAGCGGCCCGGTGGTGGTCTCGACCCCGACCGTGTGGCCGTATTCCGGATGACCCGGCGTCTTGGAGCCGAGCTGTCGGAAGTTCTTGATCTCCTCGATCGTCATCCCCGGGTAGCCGGTCAGATGCAGCAGCGCATACATCAGCATCGAGCCGTGACCGGCGGAGAGGATGAAGCGGTCCCGGTCGGCCCAGTCCGGCTGGTTCGGGTCGAACTTCAGGTGGCGGGCGAACAGCGTGGTCGCGACATCGGCCATGCCCATGGGCATTCCGGGATGGCCGGATTTGGCCCTTTCCACAGCATCCATGGCAAGCGCCCGGATTGCATTGGCGAGGGGGAGGATCGTGTCTGTGCTGGTGCTCATCGGGGGCCGCTTGTCGCTAGAACGGGATGCCCATCCGTCGACCAAGGCAAGACGCTCATCGAAAGCCGGCGGATCGGCGGGCGGAACATGCCCACCGGACCCCCCGACGTCAAGCGGTCCATCGGGCGATCAAACCGCATGAAGGGCGCGGATGGCGTACGCTGAGCGCTCATATCGCCGGACTGGCACCGTCGTCGATATCATGCGATACTCCAACAATCGGGTCTAGGGTGTTGGAATCATGATCCGAGATGAAATGTGGTGGCTTGGGAGAAGTGGTATGTCGCGGTTGGCTGCGGCGCGTGAGCGGTTGGAGAACGCGGTTTCGAGTTTGGAGGCGGCTGTCGCCGACGCGGTCGGGGGCGGACAGCTGACCGATGGCGGCGACCTGGGCGCGGAACTGGCGGCCGTCAAAGCGGATTATGCCAAGCTGGCGGCTGCTGCGGGCCAGGTTGACGCCCGGCTTGACCGTACGATCGACCAGCTTGAAATCGTCCTCGAACAATAGGATCCGTCAATTTCGGATTCGACCCATTCGACCCATTCGACCCATTCGACCCATTCGACCCATTCGACCCATTCGACATGGAGACGGCCCGTGGCCCAGGTGGATATCAGCATTAACGGCAAGACCTACCGGATGGCCTGCGACGAAGGTCAGGAAGACCGGATTCGGGACCTGTCGACCATGGTGGATGCCCATGTGAAGGATCTGGTGCAGCAGGTCGGACAGGTCGGCGATACGCGGCTGCTGGTCATGGCGAGCCTGCTGGTGGCCGACGAGCTGATGGATCTCCGGGACGCGGCCCATTCGGTTGACGAAGAGGACGAGGACTTCAATCCGAGCGAGGTTGAGGAAATGGCCCTTTCCATTGAAGGACTTGCCGAGCGGCTGGAAGGTCTTGCCGGACGCCTGCAGCCGTCCTGATGCCCTATCTCTCGGAAAAATATCGCCTTTTTCAGCCCGTCCGGCTGTCGGGGGACTCGACATTGGGGGCCTGTGCGTTACTTTAGGGGGTGACGGGGCTGCTTCGTTCGTTAGGACACTCATACCCCTGGGGCTATAAACACTCTGAGGGAGCTGTCTCTGCCGGGACCGAGGTCTCGGTATTCGCGGCGCCCACCTGCACTAGCAGGCCACAGAGGGTACAACCGCTCCGACGGCTCGGTGGTTCCGTCACATCCGACCGATGGGCTTCTGGCCCGACTGATCACGAGCCGGGTTCATTCCATGACCGATCAAACCGAGGGCTTTGTCGGTTCCGACGCACCGGAATTGGCGGCCGAGAAGGTTGAGCTTCGCAAAGCCATGGCCCGGCGCCGTGCCGCGGCCGCGATGGAGGCCATGGACGCCACCGCCCGTCTGACCGCCAATCTGACCGCTGCCCTCGCACCCGGCGCCGGCACCATCGTGTCCGGATACTGGCCGATGCGCGACGAAATCGATCCGCGTGCGACGCTTGCAGCGCTGGCGACGCTCGGGTGCCGGACCGCGCTGCCGGTCATGGTCGGGCCGCACCGCCCCCTGGCCTTTCGAGCCTGGGAATGGGGCGACCCGCTGGTCAAGGTCGAATTCGGCGTCAGCGAACCGACCCCGGAGGCGGAAGAGGTCGAGCCATCCCTTTTGCTGGTGCCAATGCTGGCCTTCGACCGGACCGGCCAGCGTCTCGGCTATGGCGGCGGCTTCTACGATCGGACTCTGGCGGCGCTGCGGGGCCGGCACGCGGTGCGCGCGATCGGCGTCGCCTATGGTGCCCAGGAGGTGGACGCGGTTCCCAGCGGCCCCTATGACGTGGTTCTCGACGGTATCTGCACCGAGCGGGAATTCATCGAAATCGAAAGGTCGTGATGTGCGTGTCTTGTTTCTGGGGGATGTGGTCGGACGGGTCGGCCGCGAGGCGGTGACCGACCATTTGCCTGGTGTGATTCGGGGACTTTCGCCGGATTTCGTGGTCTGCAACGGGGAGAACGCGGCCGGCGGCTTCGGAATCACCGGGAAAATCTGCCGCGAGCTCTACGATGCGGGTGTCGATGTGATCACCACCGGCAATCACATCTGGGACCAGCGCGAGATCATCACCTATATCGAAACCGACCCCAACCTGCTGCGGCCGCTGAATTTCCCCGAAGGCACACCGGGCCGCGGCATCGGCGTTTACCAGACAAGAAACGGACACCGGGTGGCGGTGCTCAACGTTATGTGCCGGTTGTTCATGGATCCGCTGGACGATCCGTTCGCGGCCGTCGAACGGGCGATCGAGAGTCTGATGCTGGGCGACACGGTCGACTTCATCCTGATCGACCTGCACGGCGAGGCGACCTCGGAGAAGATGGCATTCGGCCACGCCTTCGACGGCCGGGTCTCGCTGGTGGTCGGCACCCACACCCACATCCCGACCGCCGATACCATGGTGCTGGAACACGGCTCCGCCTATCAGTCGGACGCGGGCATGTGCGGCGACTACGACAGTGTGATCGGGATGAAGAAGGACAGCCCGGTCGAGCGCTTCACCCGCAAGATGCCGACCCCGCGTCTGGAAGCGGCCGAGGGTGAGGGCACCTTGTGCGGCGTGTTCGTCGAGACCGATGATGCCACCGGGCTGGCGATCCGGGTGGAGCCGCTGCGAAAGGGCGGGCGGCTGTCGCAGGTCATGCCGGACGCCTGAGGCTCAGAGCACCGCCAGCACCACCGACACCACCAGCAGGATCGCGAAGCAGATGTTCGCGATCCGGGATTTCCGGGGATCTGTCAGCACCGCGGCGAAGGCGGAGCCGAAGACCAGCCAGCTGCCGTTGACGGTGACCATCACGCAGATCATGACCAGCAGCTTGGCAGCGGAATCCATCAGCAGGGTCTGGCCACCGAACCCCTCGGTTATCAGCGTGTTGCCGGAATAGACCGCCCCCAGGGCGGCATAGGCCTTCGGATTGGCGATCGCCAGGAAATAGGCCGAGGGAAAGGACGGGGCGCGCGCGCCCGCCTCGCGGGCGGCGGCCGGCGGCGCCATCGCGATTCGGTAGGCCAGATACAGAATATACGCTCCGGCCGCCAGGGTGATCGCGATCTTCATCTCCGGCACCGCCAGCACGATCCCGGTCACCCCGGTGGCGAGCAGCAGCAGCACCGTGATGTTCCCGGAAATGATTCCGGCGAAGAACCGCAGCCCCGCCCGCGCTCCGAAGGCGGCGCCGACGGCGGCGAGGCTCAGGGTGGCGGGGCCCGGGCTGCCCATCAGGGCGACCGCGACCATCAGCATGGTGATCAGGTTTTCGAACATCGGCCCGGGCAGTGCGAAATCGGGATGGTGGAGCGGGCAGGATAGTCACACAGATTACGGATGATCTACACGGGCGCACCCGCTTTGTGCTACACCGCCGCGCGGCATGGGAGGGCGGCGCCTTCCGATGTCTCTTGGCGGGCGGGACGGCATTCGGAAGGATGCGCGGTACCCCCACATCTGGTATAGACTCAACAAAGGCGCCACGACGGCTCGTAACTTCGACCGGTCCGGCGGCGCTCTGCAAGGTGTGTGAGATGGCTGGGCATTCACAATTCAAGAACATCATGTACCGCAAGGGCGCGCAGGATAAGAAGCGCGCCAAGGTCTTCACCCGTTTGACGCGCGAGCTTCAGGTGGCGGCGAAGATGGGCGGCGAGGATCCGGGATCGAACCCGGCGCTGCGGTCCGCGATCATCGCCGCGCGCAAGGAGAACATGCCGAAGGACAACATCGAGCGCGCCATCAAGAAGGGCGCGGGCGGGGGCGACGACAGCAATTACGAGGACGTGCGATACGAAGGCTACGGCCCGGGCGGCGTGGCGATGATCGTCGACGCCTTCACCGACAACCGCAACCGGACCGCATCCGAAGTGCGGGCGGCCTTCGCCAAGCACGGCGGCAACCTGGCCGAGACCGGGGCGGTGTCCTTCATGTTCAACCGGGTCGGTCAGCTGATCTTCCCGGTCTCGGTCGGCAATGCGGACGATGTGCTGGAGGCGGCGATCGAAGCCGGTGCCGAGAATGCCGAATCGGGCGAGGAGGAGCACGAGATCACCTGCGCGGTCGAGGATTTCAACACCGTCCGCGAGGCGCTGGAGAGTTCCCTGGGAGAGCCGCAATCCTCGGGCCTGACCTGGAAGCCGACCAATACCATCGAGGTCGACGAGGACCAGGCGGGTACGCTGCTGAAGCTCATGGATGTGCTGGAAGAGAATGACGACGTGCAGCAGGTCTCGGCGAATTTCGAGATCTCGGACGCGATCATGGAGAAACTGACCGCCTGACGGGGCCGTGTCCGGCTCGGTGCGACGGTTTGGGGAGGAAGCATGCGTTTGATTGGCCTCGACCCCGGATTGCGGAACACCGGCTGGGGGGTGATTGAGACCGACGGTGTGCGGCTGAAGCATATCGCCGACGGAACCGTGCATTCCGATGGAGAGGCGGCGATCGCCACCCGTTTGGTCCAGTTGTACGACGCGATCCAGGACCTGATCGCGGAATTCCGACCGGATGAGGCGGCGGTCGAGGAAACCTTCGTGAACCGGAACCCGGAATCCACTCTGAAGCTCGGCTTGGCGCGGGGCGTGGTGCTGCTGGCGCCCGCCAAGGCCGGTCTGCATGTGGCCGAATACGCGCCCAAGCGGGTGAAGAAGGCGGTGGTGGGCACCGGGAACGCGGCCAAGGAGCAGGTTCAGTCGATGATCGCGACCCTGCTGCCCGGTGCGAAGATCAAGGGCCCGGACGCGGCCGATGCCCTCGCGGTGGCGGTCTGCCATGCCCATTATGTCGGCTCCCGTGCGGCCTACGGGGCCGACGCGGGCGGCGACGCCCGGCGCAAGGGCTCGGTCGGCCAGATGCCGGCCGGCCTGCAGGCGGCGGTGATGGCGGCGCTCGCCAAGGAAAAGGCGGGGGGCGTGTCATGATCGCGCGGCTGAGAGGCATTCTCGCCGCGATCGAGAGCGGTTCGGCCGTGATTGACGTGGGGGGCGTCGGCTACCTGGTGTTCTGCTCGGCCAAGACCCTGACGGCGCTCGGAGCGATCGGCGGCACGGTTTCGGTTCAGGTCGAGACCCATGTGCGCGAGGATCATATTCACCTGTTCGGCTTTGCCAGCCCGGCCGAGAAGGCGGTTTTCAAGATGCTTCAGACCGTGCAGGGGGTCGGCGCCAAGCACGCGCTGTCCATTCTGTCGGTGCTGGCGCCGGATGAGATCTTCAATGCCATCGCGGCCCAGGACCGGGTGCCCTTGACCCGCGCCGACGGGGTCGGCCCGAAACTGGCGACCCGCATGGTCAACGAATTGAAGGACAAGACCGCGAACGTGGCGCTGGGACTTGGTGCCGACGCTCCGGCCTCGGCGGCGGCCTCGGTCCTGCCGGGCGACGACATGGTCTCGGATGCGATCTCGGCCCTGGTCAACCTGGGATACGGGCGCACCGAGGCGCATGGGGCGGTTCAGGTGGCCGCCAAGGCTCTGGGGGAGGCCCGGTCGCTCGATAAGCTGATCACGCTGGGTCTGAAGGAGTTGGCGGCGTGAGTTTCGAGGACGGTGACGAGATCGACGACCGTTTGGTCGATGGCGAGCCGCTGCCGGGAGACGTACAGGACACGTCGCTTCGTCCGCAGACGCTGGACGACTTCACCGGTCAGAAACAGGTCCGCGAAAACCTGAAGGTTTTCATCGATGCGGCGCGCGGGCGGAGCGAGGCTCTGGACCATGTGCTGCTGTTCGGCCCGCCGGGTCTGGGCAAGACGACCCTGGCCCAGATCGTCGCCCGGGAGCTGGGCGTGAACTTCCGCGCCACCTCCGGCCCGGTGATCGCCAAGGCCGGGGATCTGGCGGCGCTCCTGACCAACCTTCAGCCGCGCGACGTTCTGTTCATCGACGAAATTCACCGCCTTAATCCTGCCGTAGAGGAAGTGCTCTATCCTGCCATGGAGGACTTTCAATTGGACCTGATCATCGGCGAAGGACCAGCGGCACGATCGATCCGGATCGATCTGTCGCCGTTCACCTTGGTCGCGGCGACGACGCGGTCGGGTCTGATCACCACGCCGTTGCGGGAACGGTTCGGAATTCCCCTGCGGCTCCAGTTCTATTCCGCCGAAGAACTGAGCGGCATCGTGGCCCGCGGGGCCAGCCTGCTGAATTTCGGGCTGACCCCGGACGGCGCAGCCGAGATCGCCAAGCGCGCCCGCGGCACCCCCCGGGTGGCCGGACGCCTGCTGCGGCGTGTGCGGGACTTCGCCTCGGTCGCCGGTAAGACCATGGTTGACGCGGTGATCGCAGATGCGGCTCTGACCCGGCTTGAGGTCGACGCGCGCGGCCTCGACAGCATGGACCGCCGCTATCTCGGTTGCATCGCCGAGAACTACAATGGCGGACCGGTCGGTGCGGAGACGCTGGGCGCGGCACTCGGCGAACAGCGCGATGTGATCGAAGAGGTGATCGAGCCCTACTTGATGCAGCAGGGCCTGATCCAGCGCACGCCAAGGGGCCGGGTCCTGTCCCACGGTGGATGGCGCTATCTGGGCCTGAATCCTCCGAAGGACTTTCGTGAGCAGTTCGACCTTCTGGCAAATGGCGAGTCCGACGATGCCTGAAGCCGGTTTGGACGTCACCCGCACCGCAGCCGGTTCGAGCCGATCCGTGCTGTCCCCTTTCGTGTTCCCGGTCCGGGTGTACTACGAGGACACCGATGCGGGCGGCATCGTCTATCACGCCAACTACCTGAAGTTCGCCGAACGTGCGCGCACGGAGATGCTGCGGGCCGCCGGGATCGACCAATCCGACATGCGGGACCGGCACGGGCTGGGCTTCGTGGTGCGCCGCTGCACGGTCGACTATCTCGCACCGGCCCGCCTCGACGATCGCCTGGATGTCAGCTGCGATCTGCGCGCGGTGCGGGGTGCCGCGATCGAGATCTTTCAGGAAGTCGGCAAGGCGGGTGACGCCGGGCCGCTGGTGACATTGGATCTGGTGGTGGCGCTGGTGGATGCCGAAGGGCGTCCGCGGCGGCTGCCGCGCGATATACGCGACCGCCTGGCCGGCACGGCCGGGATGGCGGCCGAAACGGACAAGTTCTAGCAACCAAACGGGGACGGGAATGGATCAAACCCTTGTAACGCCGGGTCTTGACGCCGGTCTGGGCGCCAGCGCGGATCTCAGCATCGTCGGGCTTTTCCTGCTGGCGGATCCGCTGGTTAAGGCGGTGATGATCATGCTGGTCCTGGCGTCGATCTGGTGCTGGGCGATCATCTTCGAGAAGCTCATCAAAGTCCGTCAGCTCCGCGCGCGCGCCAGCGACTTCGAGGATCGGTTCTGGTCCGGCGGCTCGCTCGAGGATCTGTACGACAAGATGGGGGATCAGCCGAACGATCCGATGTCGGCGGTGTTCTCCTCGGCCATGCGCGAATGGCGGCGGTCCACGGCACGCGGTCTGACCGCCAAGGGCAACGAGTTCCGGGCCAGCGTTCGGCAACGGGTCGAGCAGGTCATGGGCCTGACGATCATGCGGGAGATGGAGGCGCTGGAAAAGCGGATGACCTTCCTCGCATCGGTCGGCTCGACCGCGCCGTTCGTGGGATTGTTCGGAACGGTCTGGGGCATCATGAACAGCTTCCAGTCGATCGCGGCCTCGAAGAACACCAGCCTCGCGGTGGTGGCCCCCGGCATCGCCGAGGCCCTGTTCGCGACGGCACTCGGTCTGGTGGCGGCGATCCCGGCGGTGATCTTCTACAACAAGATCTCGTCCGATATCGGCAAATACGCGGCCCGGCTGGAGGCCTTCTCCTCGGAGTTCGGCTCGATCCTGTCGCGCCAGTTGGACGAGGGGCAATAAGCCATGGCCGGTCCGCTGCTGAACCGACGCGCGAACGCCAGACGGTACGCGCCGCTGTCCGAGATCAATGTGACCCCGTTCGTCGACGTCATGCTGGTGCTGCTGATCGTGTTCATGGTCACGGCCCCGCTGTTGACGGTCGGGGTGCCGGTCGATCTGCCCAAGACCCAGGCGGCTCAGCTGACCGACGAGGTCGAGCCCCTGGTGGTGACCGTCCGCGCCGACGGAACGGTCTGGCTGCAGGAGAGCCCGATCGAGCGGGAGAGTCTGGTCGCCAAGCTGACCGCCATCACCGGTGAGAGACCCGACACCCGGATCTTCGTGCGGGGTGACAAGGCGATCGCCTATGGCGAGGTGATGACGGTGATGGGAATGGTCAGCGCGGCCGGCTTCACCAAGGTCGCCCTGCTGGCGGAACTGCCGGACCCGGCCCGGGCACCGTCCGATACGACGACGCAATAGACCATCATCAACTGATTTGGACCGTCGATCAGATCGATCATGACAAGACCTTTCGCCCTCACCTTTTCGGTTATCCTGCACGCGGCGCTGATCCTGCTCGCCGTGTACGGACTGCCGTTTTTCGCGAAGGATCGCGAGATCGCCACCCGTCTGGTGGTGGTCGAGGTGATGACGATCGCCGAGGTGACCAATGCGCCGCCTCCATCGGAGACCCTGAAGCCGAGCGAGACGCCGGTCGAGACCGCGTCGGCGCCGGACGTTCCGGAGCGTCCGACCCCGCCGCCGCCACCTCCGCCGCCGCCCAGCGCGCGTCCGCAGCCGCCGGCTCCCACCGAGCCGACGCCCGCTGTCTCGACCCCGCCGGCACCGGCCGAGCAGGCACCGCCGCCACCCCCCGAGATCGCGCAGCCGAAAACCCCCGAACCGGCCGCGACACCGCCGGAGACGGTGGCCAGCGCGCCGCCGCCGGAGGTGGCACCGGCCACCGAGGCGGCACCGGTTCCGATCCCCGAACCGCTGGCGCCCAAGCCGCCGGAGCCGGAGATCGCGAAACCGGAGCCGGTCGAGGCACCGAAGCCGGAGGTCGCGGAGCCCGAGACGGTGGAAGCTCCCAAGCCCGAAGTGGCGGAGGCGCAGCCGGCCGAGGCCCCGCCGGTTCCGACCATGCGTCCGACCCCGCCGCCGCGTCCTCAGGTGGCGCAGACGCCGGAGCCGCCGAAGAAGAAGGAGCCGGAGGATCCGTTCGCCAGCATCCTCAACACGGTCGCGAATTTCGAGAACAAGCCGCGGCCGACCGAGGTCGAACCGAAGCCACAGCAGCAGGCGGCCAATGCCCAGCGGCAGCTGGCGCCGTCCAATCCGGACCGGCCGCTCTCGGTCTCGGAGCTGGATGCGATCCGGCAGCAGATCTCGGGCTGCTGGCTGGTGCCGGCCGGTGCGAAGAACGCCGAGGAGCTGATCGTCGAGATCCGGGTCCGGATGCGGCCGGACCGCACGGTCTCGAACACCGAAATTCTCGATCAGTCTCGGATGGGGGAGCCCCACTTCCGCGCCGCCGCCGAGGCGGCCGTCCGGGCCCTGCGCAATCCGCGCTGCTCGCCGCTCAATCTTCCGGTCGACAAGTACGAGACCTGGAAGTCCTTCGTGATCACGTTCAACCCTAGGGACATGCTGTCATGACCGATCTGACCCGTTCTGTGAAACTCGGCTCGGAAGACGTCGCCGAGCCGCTTCCCGTCTTCGCCCCCGTTGTCGCCGCCGAGCGCGTGCGCCCGGAGGTCTCGCGGCGGATGTTCGCGCGGCTTGCCGGAGGCGGCGCCGTCATCGGCGCGCTGGCGGGTCTGGGCGCCGTCGGTCCCGCGAAGGCGGAATTGCGGATCGACATCACCCAGGGTCGGGTCGATCCGCTGCCGGTGGCGATCGAGGATTTCAAGGGCGCCGAGTCCGAGACCACGAAGATCGGCACCGAGGTCTCCGGGATTATCCGCGCAAATCTGGAACGCTCCGGGCTGTTCAAGATGATCGACCAGGCGGCCTTCGTGCAGACCGACATCGTCTTCGACGGGGTGCCGCGGTTCGGCGATTGGCGGATCATCAACGCCCAGGCCCTGGTCCACGGCCGGGTCTCGACGCTGGGCGACGGGCAGTATCGGATCGAGTACCGGCTCTGGGATGTGTTCGGCGAGCAGTACATGGCCGGCACCGCCCTGACCGCGATCCCCGAATCGATCCGGCGGGCGGCCCACATCATCTCCGACATGATCTACAAGCGGATCACCGGCGAGGACGGCTATTTCGATACCCGGATCGTCTACATCGCCGAGAGCGGCCCGGCGAACCGCCGCCGCAAGCAGCTCGCGATCATGGACCAGGACGGCGCCAATCATAAGTTCCTGACCGACGGAAACACGCTGGTGCTGACGCCCCGGTTCTCGCCGACGCTGCAGGAAATCACGTATCTGGCCTATTACAACAACCGGCCGCGGGTCTACATCTTCAACCTGGACACCGGTCAGCAGGAGGTTCTGGGCGACTTCCCCGGCATGACCTTCGCGCCCCGCTTCTCGCCGGACGGCAACAAGGTCATCATGAGCATGGCCCGGAACGGCGTGACCGACATCTACACGATGGATCTGCGGACCCGGCAGGTCCGGCGCCTGACCGACACCCAGGCCATCGATACCTCCGCGACGTTCAGTCCGGATGCGCAACGGGTCGTGTTCAACTCGGACCGCGGCGGCAGCCAGCAATTGTACACCATGAATGCGGACGGCTCGAACGTGCAGCGGATCAGCTTCGGCGACGGCCGCTATGCCACGCCGGTCTGGTCGCCGCGGGGCGATCTGATCGCGTTCACCCGGATTTTCGGCGGCCGTTTTCAAATCGGCGTGATGCGCCCGGACGGGTCCGGCGAAAGACTGCTCACCGAAGGCTTTTCGGTCGAAGGGCCGAGCTGGTCTCCGAACGGCCGGGTTCTGATTTATTTCAAGGAACAGCCTACCGATCGCAATGGTCAGGGCGGTGGAGCGAAGCTGCATTCGATCGATGTTACGGGCTATAATGAGCGCGAAGTGGTCACGCCGTTGGACGCGTCCGACCCGGCATGGAGCCCCTTGATTAGATAGGGCTTCTCAACGTATAAGGACGTTGCTGCTCGGGTCAGGAGCGCAAGCAGTCCGCTTGCGCGTGGCCGATAGAGCTCGGGAGACCCGGAGGTTCGGGCTGAAACCTCGTAGGGGCGGGACGCCCGAAGTACACAGTTTCCGGAGGGATTATCCAAAATGCGCATGAAATTTCTGAGCGTCTTCGCAGCCGTCGCCCTTCTCGCCGCGTGCGAAACGGCTCCTGATTCCGGTGCCAACACCGGCAATGTCGGCAACGCAAGCGTCACGACTCCTGCGGGTCCGACCCCGGGCTCTGCGGAAGACTTCGCGGTCAACGTCGGCGACCGGGTGTTCTTCGGCTTCGACCAGTCGACCCTGACCACCGAGGAGCGGACCGTTCTGGAGCGGCAGGCCTTCTGGCTGCGGCAGTACCAGAATGTGGCCGTCACCATCGAGGGTCATGCTGACGAGCGCGGCACCCGCGAGTACAACTTGGCTCTGGGTGAGCGTCGGGCGTCCGCCGCGCGCGACTACCTTGTGTCGCTGGGGATCAACCCAGGCCGGATCTCCACCATTTCCTACGGTGAAGAGCGTCCGATCGCGGTTGGCTCGAACGAAGAAGCATGGGCACAGAACCGGGTGGCGATCTCGGTCGTCCGCTAACGGATCTCCGCCCGTCCTGGATCAGGCTCGGGCGTGTTTGATCTGACGATTTTGCAGACCGGCGGCCCGTTCGACAGGCCGCCGGTTTTCTTTTTCGGACCCGGTGCTTTCGGGTCGAATTCGGTTTGGGGATGGTGCGGTTTTGATCCAAGCTCGCCACAATTCCGCCGTTTCCTTACGGGATGATCACAGCATGATGGACCTTACCCCCCGATTGACCCGTCACCTGTTCCGGGCGCTGCCGAGGCCGACAGCGATTGTGCTGGCCGTCCTCGGATATGGGATCGTTTTTGCGGCGGGCCCGGGCTCCGTTCAGGCACAGGACCTCTCGGTTCTGGCGGACCGGCTGGATCGGCTCGAGCGCACCATGACCGATATGCAGCGGACGGTTTATGCCGGAAACCCGCCACCGGCCGCTGCCGCATCCGGTGTCGGGAGTACCGCTGACGCGGCGCCAACAGCACTGGCGCGGATCGAAGTGCGGCTGCAGCGTCTGGAAACCCAGATCCGCGAGTTGACCGGCAAGGTGGAAGAGGCGACCTATCACGCCAACCAGGTTCAGAAACGCCTGGATACGCTACAAGCCGACACGGATTATCGGTTGCGGGCCCTGGAAGGCGGCGCTCCGCCCGCCTCCGGTCTAGGCCAGCAGGGCAACGCGTCTCCCCCCCCGTCCGACAGCCAGTCCACCGCATCGACCGATGCCACTTCCGGACGCGGCACCCTTGGAACGATCAGCAATTCGCAGCTTCAGCTCACCCCACCGGCGGCTGGAGGTGAGTCCGGGCAAACCGCGTCTCTTCCCCCGGCAGGCGCAACCCCGGAGCAGCTCTACGACGCGGCGTTCGACCTGTTGGTCCGCAAGGAGTTCGGCAGCGCCGAACTCGCCTTTCAGAGGTTCGTTTCCGAATACGGCGACGACCCCCTGGCAGGGAATGCCCAGTACTGGCTGGGTGAGACCTATTATGTCCGGGAGCGCTTCGAAGATGCCGCGGTCGCTTTCCTGAACGGCTACCGGGATTTTCCGAACAGTCCCAAGGCGCCGGACAGCCTTCTGAAGCTGGGGATGTCTCTGGCGCGCGCCGGGAAGACCCAGGAGGCCTGTGTCACCCTCGCCAAGGTGGAGAGCGACTACCCGAATGCGGGCACCCAATTGACGCGGCGACTGTTCCTTGAGAAGCAGCGCTTGCAGTGTGCCTGACGCATCTGCGTCACCGCTGATCGAGACGGTCGAGACCTGCCTGGACCGGATCGCACCTGATTGGGACAAAGCACCTGTCGCAGTCGCCCTGTCCGGCGGGCCGGACAGTATGGCGCTTTTTCTCGTGGCCGATCACCTGTGTCGCCGCCGTGGAGTTCTCCTTCAGGCGCTCCACGTGAACCACGGACTGCGGCCCGAGGCGGATGCCGAAGCCGCCCAGATCGAAGCTGTGTGCAGGCTGCGTGGACGCTCCTGCACCATCCTGCGGTGGCATGGCGAAAAGCCGACCACAGGGGTCCATCGGGCGGCGCGGGACGCGCGCTATAGACTGATGGCAGAGGCCTGCCAGGACCTCGGCGGGACCACCCTGTTGGTGGCACACCACCTTGAGGATCAGGCCGAGACCCTTCTGCATCGGATCGACCGGGACAGTGGGCCTGACGGCCTGGCCGGGATGGCGCCGATGACGCACCTGCACGGCATCCGTCTTTTGCGGCCGTTGCTGACCCTCTCGAAGGCTGTCTTGGAGGCCCATGCCGCCGCCGAGGGCGTTTCGGTTCTTCGGGATCCGAGTAACCTTGACCTCCGTTTCGCTCGCGGGAGATTGCGAGAAATGGCCGCACCCTTGCGTGCATCAGGGGTTACCGCGGCGCGCCTGGGCCGGCTCGCAAACCTCATGGGGCGGGCGCGCGGGGAGATGGATCGGTTGACGGCGGAGCGCCTTTCCGGCTGCGTTCACCTGTCCGCCACCGGATATGCCTGGCTGGGCCTTGCGAGCTTCCGTGAGCTGCCGAGACCGGTCGCCCGCCGGGTCTTGTCCGGACTGCTGCAAACGATCGGCGGCGGCATCTATCCGGCGCGCGGGCAGCGGCTGGACCGGGCCGTTGACTGGCTGGCGGAGGCCAAAACCGGCGCTGTCCGGACCCTCGGGGGCTGCCGGCTCGCGGTCCTGAAGGCGCGATCCGATGGAACCGGTGGTCTGCGCGTGACCCGGGAATGGCGCTCCATCGACCATGAGATCACCCTGGAGCCCGGAAGATCCGTGCTTTGGGACGGACGATTTGAGATCTTCAACGGCAGAGGTCAGGCGGTGTGCGTTCGGGTCGCGGGGGAATGCGGGCAGGAGCTTTGGAAAGCCTTCGTACGGGCCAAAGAACGGGATGGAACCGCCCGCGATTCCGATGCCTCCGGTTGGCCGGGAACCGCTCGACTCGCTTTACCGGCAGTCGTCGACCTTGACGGTACGATGACGCTCCCCCACCTTAGCGAGACAACGGCCGATCCGTTCGCATGGATCGGCGGAGACATTAGAGTTCGGTATGCCGCTCGGGCTGTGCCGGATTGGTTGAGACCCAGGTGCTCGGACGCGGATTTGCGGGCCGCTCGGACACCAGAGCCCGTCAACGGAAGGCAGGCCACGTGAACAATTTCGGCAAGAACCTGTTCCTATGGATTGTCATCGGCATTTTGCTGGTGGCGTTGTTCAATTTGTTCCAGGGATCGGGAACCCGGACCGGTCAACCTTCGTTGGCGTATTCCGAGTTCCTGGGAGCCGTTGAATCCGGCCGGGTGCGCCAAGTGAACATCCAGGGCAATACGATCCGGGGTCAGTTCAGCGACGGCACCGCCTTCACCACCTATACTCCCGACGACCCCAAGATGGTCGAGCGGCTGACCGACAGCGGCGTGCGCATCAACGCGCAGCCGCCCGAAGAGGGCATGTCCGGGCTGCTTGGTATCCTGATCAGCTGGTTCCCGATGCTGCTGTTCATCGGTGTGTGGATCTTCTTCATGCGCCAGATGCAGGGCGGCGGCGGCAAGGCCATGGGCTTCGGGAAAAGCCGGGCGCGCCTGCTCACCGAAAAGACCGGGCGTGTGACCTTCGATGACGTGGCGGGAATCGACGAAGCCAAGTCGGAGCTCGAGGAAATCGTCGACTTCCTGAAGGATCCGCAGCGGTTCCAGCGTCTCGGCGGCAAGATTCCCAAGGGATGTCTTCTGGTGGGCCCGCCGGGTACCGGTAAGACCCTGCTGGCGCGCGCGATCGCGGGCGAGGCGAATGTGCCCTTCTTCACGATTTCCGGCTCTGACTTCGTCGAGATGTTCGTCGGCGTCGGCGCGAGCCGGGTCCGCGACATGTTCGAGCAGGGCAAGAAAAATGCGCCGTGCATCATCTTCATCGACGAGATCGATGCGGTCGGTCGGCACCGGGGCGCGGGCCTCGGCGGCGGCAATGACGAGCGTGAGCAGACCCTCAACCAGCTTCTGGTCGAGATGGACGGGTTCGAGGCGAACGAGGGTGTCATCCTGATCGCCGCGACCAACCGTCCGGACGTGCTGGATCCGGCCCTGCTGCGCCCGGGTCGGTTCGACCGCCAGATCGTCGTTCCGAACCCGGATATTCTGGGACGCGAGAAGATCCTGAAGGTGCACATGCGTAAGGTGCCTTTGGGCCCCGATGTGGACGCCCGCACGATCGCGCGTGGCACCCCGGGTTTCTCCGGTGCGGATCTCGCCAATCTGGTGAACGAAGGTGCTCTGCTTGCCGCCCGCAAGGGCAAGCGGGTGGTCGGCATGACCGAGTTCGAGGAGGCCAAGGACAAGGTCATGATGGGCTCGGAGCGACGCTCCATGGTCATGACCGAGGACGAGAAGAAGCTGACCGCATATCACGAGGCCGGTCACGCCATTGTCGCCCTGCACTGTCCGGACAGCGACCGGATTCACAAGGCGACCATCATCCCGCGCGGCCGCGCCCTCGGCATGGTGATGCGTCTTCCGGAAGGAGATCGGATCTCGTTGTCCAAGGCGAAGCTGGAAGCGGATATCCGGGTCGGCTGCGGCGGACGTCTGGCCGAGGAGATCATCTTCGGTGCGGATCGGATCACCACCGGCGCCTCCAGCGACATCCGCATGGTGTCCGACATGTCGCGCCGGATGATCACCGAATGGGGCATGAGCGACAAGCTCGGCTTTCTCGCCTATTCCGCCGATCAGCAGGAGGTGTTCCTGGGCCATTCCGTGACCCAGCAGAAGAACGTCTCCGAGGCGACGGCAAAGGTGATCGACGAAGAGATTCGCCGGCTCTCGGACGATGCCTTCGAGGACGCCAAGCAGATCCTGATCGACAATATCGACGATCTGCACACCCTGGCGAAAGGGCTGCTGGAATACGAAACCCTCAGCGGCGACGATATCGACAATCTGCTGGCGGGGCGTCCGATCGACCGGCCGAGCGGCGGTCCGGAAACGCCCAAATCCGGTGGTGGACGCCGGTCCTCGGTGCCGACCGGCGGCGCCGAGAGCCCCGGCGGACCGGAACCCTCGCCGCAACCGGGCGAGTGACGCTTCCCGTCAGATGGCTGACCGAATGCACGGGCCTGGAGATCTCCTCCGGGCCCGTTTATTTGCGTCCGAGCGGTCTGGCGCAGGGGGCTGAAGCGCAGACCTTGATCGCGATCGGATGCGCGCTCCCGCTCGCCGGCGGTCCGGTGGCGTTTCAGGCCGTCGATGTGGTGGTGCGGGGTGCGGACGGGATCAGGATCGCGCGGCTCTCGGTCGACGCAGCGGCCGGCCTGTCCATTCCGGATTTCGAGACCCGGCTGGCACGTCTGACCGCGCCGCGCGCGCCGGTCGCCGGCCTGTCGCTCGACCGCGCGCGGGTCATGGGCATCGTCAACGTGACCCCGGACAGTTTCTCCGATGGTGGCGATCATGCGGACCCCGCCGCCGCCATCGCCCACGGGCGGGCCCTGGTCGACGCGGGCGCCGATCTGCTCGATATCGGCGGGGAATCCACCCGGCCCGGCTCAGACCCCGTTCCGATCGGGTCGGAGGTTCGCCGCACGATCCCGGTCCTGTCCGGTCTGGTCGGACTGGCGCCGCTGTCGATCGACACCCGAAACGCAGCGGTGATGACGGCGGCCCTGGACGCAGGCGCCGCTCTGGTGAACGACGTCTCGGCCCTGCGTCACGATCCGCAGTCCTTGCCGTTGGTGGCGGAACGCGGCGCCAGCGTGGCGCTGATGCACATGCTCGCGGATCCCAAGACCATGCAGATCGACCCGCGCTACGATCACGCGCCGCTCGATGTCTACGATATGCTGGAAGCGCGGATCGCGGCATGCGAGGCGGCGGGTCTGCCACGTGACAGGCTTCTGGTGGATCCGGGCTTCGGCTTCGGCAAGACCGCCGATCACAACATGGCGGTGACCGATTGGTTGACCCTGTTCCACGGCCTCGGTTGCCCGGTCCTGTTCGGCGCGTCCCGGAAAAGCACGATCGGTGCGGTCTCCAGCGGAGAGCCCGCGAAGGAACGGCTGCCGGGCTCGATCGCCCTGGCGCTGGCCGCGGTGGCCCGGGGCGCGCAGATGGTGCGGGTCCATGACGTGGCCGAGACCGTCCAGGCCCTGGCGGTTCAACGCGCGCTGCATGGCGCGTGAATTCGCTGCGCTTGAGGGATGCCCTCGGGTGCGGGATTGGCTATAAGGACCGTTGGAAAATTAGAAACGTGGCGCGGACGCGGGTAGGAGATCATGGGGCGGAGTCTTTTTGGAACCGACGGGATTCGAGGCCGTGCGAACAGCCGCCCGATGACCGCGGGACTCGCGATGCGGGTGGCGAGTGCGGCCGGTCTGTTCTTCCTCGGCAATCATGACCGCCGCCCGATGGCCGTGATCGGGAAGGACACGCGCCTGTCCGGCTACATGCTCGAGAACGCGATGGTGGCCGGGTTCACTTCGATCGGAATTGATGTGGTGCTGGTCGGCCCGATGCCGACGCCGGCGGTGGCGATCCTGACGCGCTCCCTCCGAGCCGATCTTGGGGTGATGATTTCGGCCTCTCACAACCCGTTCTACGACAACGGGATCAAACTCTTCGGCCCGGACGGCTTCAAGCTGTCCGATGCGGTCGAGGCGGAGATCGAGGCCCGGATGGATACGATCGTCGAGGCGGATCTCGCCGGCTCCCGCGATCTCGGCCGCGCCCGGCGGCTCGACGATGTGCGCGGTCGGTATGTGGAGGTCGCCAAGGGCACGTTCCCGCGCGGCCTGCGTCTGGACGGGCTGAAGATCGTGCTGGACTGCGCGAACGGGGCGGCCTACCGCGTGGCACCCGAGGTGCTGTTCGAACTGGGGGCCGAGGTGATTCCGATCGGCGTGTCGCCGGATGGCTTCAACATCAACGACCGTTGCGGTGCCACCGCGCCCGGAACCATGAGCGCCAAGGTGGTCGAGACCGGCGCGGATCTTGGAATTGCGCTGGATGGGGATGCGGACCGGCTGATCCTGGCGGATGAGAAAGGCCGGGTGGTCGACGGGGATCAGGTGATGGGTCTTATCGCCGGGTCCTGGGCCAAGGACGGCCGCCTGCACGGCGGTGGTATTGTCGCGACCGTGATGTCCAATCTGGGTCTGGAGCGCCATCTGCAAAGCGAGGGTCTGTCTCTGATCCGCGCAGGGGTCGGGGATCGCTATGTGCTGGAACAGATGCGCTCGGGTGGTTTCAACGTGGGCGGTGAGCAGTCCGGTCACATGATCCTGTCGGACTACTGCACGACCGGTGACGGCCTGATCGCGGCGCTGCAGGTGCTGGCGGTGCTGGTGCAGGCCGACGCTCCCATGTCCGAGGTGGCCCACGTGTTCGAGCCATTGCCCCAGGTGCTGAAGAACGTGCGCTATAGCGGGCCGAGCCCTCTCGACTTCGATCACGTCAAGGCGGCCATCTCTCAGGCGGAGGCGGAACTCTTCGGCTCTGGCCGCCTCCTGATCCGCAAGAGCGGTACCGAACCGCTGATCCGCGTGATGGCGGAGGGCGAGGATCCGGCTCGGGTGAACGAGATCGTCGACCGGCTGGCGGGCGTGGTGGAAGCTGCCGGAGCGGAGGCAGCCGAGTGATGCGACCTTCGTTGGACCAAGGACGGGCGCAGGGCAACCTGACCATGATGCCGCGCGCCCAAAGAGGGCGGGTTCTGATTGCCGCGGGTTCCGATTCCGGCGGTGGTGCCGGGATCCAGGCGGATCTGAAGGCGGTCACCGCCCTCGGCGGATATGGAATGACGGCGATCACTGCCCTGACCGCGCAGAACACCCAAGGGGTTTTTGGAATCCATGACGTCCCAACGGCTTTTATCCGTCAGCAGCTCGAACTGGTGCTGGATGATCTCGGTGCCGATTGTGTGAAGACAGGGATGCTGCACTCGAGCGCCGTGATCGACGCGGTCTGCGACGTTTTGGAGGCGATGGCGCCGGATACTCCGGTGGTCGTCGATCCGGTCATGGTTGCGAAAGGGGGCCATGCCCTGCTGGAGGACTCGGCCATCGGGATCTTGAAGGCTCGGATGATCCTACGTGCCACCGTGCTGACCCCGAACATCCCCGAAGCCGAGCTGCTGACCGGCATGAGCATCCGAGATATCGACGGAATGCGTCACGCGGCGGAGATGCTGCTGTCCCTGGGAGCTCAGGCGGTGCTGCTGAAGGGGGGGCATATGTCGGGCGACGTTCTGACCGATCTGCTTGCGACCGAGCATGGGATCGAAACCTTCGAGAGCCCACGGCTGCATACCCGACACACCCACGGCACCGGTTGCACCCTGGCATCTGCCCTCGCCTGCGGGATCGCCCAAGGGCTTGAGTTGTCGGCCGCCGTGCGACGGGCGCGCGACTACGTCATCACCGCGATCCGCACCGCCCCGGGATTCGGCAAAGGTCATGGCCCGCTGAATCACAGCCACACGGTGACACCGGACGCGTGACGCCGTCGCGCCTCACATGAAATCCCCCAGTTGGTCCGGGCTGTTGTCGAGCACGCTACGGATCAGGTTCAGGCCGCGGGACAAGGTGTCCCTGCTGTTCGGGCAGCCGAGAGCCAGGCGGATTTGGCCGCGTCCGGCCCCGGACGTGGTTTCGAAAACTTCGCCCGCGGTCACCGAAACACCGGCTTCCAGCAGGGCGCCTGCGGCGTTCCGACCCCACCACGCCTCCGGCAGGTCCAGCCAGGCCTGCAGACCGGTCGGGTGGGATGCGATTGGGTAGGGTGCCAGCATCTCCCTGACCAAAGCCTGACGGCCGGCCATCTCCTCCCGTTTCTCGGACTCCATCCGTGCGGCCGTTCCGTTGTCCAGCCACCGGATCAGCACTTCCACCATGGACGGTGGTGCCATCCACATCATGTCGCGCAGACAGGGTTGGAGGCGCGGCCGCCAGGCCTCGGGAGCAGACATGGCCCCCACACGTAGGCCGGGGGCCAGATGCTTCGATGAACTGTGCAGATAGACTGCGCGGTCGGGGATCAAGGATGCGATCGGGGCGGCAGCCTCCGGCGCGAACCCGCGATAGACGTCATCCTCGACGACGATCAGGTCCTGGCGCGCTGCCACCTCGGCGATCTGCGCGCGCCGCTGCCCGGACATGATCACGGATGTCGGATTGTCCAGGGTGGGGATCACGAACACGCCTTTCGGTCGGTTCAGCCGGCACGCCGCCTCCAGGGCGTCGGGCAACACGCCGTCCTCATCGCTCGCAACCGAAATCAGCCGCAGACCGCGCCGGATCGCCAGGCTTTTCGCCCCCGGATGGGTCAGCCGGGCGCACACGATGGCGTCGCCGGGTTCGAACAGGGCGGTCATGACGATCGCCAGGCCATGCTGGACGCCCGCGGTGATCAGGGTCGTTTCCGCCGAGGCCGGTGCGCCGGTCGTCCGGATCCAATCCGCCAGCCGTGCCCGATGCTCGATCCGGCCGCCGCTGGGCTCGTATCCGGACATCGGGCCCAACGTACGGTCGAGGGCGACCTCGGCGAGCGTCTCGCGGAACAGGCCCTCCGTTTCTGCTGACAGGGGGGTGAAATTGGGGCCGAAATCGATCGTGGTGGCGGGCCCGCGGTCCGCGACAGCACCCCATTGCCGGATACGACGATCGCGGACGAAGGTGCCGCGCCCGATTTCGCCGTCGATCAGGCCACGGGTGGTGGCCTCCTTGTAGGCCCGGGTGACAGTGCCGACGGTGACGTTCAGGCGCCAGGCGAGATCCCGATGGGTGGGCAGGCGGCTGCCGACGGGCAGGGCGCCGGTGCGGATGTCGTGTTCCATCGCCTCTGCGATCGCGCGGTAGCGGGGACCGCTCCGATCCGCAAGGTCCGGGGTCCACTCTTCGATCAGGTCGACGGCCGCATCGGGCATCCCATGTCTCCAGAAGGCAGGTCGTATCGAGGTCTCGGCGTCACGGTGACAATGTTTTCATTGAGAGGTCATGATGGATACAATATGCAAAGATTAAATGAAGATAATAAAGAGAATGTCTGCGTAACAATTCCAGGCTGCTGGGGGAGAGACCGGATGACCACCGAAGGTGATGTGAAGCTGGATATCGGCGTCTTGGAACGGGCGGCGGAGATCGTGCATGCCGTCATGCCGCCGACCCCGCAGTACACTTGGCCGCTTCTGTCGGCTCGGGCGGGGTGCGAGGTCTGGGCCAAGCACGAGAACCACACACCGGTCGGTGCTTTCAAGATCCGGGGTGGTCTGGTCTACATGGAGGACCTGAAACGTGGCTCCAATCCGCCGAGCGGCGTGATCACGGCGACCCGCGGCAATCACGGTCAGTCGATCGCGTTCTCGGCCAGCCGGGCGGGGATGAAATCGATCGTGGTGGTGCCGGAAGGCAACTCGGTCGAGAAGAACGCGGCGATGATCGCCCTGGGCGCCGATCTGGTCATTCACGGGCACGACTTTCAGGCGGCCTTCGAATACGCCCAGGCACGTGCGGCGGAGGAACACCTTCACATGGTGAACAGCTTCCATCCGCTGCTGGTCGCAGGTGTCGGGACCTATGGGTTGGAGTTGTTTCGCAGCGCCCCGGATCTGGACGCCGTGTTCGTGCCGATCGGTCTGGGGTCCGGCATCTGCGGGGTGATGGCGGCCCGGGATGCGGTCGGGTCCAAGGCCGAGATCTTCGGCGTGGTCTCGGAAGGCGCACCTGCCTATGCGCTGTCCTATGAGGCGGGACAGCCGGTCTCGACCAACGAGGCGGTGACCATGGCCGACGGTGTGGCCTGTCGGGTCCCGATCCCGGGCGCCTTCGCGCAGATCAAAGCCGGCGCCGCCGGCGTGATCCGGGTTTCGGACGATGAGATCAAAGCCGCCATGCGCAATCTATTCACCGACACGCACAATGTGATCGAGGGCGCCGGGGCGGCGTCGCTCGCCGCTCTGTTGAAAACCAAAGAGCGCTGGGCGGGGCGCAAGGTTGGCGTGATTCTCTCAGGTGGTAATGTG
Organism: Alphaproteobacteria bacterium; assembly: GCA_024742605.1. Taxonomy (GTDB): domain Bacteria; phylum Pseudomonadota; class Alphaproteobacteria; order Thalassobaculales; family Thalassobaculaceae; genus JANSYC01. The sequence continues at coordinate 91,302 of JANSYC010000002.1, read as the reverse complement.
GATGCTGACATGTACCGGGCCGTGCTCGCCGAGGGATGAGCGGTCGGCAGAACAACCGAACGATCGAACCGTTTCTGGAGATCTAGTGATGACCGAAGAGCTGTTCCGCGAAGATGCCTACCTGAAGAGCTGTGAGGCCAGGGTGATCGAGATCGCCGAGGAGGGGATTGTACTGGACCGGACCTGCTTCTACCCGACGGGCGGGGGACAGCCCGGCGATTCCGGGACGATCATTACGGCCGCCGGTACCGCTATGACGGTCGCGGATACGGTCAAATCAAACGGCCGGATCGTCCATGTCCCCGCTGGGACGGTGGACGGGCTGGCGGTCGGCGACACGGTCACCGCCAGCCTCGATTGGGACAAGCGCTATCTGCATATGCGGGTGCACACGGCCTTGCATCTGCTGTGCTCGGTGGTCGACGGTGGGGTGACCGGCGGGCAGATCGGGGCGGGCAAGGGCCGGCTCGACTTCGCGTTGGAGCCCGAGAAGGTCCCGGAAAAGGAAGCCCTGGCGGCGGCGCTGAACGGGTTGGTCACGGCCGACCATACGCTCGATATCTCGTGGATCACCGACCAGGAACTCGAGAGCAATCCGGATCTTGTGCGCACCATGTCGGTCAAACCGCCGACCGGGGCCGGACGCGTGCGCATGATCCGCATCGGCGAGAATGTGGATTACCAGCCCTGCGGCGGCACCCATCTGAAATCCACCGGCGAGATCGGCAGGCTGGTGATCGGCAAGATCGAGAACAAGGGCAAGCAGAACCGGCGGATCAACATCGCGCTTGCGGACTAGCGGGACGGTCGGCGGACCGGAACTGCCTATCCGAGCGAGCGCAGCTTCGCCAGGACGCCGGGCAGCAGGGCGCGGCCGCAGGTGGCGGCGTTCTCGGCGAGGTGATCTGTCCGGATGCTCCGAAACACGCCGCAATGGATGCTCGGATTGGCCAGAACCACGCCCAGACAGGCCTGGGCCGGGGTCCAGTTCTTCACCCGGCTCATCAGCAGGAATTTCCGGGCCCGCGCGACCCGGTCCGCCGCCGTCACCCGGTCGGTCAGGTGCCGGACCGCATAGGTCCAGGTCGCCGGATCGGAGCCGGCCCACTTCTGTTCCTTTGAGAACGCCATCCGCGACAGCACGCCGGTCGCGATGACGCCGAGACCCAGGGCGTTCGCCATCCCGATCACCGGGTCGGCGGATCGGTCGACAGGACTGTAGGTCGGCAGAATCACGTCGATCAGCCCGCTGGGCAGGGACGCCTCAATCCGGGCTGGCGTGCCGGAGATTCCGATCATCCCGATCAGCCCGCCCCGCTTGTGCTCCGCAAGTGTGGCCGCGAGATCCTCGGTCAGGTGGACCGGGTCCGGGTCGTCCAGCACCAGGACCGGTATCTGATCGAGCCCGAGCCGTTCCAGGCTCTCGAGCAGTTGCGCCTCGATCCCGAGCGGCGAGAAATCCTTGAGAACGCCCCAGCGACCGGCGCCGGCCGAGCGGGCCGACACCGAGCCGACCTGCGCCGTGATCGTCAGCCCGTCGATCCGGTGGCGATGCGACCGCAGGGCCCGTCCCAGCCGGTCCTGCGCCAGCCCGCCGGCCTCGCCCGTTGTGGTGGTGAACACGCTGACCCCCAGGTCGATCGCCTGATGCACCAGATCGATCGCCCGCTGATCCGGTATCATCCGGCTGGCCCAGAGACCGCCGCAGCCGAAGCCCAGTTCGGACACTTTCCGCCCGGTCTTTCCCAACAGGCGGCGGCCGACCTTGGCGTGGCCGGTCACTCAGCCGCGGCAGGTTTGGGGGGCACCTGGGCCGAATCCTGGCCCTGGACGGTGAAGAAGGAGGCCGATTTCGGCTGTTTCGGGAGTTCCACCTCGATCGGGACCATCCGAGCGGTCGGGCTCTCGACCCCGCGCACGATCAGGCCTTCGTTCGGACTGGGCATCGGATTGCGGGCGACCGGCACCGCATCGGCGGCGGAATAGACGCAGATGTAGAGCCCACGTGGATGATCCGATGCATTCGGGGCCGAGCCGTGTGCCAGCCTTGTATGCATCAGACAGACCGATCCGGCCGTGCCGGTCACCGGGATCTGTCGGGCCTTCATCTCCGCTTCGGTCGCGTCGTCGACCCGGCCGACGAAGATGCCATCCCTGAAAAGACTCAACATCGGGCCGGTATGGGTGCCGGGGACCACCATAAGGCAGCCGTTTTCCTCGGTCACGTCGTCGAGCATCAGCAGGGCGGTGACCACGTCGTCGTTTGTGTGCGGGGTGAAGCCGAAATCCTGATGGTAGGCGACCTCGGTCTTGGAGCCGGGAAGCTTCACGTTGATCTTGCAGTGATGGAACTTGACGTTCGGGCCGACCAGGTCGGCGATCATGTCGACGGTCCGGGCGCCGGTCATCACCTGGCGATAGGCCTGCGAGATGTCCGACGGGTTGTTGACCCGGCGCAGGGCAGGGTGCGTGGGGCTGTGCTCCGCCCCCATGTCGAATCGTGCGCGCCCGTCGATTGTGGGGGGGCCGAACGGCTCCGACTGCTCCCGGCTCTCCTCGACCCAGCCGGCGAGATCGGCCTTCAGGGCCGCCAGCTGCTCGGGAGAGACCGCGTCCGGTACGGTCAGCACCCCGTCGCGTCGAAACGCCGCGACCTGCTCGTCGCTCAGAACCTGTGCCATCTCCACCTCCTGCGGAACCGCTTTTGCCATCACCCGGGACAGCGCGCCCCAGTATCGCCCTGGTAACGCCCTGACGGAAGGATTACCTATAGAGAACGCTGGATCTGCACTTTTTCGGGTAATCCCAAATGCGTAACGCAATTCTGTTGCTGGTTGTTCTGGGCGGCGTTGCCGTTACAACCGGATTTTGGGCTAACTATGTCTGGGATGGCATGGCCGGCACCGAGATGTCGATCCACGGCTGGATCGCTTTGGGTCTGGGCGTGGTGTTCACGCTGGCGATCGGCGGGGGCCTGATGGCACTCGCCTTTTTCTCCTCCCGCCGTGGCTACGACGATCAGGTTGGCGATTTCGACCGGGAAGATCTGTAGCCTCAACCTAGCTCGTCGGCGTCCCGTAAGGATCGCTCTGCCGGATCCGGTAGGAGCCCTCGCCCATCGCCAGCAGGGTGCCGTCTTCCGACAGCACCTCGGCCGAGGCGAAGAAGATCTTGCGTCCCCCGCCCTTTCTGGTCGCCGTGCACCTCACCCTGCCCTCGCGCACCTGCCCCAGATAGTTGGTGGTCAGCGTCAGGGTCATCGCCTTGACGATCGGCTCCCCCGGCGCGGTCCAGACGCCGCAGAATCCGCAGGATGCATCGATTAACGTGCCGAGCACGCCGCCGTGCAGCACACCGGCGCGGTTCAGATGCATATCCGCCAGTTGGATCTCCATGACCGCATGGCCGGGCCCCCATTCGGCCATCCGAAAGCCGAGGGCCTTGTTGAAGCCAATCGGATCCTCGATCGACTCCCCCTCGGGGGCGATTTGAATCTGCGACATCGAAGGAGTCCTCAGGTGAGTGGCTTGTCGATCCAGTTCTGGAAACCCGTTGTCTGTCGGCAGCGCTCGACCCAGGCATCGAAATTTTCGAGACCGGGACGATCCTTGACCAGGATCTTGAACCGGAAGGCCTGAATGGCGACCGGGATGTCGGCCATGGTCAGATGATCGCCCATGATGAAATCACGACCTTCTAGGCGCTTTTCCAGGACGCCGAAGACCTGCATACCGCGCTCCACCGCGGCCGTGATTGCGGCCATGTCCCGGTCGTCTTCTGCCGTGCGGACATAGCCCCAGAAGATCGGGGTCATGAACGGCAGGACGGTGGTCTGCTGCCAGTCCATCCAGCGGTCGGCGTCTGCGTACGCGCGTCCGTCGGTCGGCGCCAGGGTGCCCTTGCCGTAAGTGTTGGCGAGATAGCGGGTGCAGGCATTCGACTCCCACAGGACGAAATCGTCCTCGACCAGGGTCGGGACCACAGCGTTCGGGTTCAGGTCACTGTAGGGTGGCTCCTTGGTGCGGCCGAAGCTGCCGCCCACGTCTTCCCGCTCGTAATCCAGTCCCAACTCGTCGGCGATCCAGAGAACCTTCTGTACATTGGCCGAATTGGACCGGCCCCAGATCTTCATCATGTCGTCTTCCTTCACGCGGTCTCTGAACGGTGGCGGGCATCCCAGGCCTCTGGCTCGGCCAGGAAGGCCCGTACCTCGGAAAGCTGGGCATCGGTATAGCCATGGCGCGGGGCCGCTGCCAGCACGTCCCACCAGGTGCACAGCCCGTGCAGTTCGACGCCGCGCTCCCGCATGCTGGTCACGCTCTGCGGGAACACGCCGTAATGGAACACCACGAAACAATGGGCGACCTCCATTCCGGCCTCGCGGATCGCATCGATGAAGGACAGTTTGCTGCCGCCATCGGTCGCAAGATCCTCGACCAGAAGCACCCGCGCGCCCTCGCGCACCTGCCCCTCGATCCGGGCGTTGCGGCCGAAGCCCTTCGGCTTCTTGCGGATGTAGAGCATCGGCAGATCCAGTTGATCGGCCATCCAGGCGGCGAAAGGAATGCCTGCTGTCTCGCCGCCCGCCACCATATCGAACGCTTCAGAGCCCGCCACCTGGGTCAGCATCTGCTTGCCGATCTCCATCAGACGCCGGCGTGCGTTGGTGAACGAGATGATCTTTCTGCAATCCACATAGACCGGCGAAAGTCGACCCGAGGTGAAGGTGAACGGCTCGTCCGGGCGAATGTTGATCGCCTTGATCTCGAGCAGGATATCAGCGGCGGTCTCAGCCGGGCTGCGGCGCCAATCGGGGGAAAGCTGGCCGGTCATTCTAAATCTCCCAGATGTCTTTATCCGGTCATACGACGCGCACGGCGTGGAGGCAATCGATGGCTATCCCTTCACCACCACCGGCAACCCCGCCACAACCAGTTCGACCCGATCGGCGATCCTGGCGATGTCCTGGTGCAGGCGTCCGGCATGGTCGCGGAACCGGCGGGCGAGCGCATTCTCCGGCACGATCCCCAGGCCAACCTCGGTGCCGACCAGAATCACATGGCCGGACACTGTCTCCAATGCCGCCAACAGATCGGCGCAGGCGGCCGCCACATCCCGCTCATGGTGCATCAGGTTGCCCAGCCATGTTGTCAGACATTCGACCAGGATCGCGCGGCCCGGTTCCGCTTGGGCTGCCAAGGTCTCGGCAAGGGCAAGCGGTTCCTCGACCGTGATCCAGCCATGGGCGTCTCGATCCGCTCGGTGCAGGGCAACGCGTTGCCTCATCTCGTCATCGAACGGCTCCGACGTCGCGAGGTAGACACGGTCGCCGCCGAACCCGCGCGCGATCTGTTCGGCCCTGCGGGACTTGCCGGAGCGGGCGCCGCCCAGGACCAGGTTCACGCTCACAGGGCCGCTCCGCTCCCAAGAAGCGCCGTGCTCTCATGGGCGAACATGCCGCCATTGCCATGGGCCAGTGCGATCTCGGCATCGGCCACCTGGCGCGGCCCGCATTCGCCCCGCAACTGGCGGACGGCCTCGATCGTGGTGAAGATGCCCAGCATGCCCGGATGTGTGCAGGACAGCCCGCCGCCATAGGTATTGAGGGGCAACCCACCGCCCGGCCGCAGCCTGCCGTCGCCGACAAAGCGCCCGCCTTCGCCCTTCGGGCAGAAGCCGAGATCCTCCAGAAGGATCACCGCGTTGATGGTGAAGGCGTCGTAGACTTGTGCCACGTCGACATCGGCCGGTTTCAGCCCCGCCATCGCGAAGGCGCGCGGCCCGCACTCGGCGGCGGAGGTGGTGGTCAGATCCGGCATCATGGAGATCTGACGATGGGTCTGTCCGCCAGCGCAGGACAGGAGGTGTACGGGGGGCTTGGCCAGATCCTTGGCCCGATCGGCGCGGGTCATGACGATCGCCCCGCCGCCATCCGTGACCAGACAGCAATCCCGAACGCTGAGCGGATCGCAGACCATGCGGGCGCCGAGCACGTCCTCGACGGTCAGCGGGGCACGGTCGAAGGCCTCCTCGTTCATGGCGGCCCACATGCGGGCGGCGACGGCAACCTCGGCGAGCTGTTCGCGGGTGGTGCCGTACTCGTGCATGTGGCGGGCGGCCGCCATGGCGTAGCCCGCGATCGGTGCGCGGAGACCATAGGGTTTCTCATAGGGCAGGTTCTCGGCCCCCGATGGAGAATGCAGCTTGCCCGACGCGGTCCGCTGGTTCGAGCCATAGACGATCAGGGCAACGTCGCAGAGCCCGTGATGCAACGCCAGGGCGGCGTGCAGCATCTGGTATACGGCGGAGGAGCCGCCGACGATGGTGCCGTCGGAGACTTTGGGCTGGATGCCGAGATATTCCCCGAAGCTCAATACCGGAAAAACCGAATGCATGGACACGGCGAACAGCCCGTCCACATCGGCGAGCGTCAGCCCGGCATCGGTCAGGGCTCCGCGCGCGGCATCCGCCATGATCTCCAGATGGGAATAGCCCGGCGCTTCGCCCAGATGGGCGGTGGCGGCGCCGACGATCGCGGTCTTGCCGCGCAGCTCCCAGGTACCGCTCATGACGTTTCTCCCGTCGGATCGAAGACCACGATCTTGGCGCCATCGTCATCGACGAGCCGTGCCGTGACCGGCAGGCCGATGGCGACCATGTCGGGGGCCAATCCTTCGACCCGGCTCATCATCCGCACCCCCTCGGCAAGATCGATCAGGGCGACATTGTAATCACCGCCGCGCTCCGGTCGCCGCCGAATGATCGTGGTGGAATAGACGGTTCCGCCGCCGGATGGCGCCACCCAGTCGAACGCATCGCCAGCGCAGGCCGGGCACATCACCCGGGGCTGAAACACATGGGTCCCACAGCCGGTGCACTTCTGGATCCGCCAGTCACCCGCTTCCAGATATCGGAAATAGGTGGCATCGGGGCCGCCTTGAAGAGGCGTTTCGGTCATCTGCAGTCCTCCCGGGTGTCGTCTTGTTGGCCCGAGGATCGCAAGGCGGTGGCGGGAAGGGAAGGGGGTGGACGGCGACCGAGGTGGCAAATGCACATCCGCCGATCCGCCGATCCCTTTCCGGTCGTTCGATTGCCCTGTCCGCGCTGCTACGCCGATCGCGCCAAGGCCCGCTCGACATAGTCCAGCCGATCCTGCCCGTAGAACGGTTCATCATCGACAAAATAGGTCGGGGCCCCGATCACGCCGCGGATGATCGCCTCCTGGCAATTACGGGCGAGCTCCGCCTGTACCGGCTCGCCCAGCGCTTCGTCGATCAGTGCGTCGGGCGCTGCAAAACCGGCTTCCCGGCAGGTCTCGGCGACAACGCTCCTGTCGGCGATGTCCAGGTCGTCGCGCCAGAGCGCCTGAAGAATACCCAGGCTCAAGGCGTCGACGTCGCCCGCCTCCCCTCGGGCCACCGCGCGCTGCCCGGCGATGACGATGCCGGAGGGCAGTTCGACCGGTCCCATGTGATGGATCGGCTCGCGCAGCAGGGGAACGCCGAGATGTTCGGCGCAGCGCAGGGCGTCCCGCATGGCGTAGTTCCGCAGCATGGTCGGGCGCTCGCCGAACGGCATGCCGCCGATGGGCGGCATCACCACCGACAGCAGGATCGGCCGGTGGACGATCCGCCGCCCGCTCGCCTCGGCCATCGCGTTCAGCCGTGCTGCTCCGATATAGGTGAAGTTTGAGCGGGTCGAATAGTAGTAGTCGATGGTCTTCTCAGGCGTTGGCATCGGGGGTCACTCTGGTGCGTGAATGGTGCAGGGAGACGGGAAAGGGAGAAGCGGTCGGGCTAGACCACGCGTCCCTGTGCTCGGGCTCTCGGGTCGCCGGCTGCGGTTGTCGTTCCGTCCGCATTAACCGAGATCGACTGACACGATGCCATCATCGGATCACGGCCGGGCAGCGCCCGATAGGTCAGGCCCAGTTCGGTCGCGACGGCGCTTGCGACCGGCTCGTAATCCGCGTCGGACATCAGGGTATCCTCCTCGGCGTGCAGGCGCGGCTCCCGCACCGCCTCGTTCAGCGGCAGGCCTCGGCCCAGATGGTGAAAGAGGATCTGCAGGATCGCGGTCGGGATGCGGGTCGCCCCCGAGGCACCGATCGACAGCACCGCCTTGCCACCCGAGACGATCAGGCTCGGCATCATCGAGCTTGCCGGGCGCTTGCCGCCGGCGACCGAATTGGGGCTGCCGGGCCAGGGATGGAACAGCCGCATCTGGTTGTTCAGCAGGATGCCGGTGCCCGGGACCACGACGCCGGAATGGTTGTTGTTGGAAAACGTGATGGTGCAGCCGTTGCCCTCGGCGTCGATCGCGGAAAGCGAGGTGGTCTCGGTGCTCTCGCCGTCCAGCTTCACCGGCACGAAGCCCGGGTCGCCCAGGCCAACCCGGCGGCGTTCGAACATCGCCAGCATGACCCGTGCGAGGGCCTCCGCCCGCCCCTTGTCGGTGTCCGGCACACCCGCACGCTCCAGCGCTCCCAGAGCCGAAGCCACAAGGAACCCCGACGACGGCGGTGCCATCACCGACAGCTCGTGACCCCGATAGCGGCCTCTCGGTGGTGTCCGGTGCACCACGGCATAGCCCGACAGGTCGTCCGCCGTCAGAAATCCGCCGGCCGCCCGAATCTCGTCCGCGATCGCGTGGGCGAGGACGCCGGTATACATCACCTCGGCGCCCTGTTCCGCTACAAGCTCCAGCGAGGCGGCATAATCGGCCATGGTCATGTGATCGTCGGCCTGCCGCAGCGTGCCATCGGGGCGCTTCAGGACCCGGCGGCATTCGGCGGTCAGATCCAGCAGGCGTTCGGAGCGCTGCATCCGCAGCGCCGATTTCGCCGCCACCGTGAAGCCCTCGCGCCCCAGCCGGATCGCGGGTGCCATCACCGCCTGCCGGTCCAGCACCCCGAACCGCTCGAGTGCCCGGCACAATCCCGCTGCGGCACCCGGAACCGCGACCGAGGTATGCGCGTCCTCGTTGGCGCGTCCCTTGACCTTGATGGCGTAATCGCCGGTCGGATCGACGGCGGGGAAGATCTCGTAGCGCGCGCTCGCCGGAGCCGTGCCCATGAAGTCCAGGCAGGCGGTGGTGTTGGTGGATGCATGATGGAGAACCATGAAGCCGCCTGCCCCCAGCCCGCTGTCCAAGGGCTCGACGACGCCCATCGCAAAGGCGGCGGCCACACAGGCGTCGATGGCATTGCCGCCGGCACGGTACACCTCGGCCCCGGCTTCTGCGGCGTCGGGATTCCCGCAGGCGATCGCCCCCCGGGTCATCGGTGCCGTCTCGAACCCTGCCCAGCCGCCATAGAGATCGTCCGGCATCTTGCCCTCCATAATTTGTATGCGAAGGCTAGACATTTGCCGGTGCCGAACACAAGGTCTGTCCCGCGCGGACTCTCGTGCCGAGTTGTACCAAAAACACCAAGAGGCGCCCCGTGAGCGAACAGCCCACCGCATTGCTGGCCGGACCCAACGCGATCCGCCGGGAAGAGTTTCTGAAGACCCATACCCGGACCGACTGGCGCTTCATAAGCTGCGATATGAAGGCCGAGCCGGAGCGGTTTCGCGAGGTCGCGGGAGAAGCTGACGTGCTGATCGGCGGCGGGGTTCCGGATCTGCCGGCGACCAACCGCTTGAAGCTTTACCAGATCCCGTTCACCGGGTTTGATTGGATCAAGGAGGACGAGCTTCCGGCCGGAGTGCTGTTCTGCAACACCTACGAGCACGAGACCACCATCGCCGAGCACGTGATGCTGGGCATGCTGGAGTTCCAGATCGGCCTGTTGCGGGACACCGACCCCCATATGCGGAAGCACTCCTACGATGGGAGGTCGATTTCCTCGGGGCCGATGCACCGGGAGATGCGTGGCGCGACCGTGGGAATCGTCGGCTACGGCCATATCGGTCGCGAGATCGCCATCCGCTCCAAGGCGTTCGGCATGAAGGTGATGGCGGTCAGCCGAAGCGTCCGGGACGAGGGTAAACTCGTCGACTGGTACGGTACGGTGGAGCAGATGGACACGCTTCTGGCCGAAAGCGATTTCGTGATCGTGTGTGCCCCGCTTGACGACGTGACGCGCGGCATGATCGGTGCGGCCCAGTTCGCCAGGATGAAATCGGATGCGGTGATCTGCAATGTCGGGCGCGGCGGCACGGTGGACGAGGCGGCCCTCTACGCGGCTCTTCAGTCCAAGCGGATCCGCGGCGGCATTATCGATGTCTGGTACACCTACCCCGAAGGGGCGGACACGAATCCCTGGCCGTCGCAGTTTCCCTTTCAGAAACTCGACAATCTGATCATGTCGCCGCACAACTCGGCCTGGACCCAGGAGATGACGACCCGGCGCTGGACCTTCGTCGCGGACCAGCTCGACAGGTTCGCCCGCGGTGAGACGCTGGAGAACATCTGTTTCGAAGGCACGGGCGACCCGTCTTCGATCGTTCCGGTGAAGCGGGGGCCAGCGGAGGGCTAGGCCTCGTTCTGCGGAGTTCCGAGCCGGAAGGTGTTCACCAGTTCATCCGCGCGCGTCAGATTGGCGTCCAGGGCTTTCATGGTCACGGCCATGTCGTCGCTGTCGTCATCGACCCAGACCCGGAGGGTCGCGAGCCAGACGATCGCCAGACCTTTGATCCGTAAGGGACCGAACGGCAGCTGCGTGCTCTCACCCACGGCCTCAAGGGTCTTTGCCATGGAGGTTCCGAGCGCCGGCAATCCTGCAAGGGCGGTGAACGGATCGCGCGGCAGGTCCCGCAGGATCGCGGTGATCCCGGCCCTGTGGGGCTTGAGAATGTCGAACCGCAGCATCAGCGCCTCGAACAACCGGTCCCGCATCGGAATCTCGGGATCGGTCGCGTCCTCATCCAGGGCGCCCAGAGCCTGCACGTCGGTCCGCTCCGCCAGCCGCTTCAGCAGGACCAGTTTGACCGGTGCCAAGCGCAAGGCGTTCACCCGACCGATCCCGGCGCGCTCAGCCGCTTCGCGCACGCTGGTCCGCCGCCAGCCGTGTTCCGCCGCGATCTCAAGGGCAGCATCGACCAGCGCATCGAGTTCGGAGTTGGCATCGATCGGCTGTGCGGACTCGTCGATCGGGGTATCGGTCATGCGGTTCTCTTACTGTGGACCAGGGGGCGGATGTCGTGCGATGGCATATGGCGCGCAAGTCGGTCAGGTCAAAATTTCACCCTTCGACAAGCTCCGGGCGATAAACACCCAGATCGCGGGTTGGGTCTTATCGCCCTGAGCCTGACGTGGGGCGGCTGGTTATCCGGCAAGTTCCTTGGACCGCGCGGTGGCGGCCGCGATGGCAGCGTCGAAGACCGGCTGGATACCGGTCTTTTCGTCCATCAGCACTTTCAGCGCTTCGGCGGTTGTGCCGCCCGGGCTGGTGACGTTCACGCGGAGCTGGCTCGCCTCCTCTTTGGACTGGCGGGCCAATTCGCCGGATCCGGACACGGTGGTCCGGGCCAATCGCATGGCGAAATCCGCCGGGAGACCGGAGGCCTCACCAGCCTTCGCCAAGGCCTCGATCAGCAGAAACACATAGGCAGGACCGCCGCCCGACAACGCTGTCACCGCGTCGATCCAGCTTTCCTCGTCCGCTTCGAGCGCCTCGCCGACCGATTCCAGCAGACGATGGCAGAACGCCTTCTGCTCGGCATCGACCCGGTCATTTGCGACATAGGCGGTGATTCCGCGTCCGACCGCAGCCGGGGTGTTCGGCATCGCCCGCACGATCGCGGCCTCTGATCCGAGATGCTTTTCGAAATATCCGATGGTCTTGCCGGCGGCGATCGACAGAAAACAGGTCCCGGTCTTGGTGAAACCGGCGAGCGGAGCGACCGCGTCATCCATCGACTGCGGCTTCACCGCCAGGATGACCACCGAGGGAGTCAGATTGGCGGGCAGGTCGGCAATCGCGTTGTGGACCGTCACCTCGTCCCGTGCGGAGAAGGGCGCCATGGCATCGGCATTCGGCTCGACCACATGCACACCGCCGGCCGCTTCCCCGCCGGCCAGCCAGCCGGACAGCATGGCGCCGCCCATCTTGCCGCAGCCGATCAGAAGAAGAGGGGCGGCATGGGGCTGGGCGTTCATAGGTCGTCTCCGGTGTGTGGTGTCAGGCCTCTCCGGCCACGTCGAGCAGTGAGCAGTTCACCGCGTCCTCGGCAGATTTACCGCCCCAGATCACGAATTGGAAGGCCGGGAAGAAGCGCTCGGACTCATGCAGGGCGATCTCCACCAAGTCTTCCATCTGCTCAACCGAGACCTGCCCGGCACCGCGCAGCAGCAGGGTATGGCGGAACATGGGCGTCCCATCGTCGGAGGACAGATCGAAATGTCCGAGCCACATCTTCTCGTTCAGAAGCGCCAGGAGCAGGCTCACTTCCCGGCGCTTTTCGACCGGAACCCGGTTTTCCAGCAGGCAGGAAAAGTGCAGTGCGCCCAGATCCTCCTGCCACAGAAAATACAGCCGGTAGTCGCACCATCGTCCGGCGATCTCGACGGCAAGCTCATCATGGCTGGCCCGATCAAAGGCCCAATCATTGGCGCCGACGATCTCCTCGAGGAGATCGAGCGGATGTGCTTGTCTGGAGGCTGCGTCGACGAAGGTGACCGACATGTCGGAGGCTCCCTATTGGTGTGCGTGACGTCCCACGCAGCGGCCCAGGATGGTGTCGATACGTCCGACCCAATTCACCGGTCGACCACATCTTGTGGCGTTGGCCGTGTTTTCACCACGACCTGGAGCGTTTCATTGTCGGAATCGCAGTTCAATACCTCATTTTGTGGGTTAAAATCGATTAACCCTGAGATTTAGCAACCGGATGGAAGGTATTGATTTAAAGGGACGGGGCGGAATCGATTGAAAATCAAGAATCTGTATCAATTACAGGGTTTCACAGAAACGTCATCTCGAACACGTGCGAATCACCCCGATTCGCACGACCATTTCGGATGGTGAGAGGCGCCTCAGCCGTCCTTGCTGGGCGTCTCGTCGGCGGGCTTGGTCTTGCCGCGCCGGCTGGTCGCGGTCCGACGGGCGGTCGCCGTGCCTTTCGGCCGGGCGGCAGGCTTCCGGGCCGCAGGCTTGGCTGCGGATTTTGGTTCCTTGGCGGTCTCGGCCAGTTTCTTTTCCAGCGCAGCCAGCTGTTTGGCGAGCTTCTCCTGCTCCTGTCTGGCTTTCGACGCCATCGCTTCCACGGCGGCGAATTCTTCCCGGCTCACAAGGTCGCGGCTGGACATGAACCGGTCGAACTGCTGTTGGATCAGCTGGTTCACCTCCTCGCGCAAACCCGAGGCGGCACTCATCGCGCCGCTCGCCATTTTCGCGAGATCGTCGAAGAACTTGCTTTGGGTCTGCATCATCGCCTCCTCTGCGTCGTCGTTTCGATATGGCATGTGGACCCGGGCATGACAAGGAACCGCACCGGCGCTTTCGTCGCGGAGGGCGTTGCGGTAGACACGGGCTGTGCATTTCGGGCGCCGTAGGTGCGGGCGGAGGAGGGATGAGATGATCATCGTGACGGGCGGGGCCGGTTTCATCGGCTCCAACTTGGTGGCCGCCTTGGAAGCCAAGCATAAGGGGAGCCAGGACATCGTCGTGGTCGACCGGCTGGGGACGGACGAGAAATGGTGCAACATCGCCAAGCGCGATCTGGCCGCCATCGTTCCGCCGGAGCGGTTCTTTGACTTCCTGATGGCACATGCCTCCGAGATCGACGTGATCTTTCACATGGGCGCGGTTTCGTCGACGACGGAGACCGATGCGGATCTGATCGTGCGGGAGAACGTGACCCTGCCGCTGGACCTTTGGCGCTGGTGCGCGGACCATGATGTTCGGCTGATCTACGCCTCCTCGGCGGCGACCTATGGTGATGGGGCGAACGGTTTCGACGACGATTTCAGCCCCGCCGCGCAGGCCAAGCTGCGGCCCCTGAATGCCTACGGCTGGTCGAAGCACCTGTTTGATCGGCGGGCGGTGGCGCTGGCCGGTCGGGGAGATCATCCGCCGCAATGGGCCGGCCTCAAGTTCTTCAACGTCTACGGCCCCAACGAATACCACAAGGGGTCTATGCAAAGCGTCGTCGCTCACAATACCCCGAAGATCGTGGCGGGGGAGCCTGCGCGCCTGTTCAAGTCCTACCGTCCCGACTACGAGCACGGGGGCCAGTTGCGGGATTTCGTGTTCGTCGACGATTGCGTGGACGTGATGCTGTGGCTCGAGGACACGCCCGAGGTCAGTGGGATCTACAACATCGGATCGGGCAAGGCGCGCAGTTTCGCGGATCTGGCGCGCGCGATCTTCAGCGCTCTCGATCTGGAACCGAAGATCGAGTGGATCGACATGCCGGAAGCCCTCCGGGAAAAGTACCAGTACTTCACCGAGGCCAGCATGGGGCGTTTGCGGTCGGCCGGATGGCCGGGGCAGTCGACCCCGCTGGAGGAAGGCGTGCGCCGCTACGTGCAGGAGCATCTGACGGCTGAGGATCCGTATCGATGAGCCCGATGCTCGCCCTCCCGTTCCCCATGATCGACCCGATCGCGGTCGAGCTGGGCCCGATCGTCATCCGGTGGTACGCGCTCGCCTACATCTCCGGCATCATGCTCGGCTGGCGCTATGCCCTGTGGCTGGCGTCGCGGCGCCCGGTCTATTTCAACCCGAAACTGATCGACGATTTCGTCCTGTGGGCCACCTTCGGAATCGTGATCGGCGGCAGGATCGGCTATATCCTGTTCTATCAGCCCGGGTATTATCTCGAGAATCCGCTCGACATCCTCAAGGTCTGGCAGGGTGGTATGGCGTTCCATGGGGGCACCCTCGGCCTCCTGGTGGCGACCATTCTGTTCGCCCGCAAGCACGGCGCGCCGTGGTTCGCGCTCGGCGATCTGGTCTGCGCCGCGGCCCCGATCGGACTGTTCTTCGGGCGCATCGCCAATTTCATCAACGGCGAGTTGTTCGGGCGCCCGGCACCGGACTTCCCCTATGCCATGGTGTTCCCGCGCGGCGGGCCGGAGCCCCGGCATCCGTCGCAATTGTACGAGGCGGCGCTGGAGGGGCTGGTGCTGTTCGTGATCCTATTCCTGTTGGCCCGCCGTCCGGAGATCCGCGAACGGCCCGGGATCGTGACCGGCGGTTTCTTCCTTGGCTACGGTCTGTTCCGCGGGTTCGTCGAGTTCTTCCGGGAGCCGGATGTCCAACTGGGTTATCTGTTCGGCGTGGTCACCATGGGCCAGGTGCTGTCCCTGCCGATGATTGTCGGAGGGGCGTTTCTGATCCGCTGGGCCTGGACGCGGACGCCGGTGGTGCCGCCGAAGTCGCTGCCGGGGCTTAAGGCCGGCCCAGGAAAATGACCGGCGGCGAGTCCTCGGACCTGCGGGCTCATCTGATCCGGCGGATCCATGCGGAAGGCCCGTTGCCGCTCGCCGACGTGATGGCGACGGCCCTGACCCATCCTCGGTTCGGCTACTACGCGACCCGCGACCCGTTCGGTGTTTCCGGAGATTTCATCACCGCCCCCGAGATCAGTCAGATGTTCGGTGAACTGATCGGACTCTGGGCTGCTGTCGCCTGGCAGGCGATGGGGGCACCGTCTCGGCTGGCGCTGGTCGAACTGGGCCCCGGTCGCGGTACCCTGATGGCCGATGCCTTGCGCGCCGGCCGTTCGGTTCCCGGGTTCTGCGATGCGGTGCAGATTCATCTGGTCGAGGCGAGTCCGAGCATGAGGACCCTGCAAGGCAAGGCGCTGGTTTCGTCCGGATTTGCCCCGGTTTGGCATGATACGGTCGGAACCCTGCCGGACCTGCCGATGGTGCTGATCGCAAATGAGTTCTTCGACGCGTTGCCGGTTCAGCAGTTGGTCAGGCGGAATCGGCGCTGGCACGAACGGCGCATCGGACTGGATCGGGCGGGGGATGCGCTGGCCTGGACCGAGGCGCCTGGGCCCAGCCCCTTGGAGGTCCTGGTCGATCCTACGGTCGTGCGGACGGCGGGGGAGGGCGAGATCATGGAGGTCTGCCCGTCCGGTCTGTCGATCGCGCGCAGTCTGGGCGAGCGGCTGGCCGCCCGTTCCGGCGTCTGTCTGGTCATCGACTACGGCTATTCCAAACCGGCGACGGGTGACAGTTTGCAGGCCCTGCGTGGACACCGCTTCGCCGATATTCTGACGACCCTCGGGGCGGCCGACCTGACGGCCCATGTCGACTTCGCGACACTCAACCGGGCTGCAGCCGAGGGTGGGGCCACGGCGTACGGTCCGGTCGCGCAGGGGGCCTTGCTGCAAGCGCTCGGCATCGACGCCCGGGTAGCGGTCCTGACGGGTGCGGCGACCTCCGGGCAGGTGGACACGATCATGGCGGCGCGGCACCGCTTGATCGATCCCGCCGAAATGGGCACCCTTTTCAAGGCGGTGGCTTGGACGTCGTCCGATATGCCGATCCCAGTCGGGTTTTAGCCGATACCGGTAAAGGTATCGTCATTCCGGAGACCGGGCGGGATCGACATGGCGGACGACGTCAGGGTTTGACGCCAGTTCCTTGGACGCGAACGGATCGGACCACCCCGTGATACAGATTGATGGGCTCACCGAAAGCGGTATCCGCCACGCCTTCTTCACCCGGCGCGGTGGTGTGAGCAAGGGCATCTACACGTCGCTCAATTGCGGTCTGGGCTCCGGTGATGATCCGGCGGCGGTGCGGGACAATCGTGCGCGGGCGATGGCGGCGCTCGACCTGCCGGCGGACGCGCTGTTCACCAACCATCAAATCCACTCGAATACCGTGATGGTGGTCGAGGAAGACAGCGATCCGACGGAGGTGCGTAAGGCCGATGGGCTGGTGACCATGCGAAAAGGGGTGGCGCTCGGAGCGCTTGCGGCCGACTGCGCGCCGATCCTTTTCGCATCTGCCGAGGATGGGGTCATCGGGGCCTGTCATGCGGGCTGGCGCGGGGCGCTGAACGGAGTCGCTGAGGCGACGGTCGACGCGATGATCGATCTCGGCGCCCGTCCGGATTGCATCCGGGCGGCCATCGGACCGTGCATCAGTGGGGAATCCTATGAGGTCGGCCCAGAGTTCCCGGGTCCTTTCCTGGAGCAGGACACCCGGAACAGCCGCTTCTTCGGGACCGCGTCCAAGGACGGACATTTTCTGTTCGACCTGTCCGCCTACCTGCGGGATCGGCTTGGGCGGCTGAGCCTCGACGAGGTCTATTGCCTGGGCCGGGACACCTATCAGGACGAGGTGAATTTCTTCAGCTACCGCCGCTCCTGCCATCGTGCCGAGCCCAGCTACGGCCGGATGTTGGCCGCCATCTCGCTTGGTGACTGAGGAAGAGATTGGAACGCAAACCTTACGATATCGTCGAAGGGGCGTGCGACGGTCGTATCGTCACCCTGACCCGTCAATTGGTGGCAGAGCATGCCAAGACTGAGGATTTCCATAAGTTCAGTCTGACGATGCTCGATCACGGACCAAAGAAGCAGGCGTTTCTGCACATCCTGCGGCACGTGATGAGCGGACCTGCTGGACGTGAGGTGGCCCACAGGTTCGGTACGGAACCGCTGGTGGTGGCAGATTTTTGCACGCTGCGCTGCCATCTACCGGGAGCCCGCGTAAGCACCGTGAACTGGCATATGGACGCCAATCTGGTCGGCTATAACGACGATGCCCTGGTGACGTGGATACCGTTGCACGACATCGACGGTCGGCGACCCGGCCTCCGATTTCTGACTTGGAGCGGCGGGGCCGACCGGCGGACGGTCTGGGACACCATGATGGCGAGGGTCGGGATCAACCGTGACGATCTGGTCGTCACCGAGCAGCTGCCGGAGGTCTTGGGAACCACCGAATTCGAATGCGACTGGCCGAGACCCAAGGCTGGGGATGCGGTCTTGTTCAAGGTTACGGACCTGCATGCGACGGACTGGCAGCCTCAACATACCGAGGAGCGGATTTCACTTGAGGTGCGATGGCTGAAAGAGGTCCCGCGGACCGCCCATGAAGGATTGACGATAGCGTATTTGCGGGCCGATGGTGCTTTGGTGACCAGCAAATTGCGTCGCGAAGTCTCCGACTAAGCTCCCCACTGACGCCAGCCCCGAGAGGATTCAAGAGATGGCCCTGCATTTCGAACGCGCCGAATTCGACGATCGCAAACGCAAGACCATCGCCGCTTTGGAGGTGGCCGGACTGGATGGGCTGCTGATGTTCCGTCAGGAGAGCATGTTCTGGCTGACCGGCTATGACACCTTCGGCTTCTGCTTCTTCCAGTGTCTTTATCTCGACACCGATGGCCGGATCATGCTGCTCACCCGGGCACCGGATCTGCGCCAGGCGCAGAACACGAGCATCATCGAGGATATCCGGATCTGGGTCGACCGGGCCGATGCGACACCTCCGGACGATCTGCGGGCAGCGCTTGAGACCTTGGGCGCACGTGGAAAGAAATTGGGGGTCGAGTACGCGGCCTACGGGCTCAACGCGGCCCTCGGCAAGAAGCTGGATGCGGCGCTGGACGGCTTCGCTGTCCTTCAGGATGCCTCCGACCTGGTCAATCATCTGCGTCTGGTGAAATCGCCGCAGGAGCTGGAATACGTTCGGATGGCGGCGGAGCTCGGAGACAGGGCGCTCGAGGAAGCTCACAAACTCACCGGTCCAGGGGCGGACGAGGGCGAGATCCTGGCCGCCATGCAGGGTGCTGTGTTCAAGGGCGGCGGCGATTATCTCGGTAATGAGTTCATCATCGGCTCCGGCGCGGATGCCTTGCTGTGTCGCTACTTCACTGGCCGTAAGGTTCTGGCGCAGCAAGACCAACTGACTTTGGAGTTCGGCGGGGCATACCGGCACTACCATGCCTGTCTGATGCGTACGATTCCGGTCGGACCCGTTTCGGCTCATCAACGACATATGTTTGACGCGTGCGCGGAAGCGCTCAGCGCCTGCAAGAGTGCGTTGCAGCCCGGCCGGCCGATTGGCGAGGTGTTCGATGCCCATGCGCGGGTGATGGATGCGAACGGACTCCGGCATGCCCGCCTGAACGCCTGCGGCTATTCTCTGGGTGCGGTGTTCGCGCCGATCTGGATGGACTATCCGATGTTCTATCACGGCAATCCCGTGGTGGCGCAGCCGGGTATGGTGTTCTTCCTCCATATGATCCTGATGGACAGCGAGGCCGGGCAGGCCATGACCTTGGGAGAAACCGTGATCGTTACGGACGCGGAACCGGAACGCCTTTCCCGCATGCCCCTCGAACTGGTCGCCCGTTAGGCGAATTCCACCAACGGACCCTTGCCTCGGACGGGGTCGGAAGCTATGTCCGGGCCATGCCACACCTCTTGATCTTCATGGTGATGTTGTTCCTCGGGCTCTTGGTCAGTTGCGTGATTTGATGACCCGTGTGTCAGATGAATGTCTCCGCCTGATGCGGTTGGGAGTAGCGCTGCTGTGCCTGATGGTCGGGCTTGCGGGTTGCGGTGTGGTGCCCCAGCCGTTCTCCCGGGACGTCGATCAGAAGGCCGAAGCGCCACCTCTGTTCGCCCCTGCCACCGAAGGTGTGGTGATTCTGCCGACCGAGGGCGTGGACGAAGGCACCGGCGCCCTGATCGCCGACCTGACCGCACAGGCCCTGCAGAAGCAGGGAATCATCGCCAGCGCGCAGAATGTGGGACGGGTGGGAAACTCCGCCAGTCTCTATCTGGCGGCCCTTGGGACCCGCCAGTCTGACGGGGCGATGCGGCTCGATTGGACGTTGGCCCGGCCGGACGGGTCTGTGGTTGGCGAGTTCAGCCGACCGATCACGTCGGACGAGGACTTGCTGGCTGCCACGCGCACCCTCGCCGGATGGATTGAGCCGCGCTCCGGGATAGAACCCGGACCGGGGTTTCGGCCGAAAATAGCGATCGGAGGGGTGCACGGGGCCAGCGGCGATGGAGACAAGCTGTTGGGCCGTGCGCTCGCCATTTCCCTGGCACGGTCCTCTGTGGACCTGGACGCGACCTCGACAGAGGCTTCGGGACCGGCAGACGCCGTATCGGAGGATCCCGACCGTCACGTGGTGCGTGGCCAAGTCACGATTGACCGGCTTGAAAATGGTGCCGACCATGTGAAGATCGCGTGGGTTGTGAGCGATGGGGCCGGTCGCGAGGTTGGCGTGATCGATCAGGAAAATCAGGTTCCGGCTGGCTCTCTGAACAAAAGCTGGGGTGCCGTCGCCCAGCCGATCGCGGATGGCGCGGCCGAGGGCATCGTGGTGTTGCTGCGCGATGCCGAAAAACGGCGGCGCTTGTCCGAACGCGAGCCACCGAATGGGGACAGGCTCCCACCGGGCAACTAGGCGACCTGTGTCCTCACAACGGCCCCGCGAATTCAAAAAAATTGTGCACCGCACAAAAATCGTTGACTCGGCCTGATTAAAGGTTACATATGGGTTTGTGTGCAGTGCAGCAATCCCGTTCGGATGCTCTGAGGATTGTTCTTACGCTGCTGATATCAGATTCAGTTTGACCGACCCGCTTCTCTTCGTCAGGGCGGTCGCAGTTGGAGGAAACACCCATGGCTGACTTCAAGAACCCCTTCGCAGATTTCGACATGCAGAAGATGATGACCGAATTCAAGATTCCGAACCTGGATCCGGATTCGATTGCTGCAGCTCAGAAGAAGAACTTCGAGGCGGTCGCTCAAGCGAACCAGATGGCCGTCGAGGGCTTCCAGGCCGTCATGCGCCGGAACGCGGAAGTTCTCCAGGAAGGCGTCCAGGAACTGCAGAAGATGATGTCCCAGATCCCGTCGTCGCCGAACGACGTCAAGGCCAGCCAGCAGGCTGAGCTTGCCAAGTCGGCCTACGAGAAGATGCTCTCTAATGCCCGTGAGTCGATGGAGATCGTTCAGAAGTCGCAGGGCGAGGCCGTTGAGGTTCTCAACAAGCGCTTCGGCGAGCAGCTTGACGAGATCCGTGAGCAGCTGAAGAAGCTTGAGAAGTAAGTCGCGTTCGAACATGGTCGGCCCAGATGGGTCGGCCACGATGAAAGGGCCGCTCCCGAGAGACCGGGGTCGGCCCTTTTTCGTTCTGGTGCCGCTCCTAACGACTGTCTGGAGCCGGGTCGGCCGCTCCGCGGTCGATCGGGCTCCGGTCTTGTGCTATCGGGTCTGACTTTGAGGGAGAGACCGATGAGCAGTACGGATTTCCAGCCACCTGCCGATCAGATTGGCCTCGATGATTTTCTGAAGGTCGATATCCGGGTCGGAACGGTGGTCGACGTGCAGGCGTTTCCCGAGGCACGCAAGCCGGCCTTGAAGCTTTGGATCGATTTCGGCGATCCGATCGGTATCCGTAAGACCTCTGCCCAGGTCACGCAAAATCACAGCGTCGAGGACCTGGTGGGCCGGCAGGTGGCGGCCGTCGTGAATTTTCCGGCGCGCCAGGTCGGCCCGTTCATGAGCGAGGTCCTGACGCTCGGTTTCTACGATGCCGATGGCCATGTCTCGCTCATCCAGCCCGGCAAGACGGTCCCGAACGGCGCGCGGTTGTGCTGATCGGCGCAGGCCGTGGCGGCCCGGGTCCTAGCCGTCTTCCAGTTTTGGCGTGAAGGCGCGTGCGGTCGGCCCGATCGCCAGATTGGGATTGTAGTAGGGGTCGGCGGACAGCAGATCGCCCCACCGCCGGCGCATCACAGCGGCTTCTGCTTCCCAGCGCGGACGTTTTTCCGGTGACATGAACGGCCCGCGCGTGGCAGATTCATGATGGATCAGCTTTGCCAGAGGCGCGAACACGGTCCGGTATCCCGCTGCTCCGGCTTTCAGGCAGAGGTCGATATCGGAAAAATCGATCGCGAGTCCGTTTTCGTCGAATCCTCCGACCCTGTCGAAGACTTCGCGTCGGATCGCGAGGCAGGCTCCGGTGACCGCCGAAACGGTCTGGGTGATCCGGCGCCGGCTGAGATATCCGGGCTCGGAATCCTCGTCTCCGGATTCCACATGACGGGCGACCCAATCCCCCGCCAGAACCACGCCGGCATGCTGAACCGTTCGATTGGGATAGAGCAGCAAGGCACCCACGGCCCCGACATCCGCCCGGGCGGCCTGGCTGACCAATTCGCGGAGCCAGCTCCGGTCCTGCAATGGCTCCACATCATTGTTCAGGAACAGCAGAATATCCTGGCCTGAGACCGGACGTGTCCCGCCCACTGATCTGAGCGCGGCTGCTCGGTTCATCATCGCCGAGAAATTGAACGCGCCCGGATGGTTCAGGACGGCAACTCGAGGGTCGGCGGACAGATCGGACAGATAGCGTTCGGTCTCAGAAGCCGTACTGCCGTTGTCCACTATGATCACCTCGATATCCGGATAATCCGTCCGGAGCAGCAACCCATCGACCGTCTGACGCAAAAGCTCGACCCTGTCGCGAGTTGGAATAATCGCGACGACGCGTGGCGGGATGACGGGCAGATGATGGATCACCCTGCGCCCGTGGCGATCCGACCAGACCCGCGCACCGGTTCCGGTGCGCATCAGATGGTCTGAGGCGGCGCGGTCGCCAGCCTGAGCGGCATAGGGTTTCGCGGTGAGGCCGGTCGCCGTCGACCCCTCAATGGCACGCCAGTGATAAAGAATTCGGGGGATATGTCGGATCCGGGCCGCCGGAACGATCTCGGACATCCGGAGCACCAAATCGTGGTCCTGCGCACCCTCCAACCCGATCCGGAGCCCGCCCAGTCTGCGAACCAGGGCCGTCCGGTGAACCGCGAAATGGCAGACATAGTTCTGGCGGACGATCCGATCCGGATCCCATCCCGGCTTGAAATGAGGCCCGAAACGGGTGCCCGCCTCGTCGAGCTTGTCCTCGTCGGAGTAGAGCAAGTCCAGTTCGGGATTCCGAACCAACGCCTCCGCCATCACCGCCAGTGCGTGCGGTGCCAGCAGATCGTCATGGTCCAGAAAGCCGATGAACGGGCCGTCGGCCAGTTTCAGCGCGGAATTGGTCGCCGCCGAAATGTGCCCGCGCCGGACCCGCCAGTCGACCTTCACCCTGGCGTCCGACCGAGCGAGCGCATCGATCAATGCGCGAACTTCCGGATTGGTTGAGGCGTCATCGGCGATGCACAGGGTCCAGTGTGGGTAGATCTGTCCGGTGACCGAGGCCAATGTCTCGCGGAACACCTCGACCGGCGGATCGCAGACCGGCAACAGGATCGAGATGGTCGGCGGGTTCTCCCATCCGCTGATCGCGGCTCGCCAGCCCGCGACGTCGACCTGGTCATGCCGCTCGATCCAGCGTTCATAGGAAGTTCTGAGGTGCGGGGCGATCGGCGGAGTGACCGCCCGGACCAGACGGATCAATTCGTCCGCATTGTCGGTCGCCGAGATCTCACTCAGGTGGTCGTTCAGGAGGGTCCGCAAACGGGTGTGTTTTCCCGCATCTATCAGCGCCTTCGCCAACAGTTCGGAGGCTTCGATCGTGTTCGGCGCGCGCACATGCCAGCGGCTGAGATGGGACAGTCCACCGAACCGAACGCCCAACCCGGCCAGGGCGTCGAAATTCGCGGGCTCCAGCACGCAGGCCTTCTGAAAGGCGGCGAACAGCTCTCTGTTTGGCCGGCCGGTCCGGAATTTTGCACGCCCCAGCCGCACCCAAGCCCCCGACGCGCCCGGATCCATGGTCACCCGCTTGAGCAGCTCTCGTTCGGCCTCGTGGCGCAGGCCGAGCATGGGCAGGGCCACGCCCAGATTGTAGACCGCATCCGGATTGTGCGGTGTCAGCAGGATCTGTCGGCGAAGGGCCGAGACCGCTGTGGCGATTGAGCCGCTGTCATGGGCCGCGCCCGCGAGGGCGGACCAACGCTCCGGGTCTCTGGGGTCGAGGCGTGCGGCCGTGCTGAAAGCCGAGACCGCTTCGACGTTCTGACCCAACCGGCGCAGCAGGACGGCGCGGTTGGCATGAACCAGGGCGACATTCGGCCAGCGCCGGGCAATCTCCGTGAACGCCGCCAGGGCGTATTCGGCCCGGCCCTGTCCGGCCAGAGTCGCGGCATCGGCAAACGCGGTCGTAAGGTCCATCGTCGAAAGGTTCATAACCGAATCTTAACCTTTCGCTACCAGTATCGATGGAAATGCGTTCATGGAGTGGGTCTAAAATGGGCTTGATGAACATACTGGGTTTCGGTGGCGCCGAGAAAGACGGTCGCCGAGCGGCAGCGCGTCTGGATGCTATCGGCTCCGTCCGTATCGACAGCAAGACATACCCGCTGGTGAACTGGAGTGCCAGCGGCCTGCTCATTTCCGGGCACTCGGACCATCTGGCCAAAGGCCAAGTCTGCAGCATCACGGTCTCGGTCGAGGATGATGGCAAGCGGATCGAGTTCGGCTGCAAGGCGATTGTCGTCCGACTTCAGGGCGACAGGCTGGCCATGAACTTCCAGCTCCTGAACAAGGTGCACAAGATGACCGTCCTCGAGTATTTTCAACGCCACGGCGCCCGATAGACCGCGACCAATGCCGGGCGCGGTCGACATCTGGAGATCGACGACCGTGCCGTAGCGGGACGCGGTTCGGGCGGCGTTCGCGGGTTCCCCAAAGATTGATCCCGGATCGGGCGGTCGACAGACTCGATCGTGTCTCGCACCTGCGTTATAAGCCTGTTCAGGTTGTGGCTGCGGCATCGGTATCGGGACGTTTATCTTGAGTATTTGGGGCAAAATAATTGGCGGCGCGGCAGGGTTTGCATTCGGCGGTCCACTCGGTGCACTGGTCGGAGCCGCGGCCGGACATGCGATAGATTCCTATGCCGAGACCGACGACGCCCCCAGGGATGAAGAAGCGGGCACCAAGAAGGTCGCCTTCACGATCGGCGTGATCGCGCTTGGTGCGAAGATGGCCAAGGTCGACGGAGTCGTCACCAAGGATGAGATCGCAGCGTTCCGGGAGGTCTTCCATGTCCCGCAATCCGAAATCAAGAATGTGGGCCGGGTCTGGGACATGGCCCGCAAGACTGCCGATGGCTACGAGGCCTATGCCCAGCAGATCGCGCGTCTGTTCAATCCGGGGTCGCCGATTCTGGAACAGTTGATCGGCAATCTGTTCTACATCGCCAAGGCCGATGGAACGGTGCATGAGAGCGAACTGGCCTATCTCAAGCGCGTCTCGGAGATTTTCGGTTTCGACGCCCTCACATTCGATCGCTTCCGCACCATCTTCGTCGGGGATGGCAAAGAGGACCCCTACACCGTGCTCGGGGTCGATCCGAATGCGTCGAACGACGAACTCAAGACCGCTTATCGCACGCTGCTGCGCGAGCATCACCCGGACCGATTGATGGCGCAGGGTTTGCCGGAGGAATTCGTGAGAAGCGCCACTGAAAAGATGGCCACCATCAACGCCGCCTGGGACCGGATCAAGAAGAGCCGGGGCATCAGCTGACTCATGGCCGCTCCGATTGACAGAGCCGCTCCGCCGGTCGTGGCCCTGCGGGCGGCCGGGCTTGGATTTGCCGACAGGCGCCTGTTCGAGAACATCGATCTCCCGATCGCGAAGGGTGACAGGATCTGTCTGGTCGGTCGGAACGGATCCGGCAAATCGACCATGATGAAGGCGCTGGCCGGCGAGGTCGACCTGGACTCGGGCGACCGGTTTCTGAAACCCGGCGCGCGGGTCGTCTACCTGCCGCAGGAGCCGAAACCGGCCGCTGATCTCACCGTTTTTGACTATGTCGCGGGTGGTCTGCCGCCGGTTGATGAGGGCACGCCAACCGTGCATTTGGTTGAATCCGCGCTGGAGGGCATGCGGCTCGATGCCGAGCGGACCATGGGTGGGCTGTCGGGCGGAGAGGCGCGCCGGGCGGCCATCGCCCGGGCTCTCGTGTCCGAGCCCGATATTCTGTTGCTCGACGAGCCGACCAACCACTTGGATCTTCCGACGATCGAATGGCTGGAGGATGCTCTGGAGCGGATTCAGGCCGGTCTGCTGATCATCAGCCATGACCGGGCCTTCCTGCGCCGGCTCGCAAAACGGACGGTCTGGCTGGAGCGCGGCCAACTGCACAAGCTGAGCGGCGGGATCGACGCGTTTCCCGACTGGTCGGAGAAGGTGCTGGCCGATGAAGAGGCCCAGGCCCACAAACTGAACAAGCTCATCGCCGAGGAAACCCGCTGGTTGCGCGAGGGGCTGACCGCCCGTCGCAAGCGCAACATGGGCCGGGTGCGTAACCTGTTTGGCTTGCGGCAGGAGCGGGCGGATCGGATCAAACGGCCGCAAGGCCTGAATATTTCCGCCGGCGAGGCCAGCAAATCCGGGCAGCTGGTGATGGAGGCCATCCATCTCAACAAGACCTATCCGGACCCCAAAGGTGGGAGCCGAACGATTGCGAACGACGTCTCCTTTCTTGTGAGCAGGAAGGACCGGATCGGCGTGATCGGGCCGAACGGTGCGGGCAAGACGACCATTTTGCGGATGCTGTTGGGCTACGAGGAGCCGGAATCCGGTCGTGTGAAAATGGGATTCGGTGTCGAGCCGGTCTATTTCGACCAGCGGCGTCAGCAGCTGAACCCCGACGATACCCTGTGGTCGACCCTGTGCCCCGGTGGCGGTGATACGGTGGAGGTACACGGCAAACCGCGCCACGTGGTCAGCTATCTTCGCGATTTCATGTTCGCCGACCGGCAGGCCACCGCCAAGGTCTCGACCCTGTCGGGTGGCGAGCGCAACCGCCTGCTGCTCGCCAAACTGTTCGCGAGCTCCCACAATCTCCTCGTGCTCGATGAGCCGACCAACGATCTGGACGTTGAGACGCTCGACCTGTTGCAGGAAGAACTGGCTGACTACGACGGGACCATTCTGCTGGTCAGCCACGATCGTGATTTCCTGGATAGGACCGTCACATCGATCATGGCGGTCGAAGGCGACGGCACGGTCGAGGAATATGTCGGCGGTTACCAGGACTATCTGCGCCAGCGCGGCATCGCACCGGAAACGGCGAAGCTGAAACCGAACAAGACACCGAAGAGCGGTTCAGGAGAGAAGCCCAAGGCCAAATCCGGCAAGCTCAGCTACAAGGATGATCGCGAACTCGGCCAACTGCCCGATCGGATCGCGGCCTTGGAGGAAAAGGTCGCCACGCTGGCCCGAGAACTCGCCGATCCCGACCTCTATGCCCGGGACCCGAACGGGTTTCAGGCCAAGACTGACGCGCTCTCAAGCGCCCAGGCTGAACTCGATGCCGCCGAGGAACGTTGGTTGGAGCTGGAAGCGCTGCGTGAGGAACTGGAAGGTGCCGCTTGAGGCCTGTGGACCTGCTCCTTGCGGTGGGCGTCAATTTGGCCTGGGGCCTCAATTTCGCGGTCGTCAAACTCGGACTTGGCGAAATGCCGCCGATCTTGATGGTGGGGTTTCGGTATACCCTGGTGGCGTTGGTTCTGATCCCGTGGCTGAAATGGCCAAAAGGTAAGTTCCTTCAGGTTCTCGGGGTGTCCTTCACGCTCGGGTTCCTCCATTTCGCCCTGATGTTCACCGGTGTGTCGGGGGTTGACGCGTCGGTGGCGGCGATTGCGGTTCAGGTTCAGGTCCCGTTCTCCGCCCTGCTGGCCTATATTCTCTTCCGGGACACCCTCGGGTGGCGTCGGACCGGTGGTATCGCCTTGGCAATCGGTGGTGTGGTGTTGATCGCGGGGGGGCCGAACGCCGTACATGGCGGTGGTGCCGACCCGTTCTATGTGACGCTGATCATCATGGCGGCCTTCGCCTGGGCGGTCTCGTCGATCCAGGTCAAGCGGATCGGGACCATCGGGACCCTGACCCTGAATGCCTGGATCGCGCTGCTGGCGGCCCCACAGTTGATGGTGGGGTCGGTGCTGATCGAGGGTGTGACCTGGACCACCGTCACAGACGCCGGGTGGTGGGCCTGGATTGCGGTCGTGTACATGGCGCTGGCGGTGACGGTCTTCGGATACGGCATCTGGTACCATCTTCTGCAACGCTATCAGGTCAGCCAGCTGATTCCCCTGTCCCTCTTGGCCCCGACCTTCGGGGTGATCTTCGGGATCGTACTCTTGGACGAAGCTGCCACATTCGAGAAACTGTTCGGCGGTGCGATGACCTTGGTCGGAGTTGCGATCGTGACCTTGATTAAGCCGCCTGCACCGAAAGAGACTGGGCCGAAACCGGACGGGGCCGCATGACATTTCGCCATCATCCCTCACCGAATTTCGGTCCCCGAAAAGGCGGCGACCGGATCAGTCTGGTGATCCTGCACTACACCGGGATGGAAACCGCGGCAGCCGCACTCGACCGGCTGTGCGATCCGTCGGCCGAGGTCAGCGCGCATTATCTCGTCGACACTGACGGCGAGATTTGGTCCCTGGTGGACGAGAGCCAGCGCGCCTGGCACGCCGGGTTGTCCTATTGGGCCGGAGAGACCGACATCAATTCCCGGTCGATCGGCATCGAGATTCAGAACCAGGGTCCCGGACTCGAGACCCACCCGTTTCCGAGGCCTCAGATGGATGCGGTCAGTCTGCTGTGCCAGGACGTCATGCTCCGCCACCGGATCGGACCCGCTGGCGTTCTCGGTCATTCGGATATCTCGGTCGGCCGTAAGGTTGATCCGGGCCCGGAGTTCCCCTGGGCGCGTCTGGCGGCCGACGGGGTCGGGTTTTGGGTGGACGGTGCGGCACGGCCGGAGTTGGACGAGGATCGCGCCCTGGCGGCGCTGCGGGCGATCGGGTACGCCCTGGATGCACCCATGACGACGCTCGCCGCATTCCGGCTCCATTGGGTGCCGGAAGTGGCCGGTGATGCCCCTTTGGACCCGTTGACGATGTACCGGCTGCAGACCCTCGCGGCGCGCATGTCTGGGCTTTGAATTTTTTTGATATTTCCTATTGATATCAACACCGGCCGCGCATACGTTTCGGTCGCTGACGCAAGCGCACGTGCCACTGGCCCACTGCAGGTTAAGCAACGACGGAGCGTCTTCTTTCACAATCCCGGTTGGCGTCTTCGGATGACTGGCCGGTTGCGAAGGGGGAACCCACCGATGCTGCAACCCGATTCGGGCGTCGACGTACGTTTCGTCCGCTCACCCGCAAATCTCCGCGTAACCCGTCCGACGCTCAGCCTCGTGCCGAGCGCGCCGCAGCGGGGTGAGGCGAGCGAAAAGATCCGCCGGTTCTTTGCCGAGACCCCGCACGACCATCCGGTGTTGGCGATGGATCTGGACATCGTCGACTGGAACTATCTTCAGCTCGCCTGGGCGCTGCCGGAGACCGCGATCTATTATGCGGTTAAAGCCAATCCAGCCCGTGAAATCCTTATGCGCCTGGCTGCCCTCGGATCCCGTTTCGATGTGGCCAGCCGTGGTGAGGTCGAGCTGTGCCTGTCCTGCGGGATTGATGCCTCGCGCCTGTCCTTCGGTAATACCATCAAGAAAGAGCGTGACATCGCTTTTGCACATGCCGCGGGTGTCTCGCTGTTCTCGGTCGATGCGGACGAGGAACTTGAGAAGATCGCCCGCGCCGCCCCCGGCGCCGATGTGTTCGTCCGAATTCTGACCAAAGGCGAGGGCGCGGAGTGGCCGCTGTCCCGCAAGTTCGGCTGCACCCCGGAGATGGCGGAAGAGCTGCTGTTCCGTGCGCGTGAACTCGGCTTGAACCCGCGTGGTGTGTCCTTCCATGTCGGCAGCCAGCAGGCCGATCTGAGCGCCTGGGACGCGGTCTTGGCCGAGGTGGCGGCGATGTTCGAGCGCTTGGACCGCAAGGGTATCCATCTGGACCTCGTCAATCTCGGCGGCGGCTTTCCGGCCAAGTACCGCAACGATGTGCGTGGCGCCGAAGCCTATGGCGACGCGATCCGCGACGCACTCGCCCGCCGGTTCGGCAACCGCGAAATCACGACTATTGCCGAGCCGGGCCGGGGTCTGGTCGGGGATGCCGGTGTGATCCGTTCCGAGGTGGTGTTGGTCAGCCGCAAGGATGCGAGCGAGGACGTGCGCTGGGTGTTCCTCGATATCGGAATGTTCTCCGGCCTGGCCGAGACCATGGGCGAGGCGATCAAATACCGTCTGGAAACCTCCCGGGATGGCGAGAGTGCCGAGACCGGGCGCGTGGTTCTCGCGGGGCCGAGCTGTGACAGCGCCGATGTGATGTACGAGCATGCGGACTACCGCCTGCCGGTGTCGCTCACCGCCGGTGACGAGGTGCTGATCCTCTCGACCGGCGCTTATACCTCGACCTATTCCTCGGTCGGCTTCAACGGCTTCCCGCCGCTGGAGATGGTCTGCCTGTAACGGCGGCTCAGTAGCCCTTCTCAGGATCGATCAAGCCATCCGGCACTTCGCCCGCGCGGACCCGCCGGATGGTTTCTGCGAACGCACGGGTGGCGGTCGGTAGGTTGATTTCGCTGGCGATATGCGGGGTCGGCCAGATCTTCGGGTGCCGCCAGAACGGATGGCCTTTCGGCAGTGGCTCGGTTCGGAACACATCGAGCGATGCGGCCTCAAGTTGACCGCTCTCGAGTGCGGCCAGCAGGTCCGCCTCAACCACATGTCCGCCACGCCCCACATTCAGCAGAAACCCGCCGGACGGCATTTTGGCGAACAGGTCCGCATTCAGGATATCTGCGGTTTCGGTGGTCAACGGGAGCAGACAGACCACTGCGTTTGACGTCCGAACGATCCCGTCCAGTCCGTCGGCGCCGTTCAGCACGTCGATCCCCTCCACCGATTTCGGGGATCGGGACCAGCCTTTGACCGGAAAGCCGAGCGCCGAAAGGGCGCGGGCGGCGGCCTGGCCCAGGACGCCCATGCCGAGAATGCCGATCGAGACCGCATCCGGATCGAAGATCACGTTTGTGGGCCAGCTTTCTTCGGCCTTGCAGGCATCGAACCGATCCAGCGTCCGGTGCCAGCGCAGGATCTGACTGACCACGTGGTGGGTCATGGACCGGGCCATCCACGGGTCCACCAGGCGGGCGATTGCAACCTCCGCGGGCCTGCGGGGATCCGACAGGATGTGGTCCACCCCCGCGGCCATCGACTGGATCAGCTTAAGATTCGGGAGCTGTGCGTGCAGGCCATGCGGCATCCGCCAACATACCGAAATATCTATCGACGCCGGATCAAGTCCATCCGGGAGCCGGTCGTCAGCAAGTTGCACCGCCTCGATGTCCGGCGCCCAGCGTTTGATCCCGTCGATCCAGTCGGTCGCGTCGGTATTTCGAACGTGGACCAGGATTTTCGGTGCCGACAATGCGGGCATCAGTAGCCCCGGCCCCGGCCGACGGTGTTGAGCAGGTCCTGTCCGGCGCGCAGCCTGCGGATGTTCTCGGCAATCTGGTCGGCGGCGCTGTCCGCATTGGTCTGGGCCGAGACATGGGGCCAGACCTGGACCCTGGGGTGAGTCCAGAACGGGTGCGTCTCCGGTAACGGTTCGACCCGGAACACGTCGAGGGCCGCGCCTGCGATATGTCCGCTGTCGAGCGCGGCCAGAAGGTCCTCCTCGACCAGTTGCGCGCCGCGGCCAGAGTTCACAACAAAGGCGCCCGACGGAAGTTTCCCCAGCATTCCGGCGTCGATCAGATCCGTCGTCTCGGGTGTCAGGGGCAGCAGGCAACAGAGGATATCGGTGCGGCCGAGAAACGCGTCCATCTCCTCAGTCCCGGCAAAGCTTCTTACACCTGGGATGTCCTTCCGGCTCCGACTCCACCCCGCGACATCAAATCCGAGGGCGGAAATCACCCGGGCAGCCTCGGCGCCGAGCGCTCCCATGCCCATGATCCCGATCCGGCGGGTCGAGGTTTCTTCGGCATCCAGCTTGATCCACCGCCGGTCCTTCTGGGCTTGCTCATAGGCCGGTCCCTGGCGGTGGAACCGGAGTACCTGCAACAGCACCCATTCCGCCATCGCCCGCGCCATCCACGGATCGACGATGCGGACGATCTGCGGTCCATCCGGCAAGTCCGGGTCATCGAAGATGTGATCGACACCCTGCCCCAGCGAGCAGATCGCCTTCAGGTTCGTCATGCCATTGAAGGTTCCGCGCGGGGCTTTCCAGACCAGCGCGAAGTCGATCTCCTCGGGATTCCCGATATCGGGATACACCCGCAGGTCCAAACCTGGGATCCGTTTGGTCAGGGCCTCACGCCAGGCAACGGGATTGTCGTTTCCGGATCTGAACAGGACGGCGGGCATGTCGGAACCTCTCATTGGAGCGAAATCAGCTTCGGTCTAGCGGCTGCGAGCGAGCCGGGCAAGCTCAGCCGAACATCGGATTCCCCTCGACCGGCAGGGTGGCGGACAAGACCGTTCCGGTCTCGCTCTCCGTCAGATAGACCGTCCGGCGGTCCTCTCCGCCGAACGCCACGTTGGTGGTCGCCAGACCTTCGCCATTCGGCCCGTGCCCCCCAAGTTTTGCAGGAGAGCGGATGCGGTGCAGCGGTTCGCCAAGCGGAGAGAAATGCCAGGCGGCCCCCATGCCCACATGGGCGACCACCAATCCTCCTGTCGCGTCGATCGCGAGGCCGTCGGGACCGGTCCCGCCGGACATCTGAACGAACATTCCAACCTTGGAGATGCTGTCATCCAGCATGAGCGGCAGACGCCAGACCGCATTGGCCCGAGTCATGGCGACGTAGAGTGAGCGTTCATCAGGTGAAAGCACCAGGCCGTTCGGGCTGGGCCCGTTCGAGATCAACAGCTCGAGCGGTCCGAAACCCGTCTCCGTCGCCCGCATTCGGTAGACTCGCCCACGCGGGTCGTGCAGACCGGTCTGGCCCTGATCGGTGAAAAAAATGTCCCCGTTTGAGGCGAAATGCAGATCGTTGGCCCCGATGAAACCTTCGGAAAACCGATGCGTGATCAAATCCTCCACCTTACCCGTCTTGGGGTCGACGATGACGAGTCCGCGCCGGTAGTCGGTCACGAACAGACGCCCGTCCTCGTGGATCTTCAGACCGTTTGGCCAGCCGTCGTACTCGGTGACCACGTCCCAGCGGGCACCGTCCGGAGAAACCCGGAAGATCCGCCCGAATGCGACATCGACGAGATAAAGATTACCGGTCCGGTCAAAACTGGGTCCCTCAAGGAAACTGTCGCAGGACAGGCCGGGCCGATTGGCGTCCGCCCAAGCCGAAGAGGTTCGTTTGCGCAGACTGTCCGGAACACGTGCGAAAACGTCTGCTGTCACGTCTCTCGGAGCGGGAAATAGGGACATTCAGGACCTGAGGGGTGATGGTTTCGAGAACTGATTCGCAATGTACGACGGATGGCACCGGGGGGGACAGGCTGCCTTTCCTCACTAAGTTGATATATTTCTTTGCCAAGTGACCCCCGCTTCAAATAAGGAACAGAGGCGCTTCAATGTATGGTTTTTGTGCAGCGCTTCATGATCGGGGTGTCTGAGCATGGTGCCGGAAAGAGATTTATCTTGGCAAAGCGGCGCGCCCGACAATCAAGTTCAGAGTTCACGTATCGATCAACTCTACGTCACGCCTTATACCGCGTTGACCAACCCAGCTGTGGCGGGGCTTTTGGTCTTCCTGGCGTGGGGCTCGTTGCCTGACCTCGCCTTGCTTGGCTGGCTTGCCGGGATGAGTCTGCTGGCGGCTCTGCGTTTTGGCTTACGGAAGCTTCGAAATTCGATCCGAGAGACGTCGCTGACCCCGACCGATTGGGAAAATCGGATGATGCTATTGGTCGGCGCGAACGGTGCGCTGTGGGGGCTGGCCGGAGTGGCAATCGCAGGCTACGACTTGGCTGTCGAGGTCGAAGGGGCTGTGACAATCGCGGCGTGTGGCATGATCGCGGGCGCGATCTTCTCCATGACCGCAAGTTTCAAAACGTTTTGTGCCTATGCCCTGCCGACGGCTCTCGGACCAATCATCGGGCTGCTCATCGCCGGGGGGGAGGCGCAGGTCGCGCTTGCCGGAATGGGCCTGATCTATTTGGTGGTTGCCGTGACCTGGGGGCGCCAGACAGCGCGTGCCCTGGAAACGGGGCTCAGGTTACGGCAGGAGAACGCGGCCCTGCATGTGGATCTCCAGGCGGCGCATGCCCGCCTTGTCGAAGCCGAGAGGTTTCGGAGTGACAGTTTTGCAAATATTGGGCACGAACTGAGGACACCGCTCAATGCGATCATCGGTTTCGCCCAATCGATCGACGCCGAGATTTGGGGGCAGCTCGGAGATCGGCGCTATAAGACCTACGCATCTTTGATCGCGGAAAGCGGACGCCATTTGCTCAATTTGATTCAGGACATTCTGGAATTCTCCCGCACCGACACGGCTGAACTGGCGCTTTCGGAAGATAGTCTGGATCTGCAGCGCCTGCTCACGTCCTGCTTCACAATGCTGGGGAAGTCCGCCCAGGAGGCTGGGGTGGAACTGACGCTCGAAAAGAGCGCTGAGGCCCTATGGATTCTCGGAGATCCGACCAAGCTTCGGCAGATCGTCATCAATCTGGGAGCCAATGCGCTGCAATTCACCCCACGCGGCGGCACTGTGACGCTTCGAGCGGAGAGGACCGATCTTGGGGAGACGCGGGTCCATGTTATCGATACCGGCATCGGAATGTCCCAGGAGGAGGCGAGGCGCGCTCTTGAGCCATATACCCAGATCATGCGGGATCGGTCCGGCGTCCATAAAGGTCTCGGGCTTGGCTTGACCCTCTCCAAACGCATCGCGGAACTTCACGGCGGATTTCTCAGCATCTCGAGCGAGGTCGGCAAAGGGACTCAGGTTACCGTGGCTCTGCCCTCGGCGCGGTCGCTTCTCGGCCCGCCCGAATCCTGACCTTCAGGTCAACATGTCGATCTGTTCGTCGGTCAACGTGCCCGGAACGATTGTGATCGGAATGGCGAGACTGGATGCGCCCTTGGTGGACAGATAATTGACCAGGGGTCCGGGGCCGTCCGTGCCGCTGGCCGCGCCCAGAACCAGGATTGAGATCTGGGTTTCCTCGTCGATCAGCTTCATGAGCTCTTCGCGGACCGGTCCCTCTCGGATGTAGACGACCGGAATGGCACCCGAGATGTTGTGGACCTGTTCGCTCAACCGCTCCATCAGATCTTCAGCCTCGGCACGGGCTTCTTCCCGCATCAATTCACCGACTCCCATCCAATGCTGGAACTCGACCGGTTCCACAGCTCGGAACAGCGCGACGCGGCCCCCGGTATGCTTGGCTCGTTGACAAGCAAAGCGCAGGGCCACGTTCATTTCTTCGCTGTCATCGACAACCACGAGAAAGACGCGTGCAGCGCCGTCATGGGAGGCGGCTGTCGGCCGGTTACCAGAACCCGTATCGCCGCTTTCGCGGGAGGTGTCATCGCTGCTTTGCATGGTCGTTTCCGGTTGCTCGACCTAGATTTTACGAAAGATGGCGGCTGCAAGCCAGCCCGCCGCAATCGCGGCCAGAATCGCGAGAATTCCGTAGGCGGCCGAATCCGTATGCGCGAACAGGAAAATATCCGCCCCAATCCCGGTCTTCGAGACGATCAGCGGGTTGGTCTGCGCTTCGACGACGGTGCCGTTCTGAATCAGATATACGCTGACCGTGTATGTGCCGGTTAGCGGATTGGACGGCAGATCGATCATCGTCCGGAACAACCGATCCGACAACACCTGGATTGGCTCGACATCCGGTTTGTAGAGGCCCTGCTTGATCTTGTTGCGGATCAGACCTTGCCGGAACGCGGTGATCTCCTCAGGGGAGAAATCGCCGTCCACAACGGACCGGATCGCCAGATGTTCCACGCCCATTTCCTGACGTGCTTGGACATCGGCGTTTGCGATCTCCGTGATCGGCCGGGTCGAGGCGACGGCGTAGAAGGCCGGTGCGTTTTGGAATTCAATTGAATCCGTATTCATCCAGATGCCGAGCACACGTTGCTTGCGGCGGACGACCACGGGAACTCGGGGACCTGCCACGGTGACCACGATATCTCCTTCCGCGGCGATGGATCCGAAGAGCAGGACCTCGGCTCCGGTGAAATCGCTGGTGATTGCAACCAGGTGGTTGGAGAGGTCCGAGACCAGGTTTTGCGCGCGTGCCGGTGTGGCGGGCGCAGCTGTCATCAGGACCGCGAGGACCACAAGTGCCCCGAGCATTGTCGTCCTAAGAATTCCGTCCTTGGGAGATCTTAAGGGGGCATGGTGCATGATCACGAGTCCGGCACGCTGATAGAATAGAGATCCTCAGGCGTGATCACCAAATCGTAGCCAAGCTTGAGGCAGACGGCGAGCACCATGAAGGCCAGCAACCCGCGGAGTTGCTCGCCTTTTAGCTTCGTGCCGAGGCGGGTGCCGATCGGTGCCCCGATCACGCCACCGATCAGAAGGAGCAGCGCGAGCAGGACGTCCACCGTCTGGGTGTTGACCGCCTGAAGGAAGGTGACATTCGCGGTCACGAAAATGATCTGGAACAACGATGTTCCGACGACGACACTGGTCGGCATGCCGAGCAGATAGATCATCGCAGGGACCATGATAAAGCCCCCGCCAACCCCCATGACCGCGGCTAGCAAGCCCACGAAAACGCCGACTCCGAGCGGTAGAAGCGCGCTGATGTAAAGCTTCGAACGGCGAAACCGCATTTTGAGCGGGAGGCCGTGAAACCACGTGTGCTGGTGCAGCTTGCGCCGACGTCCGCCGGGGCGCCGGGATTGTAGGATGGCTCGGATGCTCTCGTTCAGCATCAAGCTTCCGATGATTCCCAGGAACACCACGTAGCAGAGCTTGATCGTCAGATCGATATGCCCGAGCGACCGTAACCACGCAAAGACCCCAACGCCGACGACGGACCCTGCGATACCGCCAACCAGCAGCACGCCACCCATTCGGAAGTCGACATTGCCACGGCGCCAGTGGGCGATCACACCCGAGACCGACGATGCGACGATCTGATTGGCCTGGGTGCCGACGGCCACCGCCGGTGGAACGCCGATGAAGATCAGCAGCGGGGTGAGCAAGAAGCCTCCGCCAACGCCGAACAGACCGGAGAGAACGCCCACAACACCTCCCATTCCGAGAATGAGGAAAATGTTCACCGACATCTCGGCGATGGGAAGATAGACGTTCATGGGAGCCCGGTAGGCTGGAACGCGGACGGTTCCATCACCCGCCGGCACGGTATTCGAACCGCGAAACTCCGATGAGATCAGGAAGACTTGACCAAGGCTACACGTTCGAGCTTGCG
This sequence comes from Alphaproteobacteria bacterium, assembly GCA_024742605.1. GTDB lineage: Bacteria > Pseudomonadota > Alphaproteobacteria > Thalassobaculales > Thalassobaculaceae > JANSYC01. The sequence goes on along the minus strand of JANSYC010000002.1, from coordinate 54,128 downwards.
GTGCAAAGCGGAACGCGAGGACCGGATCCGGAAAGCGTCACCGTATGACCGGTTTACCGGACTGTGCCCAGTTGAGAATTCCACCCTCCAACCGCCAAAGGGGGCGTGTGACGCCGGCGGCGCCCAGCCGCTCGGCCGCCATGCCGCAGCGGACACCGCTTTTGCAGTGCAGCACGATTTTGCTCGAGTCGGGGGCCGCAATGGCCGAGGCGTCGAAATCGGACAAGGGCACCAGTGTCGCCCCCGGAATACGGGCTTCGTCCCATTCATGCCGTTCGCGAACATCGAAAACAGTGGCCTCGCCACGCTCGATCCATTCGGCGAGCGTATCAGGGTCGACGAACGAGATTTCAGGGCTGCTCATGCGGACTTCACTCCATATGCGGCGATCCTAGTCGCCAGCTTCAGCCTGCCGGCGGTCGGTTGGCGCGAGCATATCATGAAGCGTGTCGAGGAGCAGCGAGGCTTCCGGTGACGCCAGGGAATAATAGATGGTCTGGGCGGCGCGTCGGGTCTTCACGATGCCGTGCTGGCGCATTTTCGCCAGATGTTGCGAGAGTGCCGACTGGCTGAGGCCGCTGGTCACTTCCAACTGTCCCACCGACCGTTCGCCATGCGTGGCAAGATCGCACAGGACCGCGAGGCGCTTGTCGTTCCCCATGACCTTCAGAATGACGGCGATACGGTCCACATTCTGGCTTATGTTGACCAGATCTCGTTCAGCAAGCCCGGACATCGACACCCCTTGCATTTTGCGAAGGTTTTATCCCTTGCGTTTGCATACATGCGTTTTGCGTAATCTAGTTTGTAAATCAAATTTTAGATTTGTTGCAACTACATCCCGCGACGCGGGGAGAAGAACCCGAGGTCGCGATCGCCATATTTGCAGGTAAGAGTTGAAGTTTTTGCCACAACGATCGAGACTTGCGGGATCGCGTCTTTGATCTGGCAATCCATTTGAAAATGATGCTTTAGAAGGAGCTCGCAGGTCATATTTGCGGCAAGCATACCGGGTGCAAACCTGTAGTCGGCGTAGTTTCGATTTTTTATCAACTTTTTGATCGGTTGCGAGCCACAAGAACTGGGCGGCGCGAATCGTCCTTCCTGCACAGGAGTCCTGATTCTTTAGAACAGGTAGCCGCTTTTCGGCCCTCTGGAATGTCAAATGGGGGTGGAGACGGTCCTCCATGCGCTGATCAACGGAACCATAAACCCCTCGGCGTTTCCGCAAGAGTCTGAGTAGAGTGGCCGTGCTTTGGTGAACGGAATGTGTAGATTGTTCGAGTTGTGGTGATGGTGGCGAGTACGACGGCTGACGAAGGCTGGGACGCGATCTGGGTCGATGCGAGTCTTGCGACGCTGGATCCTGGGAACCGGGCTCCGTTCGGCCGGATCGAAGACGGGGTCATCGCGGTCAAGGCAGGTCTGATCGCACATGTTGGCGCGGGGGATGAGTTGCCGATGCCGGCCGAACGAATGGCGGCCGTGGTTCACGATGCCGAGGGCGCCTGGCTCACGCCGGCGCTGATAGACTGTCACACCCACATCGTCCACGGCGGTCATAGGGCGTGTGAATTTGACCTGCGGCTGCAAGGCGCCAGTTATGCCGATATCTCCCAATCCGGCGGCGGAATCCGGTCCACCGTGATGGCCACCAGAGCGGCATCCTTCGACGAACTTTTCGAGACAGCCGCCAGACGCCTTGGTCCACTGGTATCGGAAGGGGTCACGGTGGTGGAGATCAAGTCTGGCTACGGACTCGATCTCGATACTGAACTGAAGATGCTTGAAGTGGCCCGCGCACTCGGACGGCGGATGCCCGTCAAGGTGGTCACCACGTTCCTGGGCGCACATGCCGTTCCCTCTGAGTTCGAGGGAGGCGCCGACCGCTACATCGATTTCGTCTGCGACGAGGTGCTGCCCGCCGCCGTAGAACGGGGATTGGTCGATCAAGTCGATGCGTTCTGCGAGGGGATCGCCTTCACTCCACAACAGGTCGGCCGGGTTTTTGACGTGGCCCACATGTTCAATCTCCCGATCAAGCTGCATGCCGAACAGTTGAGTGATCTGGGTGGTTCGATTCTGGCGGCCAATGCAGGCGCGCTCTCCTGCGATCACCTGGAGTTTGTCGGCGCCGAAGGGATCGGAGCAATGGCCAGGGCGGGCACGGTTGCCGTGCTCCTCCCTGGGGCGTTCTTCACTCTGGGCGAGACGGTGAAACCGCCGATAGCGGCATTTCGGAAGGCAGGTGTGCGCATGGCCGTTGCGACCGACTGCAATCCCGGTTCCTCTCCGGTCACCTCTCTGCTCACGACCATGAATATGGCGTGTGTCCTGTTCGGACTGACCCCGGAGGAGGCCTTGGCCGGCGCCACCAGAGAAGCGGCGCACGCACTCGGCCTGGCTGCCGAGAGGGGAACGCTGACTGTAGGCAAGGCTGCCGATTTCGTGTTGTGGCGGATACAAGATCCGGCTGAACTGTCCTATAGGATAGGCTTCAATCCGCGTATCGAGGTGATCCGCGCCGGCGCGCCGACCCTGATATGATTTGTGTGGCTGCCCGAGGCTGATTTTTTGGAGAAGGACCGGTATGTATCTATCGACTGATGACCAGAAGGATCGCGCGCGCACCTGGTTCGAGAGCCTGCGTGACCAGATCTGCGCCGCCTTCGAGGCGATCGAGCAGGATTACGAGGGCCCGTTCGAGGGTCAGCCGCCCGGCAGATTCGAGCGAACCGCCTGGGAACGTCCCGGAGGCGGCGGTGGCGTCATGTCCGTGATGAAGGGCCGGGTTTTCGAGAAGGTCGGGGTCAACGTCTCCACGGTTCTGGGGGAGTTCTCCGAGGATTTCCGAAAACAGATCCCCGGCGCGGACGTGGATCCGACCTTCTACGCGACCGGTGTGTCGCTGGTGGCCCACATGTGCTCGCCCAAAGTTCCGGCGGTGCATATGAACACCCGGCACATCACCACGTCGAAATCCTGGTTCGGCGGCGGCGCTGACCTGACACCGATGGTCCCGGATCAGGCGGACACCGATCGCTTCCACAGTGCGCTGAAGGCGGCCTGCGACGCGCACGATCCTGACTATCACCCCAAGTTCAAGAAATGGTGCGACGAGTACTTCTATCTGCCGCATAGGGGGGAGCCGCGCGGGGTCGGAGGGATTTTCTACGATTATCTGGACGATGATTATGACGCCGGATTGGCCTTTACCCAGGATGTGGGCAAGGCGTTTCTGACGGTCTATCCGGAAATCGTTCGCCGCCATATGAACGAGTCATGGACCGAGGCCGAACGGGAACATCAATTGATCCGACGCGGCCGGTATGTGGAGTTCAACCTTCTGCACGATCGTGGAACCTTGTTCGGCCTGAAGACCGGCGGCAATGTCGAGGCGATCCTGATGAGCATGCCGCCGGCCGTCAAATGGCCGTGATGCGACGAACCGGAGGACATCGGATGATGAATGGGTCGATCAGAGCGGCTGCCAAATCGTTGGGAGCGATGGTGGTTTCCGGAGTGTTGATGCTGAGCGCGACACTGCCTGCCAAGGCGGCGGACAATCTGCCGATCTCGGCCTTTTTCGGAACCTTCCAGGGCTCGGGAATCGCCGTCTCTCAGGACGCGATCTATGCGCCGGAAACCGCCCGGGACATGGATGTGACGATCCGGCAGGCCGGCGACGGGTTTACGGTCCAATGGACGACGGTGAGCCGCAGCGGTGCCGGAGAGATCAAGCGGAAAAGCGAGTCGCTGACCTTCCGCGCGGATACCAACGGTAGCCGGTATGTCACCGATCAGCGTGCCGATCCGTTCAGTCCGGATGGATTGGCCTGGGCCAATATCGAGAAGCAGACCCTCAATGTCTTTCTCCTCCTGATCGACGCCAAGGGCCGGTATTCGCTCCAACGCTACGCCCGGACATTGGGCGCGCGAGGCATGGAACTGCTGTTCGTGCGCACTCATCAAGGCAGTGATCGGCGGATCGTAAAGGGTCTTCTGGTGAAGATCGCGAACTGATCAGGCCAGGCGCGCTGGGGCGTTGCCGGGGCGTTACGCGCCGACGATCTGCACGCTCACCGATCCGACGCCGTCGATCGAACAGGTCGCCTCGGTGCCGGGTTCGGCCGGCAGGAAGCCGATCCAGGATCCGGTGGTGATCACATCGCCCTCGTGCAGTCCGCGCGCGGCACCGGCGTGGCCCCACACGGCCATATTGTTGGCCAGCCATGTCACCAGCCGCATCGGGTCGCCTCCGGCAAAGGTCTCTGGGCCCATGGTCTTGCGGATCTTGCCCATGGAAAAGTCGACGGTGATTTCGCCAATCTCGAAATGTCGGGGGGCGGGGATGCCATCGGACAGCACCAGACGGCCGTTCGAGGACAGGTCGGCGAGGGCGGCCATTGGCGGGATGTCCGGCCAGGCGGAGAAGCGGGGATCGACGATCTCGATGGCCGCATGCAGCGAGGCAACCGCCTGATAGGCCTCCTCGCTGGTATAGGGGTGGTCACGCTCGGGCAAGTCGGCGCCCAGTCGGACTGCGATTTCGGCTTCGATCCAGAGCGGTCGCTTCTCGGTGACGGTGATCGAGTCGCCTCCGAACTTGACGGTGCCGGTCGCCAGCGGAGCGCCGGTGATGTTGTCGCTGTCCGGAGCGGGGGCACCAACCTTGAAGCCGGAGATGCCCGCGGTCAGAACTTCGAAGGTCTGGGCTTGGATTGCGAAGGCTTCCGCCTTGTCATCCGGGATCAGTCCGTCGGCGAGTGAGATCCGTCCGCCGCCTCGTGCTGCCGCCAATGCACGCCCCAGCGCCCGCACCTTACCTTGATCCATCACTCGTCTCCCTCGATCCGACTCTTCAACTCACTCAAGCATGCTTCACGGTCCGCCGTGAAGCCTCCCGATATCCACCACTCTTCAACGCCGCGCAAGACAGTGCCGACCTTTGGACCCGGTTTCATACCGAGCGCGAGGGCATCGGCGCCGCCGATCGGAAAGCCGGGTGGGGCCCAGTCGTCAGCCACGGTAAGATCCTCGGCCAGTAGCTGAGGCTCGGTGCTTATGCTGTTCGCGGCGCTCAGCAGGAGCCGATCCACGAAAACCGTAGCACCCGAGCGGTAGATCGCTGCCCGCCGCGCGGGCTCGTCGGACGCTGGGGGCTGCTCCGCCGCCAAAGCGCGCTCAAGCCGGTCGCGGTCCGCGTTCGAAAGACGCAGCCGCTCCGCCGCAATAGCGGCCGCACCGGAGGCCAGCGCCGAGAGCCGTCGCACCGGGTCGGCCGGTCGGCCGAGTTCCGCTTCCAGCTCGATGAGACGCAGTGTGCGGTCCGTCCGGACAGGTCCGGCCCAGAGATGTCGAATGACGTCCGTCTGATCCATCAGTTTGAGAGCACTCGCAGCCCCGTCCGCGGCGAGGAGTTTACGCAGTTCGGCCCAGACCCGCTCTCCGGAGAGGGTCTCGATGAGCGGCGCCAGCTCGGCACAGGCCGAGACCGCCTCAGGATCGGGGTCCTTTCGGCCATGAGACGCCAGAAAGCGGAACAGTCGCAGGATTCGCAAGGCATCCTCACGAATCCGGTTCTCCGGCATCCCGACGAATCGCAAGCGTCCGGCGCGCGCGTCGGCGAGACCGTCGCCGGTAGGGTCGTAAAGCGTCCCATCCGGATCGAGATAGAGCGCGTTCAGCGTGAAATCCCGTCGTTCCGCGTCCGCTGTCCAATCGTCGGTGAAGGCGACAACCGCACGCCGTCCATCGGTTTCCAGATCCCGGCGCAGCGTTGTGACTTCGATGGGAACATGGTCCACCACGAGGGTCACCGTGCCGTGTTCGATTCCCGTCGGAATCGCCCTAATCTTCGCCGCCTGGGCGAGCGCCATCACCCGATCCGGCGGCAGGTCGGTGGCCATGTCCAGATCCGTCACCGGCAGATCCATCACGACATTCCGCACAGAACCGCCAACGAAGCGCGCTGTACCCCCACCCGCATTCAGGCAGTTCCAGACCGCAGACGCGGCCGGACCGGTCATCCAAGGTTGCGGCGTGAGACGGTCAGCCGGCCGCATGGGTTCCGGCGAGACTGTCGTCAGGTTTTGGAGGCGATTCATTGGGCAAGGTCAGGACGTCGGCAAGATTCACAAGCATCCCGGCGGTCGCGCCCCAGATGTAGTAATGCCGGTACGGGAGAACCCAGAAAAACCGGGTGGTGTTCTGCCATTCCCGGCTGTGCCTTTGGTGGTTGCCGTGGTCGAGCACGAAACTCAATGGCACCTCGAAGGCCTCATCGACCTCGACCGGATCGATCTTCAATTCGAATGGCGGTGTGACCAGACCGACAATCGGCACCACCTCGAAGCCGGTGCGCGTCACATAGGTGTCGAGACGCCCCAGCACTTCGACCCTGTCCCGGTCCAGCCCGATTTCCTCCTCGGTTTCCCGAAGCGCAGTGTCGACCACGTTTAGGTCTTGGTCTTCGACCCGTCCTCCGGGAAAGCTGACCTGGCCCTTGTGAACGGACAGGGTTTCTGAACGTTTGGTCAGCAGCAGGGACAGTCCGTCCTCACGCGCCACGATCGGAACCAGCACGGCGGCCGGCCGCCGGTCCGCCGGCACCTGCATGCCGGGGTTGAGGTCGTGATCTCCACGCCCGGACAGGGTTGTCCGACCGTAATAGGCGGTGGAGGCGTGCGGCAGTCCTTCGAGTTCTCGGCCCTGGGTCGACGTCCGAAACCGCTCGACAAAGCCGGGTCGGTTGAGGGCCGTGAACCAGGGGCTCGAACTCGTCACGATGTGGTCTCCTCGTTGACGCGGCCGAGTGGGAAGAACACGCCCTGACTGGATACCCCCAATTCGACCTCCGCACCTTCCGCGACCGCACGTTCCTCGGCCATCTCAACCATCCGGTAGAACACCGACCGGGCGATCAGCGCGTCCAGACCGTCCCGCACCCGAATATAGGGGCAAGGCTCCCCGGTCTGGGCATCGATTTCAACCCGGATCGGATGATCCGGTCCGGCGACCATGATTTCGTCAAGATTGGTCCGGAAAGTTAGGACAGTGCGCTCTTTGCCGTCGGAGGCATTTTCGGTTCCGATATCCATGTCGACGGCGACGAAGGGCGCATCCTCGACCAGAATCGTCCCCCGTTCCACCGGAGTGACCAGAAGATACGTACCATCGTCGCCGCGTCGCAGAACGCTGGCGAAAAGCTTGACCAGTGGCAACCGGTTGATAGGAGACCCGCGATAGAACCAAGTTCCGTCCCGTCCGATCCGGATGTTGAAATCACCGACGGTTTCGCCCTCCATCGGTGGTTTCGCGTCGCGCCTCACGCGATCGGGAAGACGATATTTTCTGCTGTCGGTCCGGTCGCCCTTGCCGGATGCCTCCGCCGCGATACGCTCTATATCGTGAAGTGACTGAATGCTGTCTTCGCCCATGATACGGTTTGACGCCTTTCGGGTTCCGAAAACCGGTGTGAGCCGGCGAAATCTCGAGGCTCGGCCTCGAAGTCGGTCCAGCGGAATGAGCGCTCGCACCTCTCTTTGGGACCGACAATAGGGTGCGAGACGAAGTCTAGTTGGACCCTTGATATGAGGAATATAGCTCCGATGACCGACGCTACCACCCTCGCAAATACGCAATCGACCCCCGATGGCGCCGATGCGGTTCAGCAGATCGAGGCGCTGGGCGACACCATGGCCCGTATTCGCCAAGGCGTCGCGCAGGTCATTTTCGGTCAGGAAGAGGTGGTCGAGCAGACGCTTGTGACGGTCCTGGCCGGCGGGCATGCGTTGCTGGTCGGGGTTCCGGGCTTGGCCAAGACCCGTCTGGTCGAGACCCTTGGCACGGTCCTTGGCCTGGACAATAAGCGGATCCAGTGCACGCCCGACCTGATGCCGTCCGATATCATCGGCTCGGAAGTGCTGGAGGAATCGGAGACCGGCCGCCGGAGTTTCCGGTTCATTGAAGGTCCTGTTTTCGCCCAATTGCTGATGGCGGACGAGATCAACCGAGCGAGCCCGCGGACCCAGTCGGCCCTGTTGCAGGCCATGCAGGAGAACGAAGTTTCGGTCGGGGGGCATACCCACATGCTGCCGCGACCGTTCCATGTGCTCGCGACCCAGAACCCGCTGGAGCAGGAAGGCACCTATCCTCTGCCGGAAGCGCAGCTTGACCGGTTCCTGTTGCAGGTGACGGTCGGTTATCCGGATCTGGCGGCGGAGCGCAGCATGCTTATCGCCACCACAGGGACCGACGCGGTCAAGCTCAAGCCAGAGTTGGACGGAGCGAAACTTATGGCGGCACAGCTGCTGTTGCGTCAGATTCCGGTGGGCGAAAGCATCGTTGATGCTGTTCTGGATATCGTTCGGTCCGGCCGTCCTGCCGAAACCACGATCTCGGAGGTGACCCGCCACGTGGCCTGGGGCCCGGGTCCGCGCGCCAGTCAGGCACTCCTGATGGCGGCGCGCGCGCGGGCCGTTTTGGACGGGCGTCTGTCGCCGTCGATCGACGATGTCCTGGCCCTCGCCCATCCGGTGCTGCGACACCGCATGGCGCTCAATTTCGCCGCCCGGGCCGAGGGGGTGTCGCTCGATTCTGTGATCGACCTGCTCTGCGCCAAGTATCGTTGACGCGGACAACGGAGACAGCGCGTGCGCGATCATGCCGAGGCCCTTGCCGCCAAGATGCCGCCGCTGCTGGTGGCGGCCCTGCGTGTGGCGGCGACGGTGGCGCCCGGCACCCATGGCCGGCGGCGGGTTGGCAGCGGTGACGCCTTCTGGCAGTTCCGGCACTATCAGTCCTTCGACAGCGCGCGGCTGATCGACTGGCGACGATCTGCGACCGGCCAGACGACCTTTGTCCGCGAGAAGGAACTGGAGACCGCGCAGACGGTTCATATCTGGCGTGACCCCTCGCCCTCCATGCGCTGGAGCTCCGGTCGCGACATCCAGCAGAAACGGGACCGCGCGGATCTTCTGGCGATGGCGCTTTCGGTCTTGCTGATCGAGGGTGGCGAGCGGGTCGCGCTGCTGGGTGAATCTCTGCGGCCCCGATCTGGACGTCCGGCGCTTGAGCCGATCGCGGAGTTGCTGGTCGCCACCGGAGATGGTGCCGGGTCCCTGCCGGTGTCGGAACCGCTGTCGCGGCACGCGAGCGTGGTGTTGATTGGGGATCTGTTTTCCCCGCTGGAGGAGTTGGACGTCTTGGTGAATCGCTGGGCAGGTGAGGGTGTGCGGGGTCATCTGCTGCAGATCACCGATCCGGCTGAGGAGAGCTTCCCCTATAGCGGGCGGGTGCGTTTTGAAGGTCTGGAAAATGAAACATCGCATCTCTTGGGGCGCGCCGAGGTGGTGAGTGAGGATTATCTCAGGCGACTGCAGACCCATCGCGCGGGGCTATCAGACATTGCCCGCCGCTTTGGATGGAGTTTCGGCCATCATGTGACAGACCGCTCGCCGACACAGGCGCTGCTGTCATTGCACACCGCTATCTCGCAACGGGTGGAGTAGGCGTCTCCATGCTTCAGCTCGGACCTCTGGCTTTCGCGGTTCCTTGGGTGCTTGCCGCCCTGGTTGTCTTGCCGGTCCTGTGGTGGTTGATCCGCGTCATTCCCCCAGCGCCGCAGTTGGTTCAGTTTCCTGCCATCCGACTGCTTCAGGGGCTGAGCCCTAAGGAAGACACGCCGAACGCAGTGCCGTGGTGGCTGTTGCTGCTGCGATTGTTGATTGCCGCCCTGGTGATCCTTGCGCTAGCCCGTCCGCTGATACCGTCGGGCTCCTCCGTGCCGCCGGGGGGGCCGATCCTGCTGGTGATGGAGAACGGCTGGTCGACCGGTCGCGATTGGGAGGCGCGTCGGGACCGGGCCTTGCGGGTGATCGATCAGGCGGAACGGGAGGGCCGTCCCGTCGGGCTGGTCACGACCGCGCGTGGGGAGACTCAAGAGATACAATTCCGGCAGGCCCAGGCTGTCCGGGAAATCGTCGCAGCCATGGCGCCGAAGCCCTGGGGCGACGATCTGGCCGCGACCGCCGGTCGTTTGGATGGCGTCCCGGCCGGGGATTCCCTGGTCTCGGTTTGGATCGCAGGTTCTCTTGCGGCGGACGGCGCATCGGTTCTGGCGGAGCGATTATCCGATCTCGGGGACCTGGTCCTGGTCGAAGCCGATGACGGGGGACCGCTTTGGATCGACGTCCCGGAAATCGAAGCGACGGGTCTGGCGCTGAGCGCGCGACGCGCGCTGGGTGTTGGCGAAGCGTCGTTTGCCGTGCGCGCTGTGGCCGATGACGGTCGGGTCGTCGGACGGGTTGGCGGGCTGTTCGAGGACGGATCGACTGCCGGAACTGCGGTCCTGGAACTGCCGACGGAATTGCGGAACGAAGTCTCCAGGCTGGAGATCGAGGGCGAGGGAAGTGCCGGTGCGGTGTTCCTGGTGGACGAACGGTTCAAGAGGCGCCCGATCGGTCTGGTCTCGGCCACGGAATTCGAAGGGTCGCAGCCCCTGCTGGATGAACTGTTCTACCTCGACCGTGCGTTGGCGCCGTTCACGGAAATTCGGCGCGGTTCGATCGACAGCCTCTTGGAGCGCGAACTGGCGGTCGTGGTTCTGGCCGATGTGGCGGGCGTGTCGGTGGCGGAGCGGGACCGCCTGGAGACGTTCATGGAACGAGGCGGTATTGTGCTGCGTTTCGCGGGACCGCGGCTCGCCGCCGAGAGCTTGGAGCGGGGCGGGCTTGCGGTATCGGAACTGGTTCCGGTGCGATTGCGGCGGGGGGACCGGTCCCTTGGAGGGGCCTTGTCCTGGTCCAGTCCGGCCTCCCTTGCGCCGTTTGGCGCGGCCAGCCCGTTCAACGGTCTGGAGGTATCCGATGAGATCACCGTATCGCGCCAGATTCTGGCCGAGCCCGTGATCGACTTGGATCAGAAGACCTGGGCCCGACTGCAGGATGGCACACCGATTGTCACCGCCGACGCGCGCGGGGACGGCTGGTTGGTGCTGGTCCACACCACGGCGAACGCGGACTGGAGCGATCTGCCCCTGTCCGGGTTGTTCGTTGAGATGCTGCGGCGTGTCGTGGCGTTGAGCCGCGGTGTGGGCGGTCAATCGGACCGGGCCCTTCCCGCCTTCGCAACTCTTGACGGGTTCGGGGTTTTGGGTGCCGTCCCGGCAGGTGTCGATCTGCTTCCGCCGGTGTCCGATCGGGCGGCCGGCCGGTCGGTTGGACCGCGTCATCCCCCTGGATATTACGGCGATGAGGCGAGCCGGACGGCCCTCAATTTGGGGCCTGAAATCGGGGCTTCCGGTCCGCGGGATCTGCGGGTGTCCGGGGCAGTAACTCAGTCCCTCGAAGCGGGCCGTGATCTTGATCTGCAGGGCTGGCTGCTGTCTTTGGCCTTGCTGCTGGCAATCGTCGACACCCTGATCGGTCTGATGCTCCGGGGGCTGATTCCCGGTTTCCGGCGCCTGTCCGTGTCGATGATCCTGCTCGCCGCAGTGGGGGCCGGGCTTGCCGGCGTCCCGCATGGGGCGCTGGCGCAAAGCGGCGTCGACAAACCGACCGATCCAGAGCTCTTCGCCCTAGAGGCATCGCTCGAGACCCGACTTGCGTATGTGCAGACCGGAAACTCGGAGGTCGATCGGGTGAGTCTTGCCGGTCTGTGGGGGCTTACGGAGATTCTGATCCAGCGCACCGCGGTAGAACCCTCTGCGCCTTACGGCGTCGACCCCGAACTGGACGAGCTTGCGTTCTTCCCGTTGCTGTACTGGCCCGTCACATCCGACCAGAGGCCCCTGTCGGAGACGGCGGTCAGCCGGATCAACGCGTATATGCGCAATGGGGGGATCATTCTGTTCGACACCCGCGACCGGTACGAAGTCGGCGGCGTCGGCTCCGGAAGGGGGAGCGGGCTTCAGCGGCTGATCGAGATCAGCAAGGATCTTGAGATTCCTCCGCTGGCACCGGTCCAGCATGATCACGTCCTGACGCGCACCTTCTACCTGCTCGACACTTTTCCCGGCCGATACTCCGGCGGGCCGCTGTATTCCGAGGATCGGCGCGACGGGGGCTCCACCGAGGTCAGCCCGGTGATGCTGGGCAGCCACGACTGGGCGGCGGCCTGGGCACGGGACCGGGACGGGCGGTTCCAGTTCCCGGTCGTCCCCGGCGGCGAGGTGCAGCGTGAGATGGCGTTCCGCTTCGGTGTCAACCTTGTGATGTATGCGCTGACAGGCAACTACAAGGCCGATCAGGTCCATATCCCCTCGATTCTGGAGCGGCTCGGCCAATGATCCCCAACGCCATGGAAATCGCGGTTTCTCCCTTGGTGCCCTGGGCGGTGGTGGTCGTCCTTGGCGTGCTGGCCCTCGCGGCAGCAGGGCTGGCTTTTCAGCGCAGGGCGCGGGGCGCGGTCTTGCGGGCCGTCGTGTTGGGGCTGTTGACGCTCGCGTTGGTCAATCCGTCGATTATCGGCGAGCGCCGGGAGCCGCGCGACGATGTTGTCGTGGTCGCGGTTGATCGATCGGCCAGCCAGAGCATCGGTGTGCGGGACCGCCAGACGGACGGCGCTCTTGCGGCCCTGCAGGAGCGGCTCGGTCGGATCGATGGTTTGCAGACGAAGGTCGTGACCGTAACCGATGGCGGGTTGGCGTCGGGAGCTTCCGGGTCGGGAACAGACGGGACCCGTCTGATGTCGTCGGTTCGGTCGGCCTTGGCGGATGTTCCCGCGGGACGGCTTGCCGGGGTGATCGCGATCACCGATGGCCAGGTTCATGACCTGGAAACGGTAACCGACCCTCTGGACGCGCCGTTTCATGTTCTGCTGACCGGAACTGAGGGTGAGCGGGATCGCCGCTTGCGGATCGAGCGTGCCCCCGCCTTCGGCATGGTCGGAAAGACCGTCACGGCAACCGTGGAGGTGATCGATCCTGCGGTGCCTCCGGGGACCCTGGTCACCATGGAGGTGCGGGTCGACGGCGGGGATCCGGTTCCCTATCAGGTGCCGGCAAACCGTCTGGCCGATTTGGAACTGCCGATCGATCACGGGGGGCAGACCATCCTGGAACTCTCGGTCGAGCCAGGGGCCGAAGAACTGACGCTTCAGAACAACCGAGCGGTCGTGGCGGTCAACGGCGTGCGGGATCGTCTCCGGGTGCTGCTGGTGTCCGGATCGCCTCATGCGGGCGAGCGGACCTGGCGGGATATTCTGAAGTCGGACCCGTCTGTCGACCTCGTCCATTTCACCATTCTCCGCCCGCCGGAAAAGCAGGACGGCACACCGATCCGGGAGCTGTCCCTGATCGCATTTCCGGTACGGGAGCTGTTCGAGCTCAAGCTGGAGGAGTTCGATCTGATTATTTTCGACAGATATCGACGGCGTGGAGTGCTGCCCCGTTTGTATCTTCGGAACATTGCCGAATTCGTCGAACAGGGCGGTGCCTTCCTGGAGGCCTCAGGGCCGACTTTCGCGAGCCGTCTGAGCCTCGCCCGCACGCCCTTGGGTACGGTGCTTCCGGCCGAGCCGACCGGCGAGGTGCTGGAATTCGGCTTCAAGCCGCGTGTCACGACACTCGGAGATCGCCATCCAGTGACCGCCAATCTTGCGGGCGCGGGCCAGGCCGACACCGATCCGAGTTGGGGCCGCTGGTTCCGACAGATCGATGCGGTCGGGATTAGCGGAACCACGGTCATGACCGGCATCGAGAACCGTCCGCTCCTGGTTCTCGATCGGGTAGGCGAGGGGCGTGTCGCCCACCTTCTGTCCGACCATTTGTGGCTCTGGAGCCGTGGCTACGAGGGCGGTGGGCCGCAGGCGGAGTTGCTGCGTCGGACCGCCCATTGGCTGATGCGGGAGCCGGATCTGGAGGAGGACGACCTGCGCGCGATTTCCGACAGTGGCAGCATCGAGATCCGCCGGCGCAAGCTTGAGGGGGGGGGCGAACCGGTCCAGGTCACGGCCCCCGACGGAACCGTCACCACAGTCGATCTGGAAGAGGATGGTTCCGGCCTGGCAATCGGCCGGATGGCGGTGACCGCGCCGGGTCTCTATCGTTTGACCGACGGATCGAAGAGCACTCTGGTGGCGGTTGGTGCCCTGAATCCGATCGAGTACTCCGATGTCGCTGCGACAGCGGCCCTATTGACCCCCCAGGTTGAAGCAGAGGGAGGGGCCATCCGTTGGATTGGGATCGATGGCGTCCCTTCGATCCGGCGGGTCGGTGCGGACAGGTCCGTGGCAGGTCGCGGTTGGGTGGGGCTGCGGACCAATGGCGACTACGTGGTGACCGGCGTCCTGTCGGTCCCGGCTCTGCCGGCTGCGCTCGCATTAATTGCAATAATCGGGGGGCTGTTATTGGTTTGGCGACGCGAAAGCCAATAGGATTTGAAACAACTTCGCTTTTTCGAAAGACTATTAAGTGTCATAATATAGTATGTGCATGTGGATCTATTATAGATAGTTCTGGACGGGTAATTCTTCTTTTGCTAGGTCTTGACACGGCAGGGTGGTCGTCGGACGGGGGCAAAAATGGACGATATTTTCGATTGTTGGGTTGATGAGAGGGGCCGGGTCGTAACCCGGTCAAGTATTGGACAGGCCATCGAAAGTAAGGTGGACCCCGTTTTCGAAAGCGGTTTCGCGCATATGAGTTGGAGCGACGGTGGTGTCGTCGTTAGCTACTCCCTGGAACGGGTGCAAACCGGCGCGTTGCGTGGGCTGATCCGTCAGATCCGACAAATCAAACGACCGGTTGAGATTAAGCGTCACAAAGGCGGCGATTGGGACCACCTCAACGCACCGAGCGGACCGGCGGCCGTCGACATCCTGAGAGAAGACGAAGGTATGGCGCTGTAGCCGTTCGTTTCACACTTTTTTGGCACCACTCTTCGTCTTCGGTCAGACGGTCGGTTGGTCCCATGTCGGGGGATCGCCAAAGACCTCGGCCAGAAAATCGATGACGGCTCGCACTTTTGCCGCCACCGGACGCCCCGGCGGATAAACCACGTGCAGACCCGTCGGTTTGGGCTCGAACGCAGTCAGGATCGGGATCAGCGATCCGTCGCTCAAGTGATCACAGGCGATAAAGGTCGGTAAATGCACGACGCCGGATCCCTTTGCGGCGATCTTTGCAAGGGCATGGCCGTTGTTGCAGTGAACCCGCGGTTGAAACCTGACCCTTATCGGGCCGTCCGGACCGTCGAACCTCCAAGCGGTGCCGCCTTCCACATATGAGTAGGACAGGCAGGCATGGGTGACCAGTTCGCGAGGGTGTAGGGGAGTGCCTGCCCGTGCCAAGTAGTCGGGGGCGGCCGCGGTCACCACCCGGACAGGGGAAAGGTGCCGGGCGCGTAGTGCGGAGTCCTCCAGCGTTCCGACCCGCAATGCCAGGTCGTAGCCTTCTTCCACCAGGTCCACATATCGATCGTTGAGCACCAGATCGATGGTCAGATCGGGATATCGCTCCAGGAGTGCCGGAACCTGAGGGGCCAGATGGTCCTGACCGATCGAGACACCGGCGCTGATTCGAATTCGTCCGGACGGATGCGCCTGAAGCGACCCGGCCTCGGCTTCTGCAGCTTCCGCCTCGGCGATGATCCGCTGCCCGCGTTCGAACAGGCGGGCCCCGACCTCGGTTAGGCTCAACTGACGGGTCGTTCGGTTCAACAGCCGCGCACCGAGACGGTCTTCCAGCCGGGCGACCTGCTTGGACACGGCGGACTTGGACATTCCGAGCCTCTCCGCCGCACGGGAGAATCCACCGGTCTCGACCACCCTGACAAAGACCGCCATGGCGGCCAGATTCTCGCTCATCTTGGATCTCCTTCGAACATCTCAATGCGATCTCAATGGTTTTGTTGTTTCTTTGTGGAAACGATCAATCTCATTTTGATTGGTTTATATCTCTTGGCGCAACGCCTATCTGTGCTGTCAGTCACAGACACTCCGGAAGAGGAAGATCGAGATGGCCAAGGTTCTGGTGCTTTACTATTCGAGCTACGGACATGTGGAGACATTGGCCGGAGCGGTCGCCGAGGGTGCGGCGTCCGTTGACGGGGTGACTGTCACGGTCAAACGCGTTCCGGAACTGATGCCGGACGACGTGGCCAAGCAGGCGGGCATCAAGCTCGACCAAGGGGCTCCCATTGCAAGCCCACAGGAACTCGCCGAATACGACGCGGTGATTTTCGGCACGCCGACCCGGTTCGGAAACATGGCATCCCAGATGCGCAACTTCCTGGACCAGACGGGTGGACTGTGGGCGCAAGGCAAGCTGATCGGCAAGGTCGGAAGCGTGTTCGTTTCGACCGGAACCGGGGGCGGCAGCGAGACGACCGCCACATCGTTTCACAGCACGCTCCTTCACCACGGTATGGTCGTCGTCGGCGTGCCCTACTCGGTGCCGGAACTGACCGATATCAGCGAGATACGTGGCGGTTCTCCCTACGGCGCCGCAACGATTGCCGGGCCGGATGGCAGCCGTCAGCCGTCCGATGCGGAGCTGAAGATTGCCCGTTTCCAGGGCCGTCATGTGGCCGGAATCGCCGCCAAGCTGGCAGCCGGCTGAGACTATCGAGAAAGAGGAGTGAAGGCGATGATTGACATTCGTCCGTTCAATGGGCTGGGCAAGTTCAAGATCGACTGGCTGAATGCCAGCCATCACTTCAGCTTCGGCCACTACAATGATCCCAACCGGATGGGCCTGGGCGCTCTGCGGGTCTGGAACGATGATACCATCGAGCCTGGCACAGGGTTTGATCCGCACCCACATCGGGACATGGAGATCATTACCTATGTCCGCAAAGGTGCAATCACCCACCAGGACCGGTTGGGCAATCGTGGCCGCACCGAGGCCGGGGACGTGCAGGTGATGTCCGCCGGGACCGGGATCGTGCATGCTGAGTATAATGAGGAGCCGGACGAGACCCAGATCTTCCAGATCTGGATCCTTCCGGATGCCGCCGGGCACGAGCCGCGATGGGACGCCAAGGCCTTCCCGAAGGAGGATCGGGCCGGTGAACTGGTCGTGTTGGCCTCCGGACGGGAACAGGATTCCGGCGCTCTTCGGATCAATCAGGACGCCGCTGTCCTAGGTGCCACGATCACCAAGGGTCAGAAGGTGGTTCACACCTTGGGATCGGGCCGCAAAGCCTATCTGGTTCCCGCTGTGGGCACGATCTCCGTGAACGGACAGCCGGTGAAGGCCCGAGACGGGGTGGCGATCACAGACGAGGATGAGATCGAAATCCTCGCCGAGGAGACCTCGGAGATCGTCCTGGTCGACGTTCCCTGAAGAGACCTGACTAGATCAGTCGGTCAGGAGGCCGCGCGATTTATCGCTCGGCCTCCTCTTTGTTTGAATTTGCCTCGTTGCTGATCCTCAGCCATGCGGACACGATGATTCCGGCATCTTCCGACTCGAACCTGACCCGAACGCCGGTCGGATCAGAGCCGACCACGCGGCCGTCCAGGGCAAGCCCCGACCCCGGATCCGTGACCGTGATCTCGTCATCTTTTGAAACCTCAAAAGCCGGGCTCAACCGAACGCCGCCCGCGGAAACATTTTCGACCCGACAGGAATGCACGGCGCCCCCGGCGGTCACCTCAAGAGGCGCCGGTACAGCGTAACGCGCGAATTTTCGGCGATCCGCCGCGGGTGTGGTCCCGACGATGGACCGTAGCCAGGCCAGCATGTCTTTGATCCTTTTGCCCCGGTCACGACCCCATGATTAATACGATCCATAGGGCGCTGGAAATAGACCAAATTGGCGCGATTTTTATTCTAGTGATCCTAGTCCTGGGAGGCGAGTCCGGAAATCTTTGTTTTTCTTTGGACCTCTGCTAGAAAAGTTGTTCAGCGGTAACGCTCTAGGATGGTTCGTCCCGGAAACGGAAGCCGTAGCCGTCGGCGATAAGACTCCAAAGGCGAATAGACACTCCGCTACCAACGGTATCTGTGGTCGGTCGGCGTGCATGAGACAGGAACGATGTTTCCCGGTTTTCCGGGGCTGAAACGGTTGTGGGTCGTACGGACCTTGAGCAAGGACCGTGCTGTAAACCGACCGAGACGACCGGGGGGCGAATGTCCAGCCAAGGCATCGACGGGGAGGCGTTCTTGAACGCTGACAAGGATGCATTGCACATCCTTCCGCTCGCGATTCTGCCACTGACCTCGCCGGGGCTAAGCAAGACCCGTCTGATCAAGAATGCACGCTTCGAGACCGTGTTGGAACTGTTCAAGGAAAGCCGGTCCGGCTCGGGTCAAATCAGTGTCAGAGACATCAGGGATCAGTTCAGCGGCGATCCGGTCACTTTCGAAGACGACATCACGATCATCGAAGCCATGGCGGAGGCGCCGAGCTTCGATGTCTATTCCCTCCGGCTGACGCTCCGGTCCCATAATCTGAAGGTCGAGGAAGCCGAGCATCTGCAACTCTCTCCGGAGATGCAACAGCGTTTGACCACCTATATGCGGGTGTTTACCCGGCCGCTCATACAACGGGTCTTTGGGGACGAGGGGAAGGATTTCGCCACTGCGGCTGAAATCATCGGGATGTTTCGCGGGGTCGATCGCGAAGAGGCGCGAAAGCGGATCAAACAGATTTCAGACGCTTTGGGCATGTCGATCGAGCAGATTCCAGCGTTCCTCGAGGATTACGGAGATATTTTCCTGTCGTTGGCCTACTATCGCCACTACCTGGATCAGGTGCGCCCGGACTTCGAGACCTTCCGCCGATGGATGCGGGAGGGGATTCTCGACAGCCATCTGAAGCACCAGAAGGACACGGTTGAGGCCTGCCGGTTTGTCGAGGCGAATTTCGACGAATCTGTAAAGTTTGTCGTGAGACGTTTTGCTGCCTTCGATGAGATCAGCAGGATGTTCTGGGTCGACCTGTCTCAGGATCGTTACGCCCAACTTCGTCATTCAATTCAAAGCAACTATGCCTGCATCGCGGGCACGTTGTGCGGCTTGTCCGTAAAGATGAACCGATGGCGCGAGGCGTTTCCAAGCGCCTCGGGCGGCCCGAATGCCCGGGCCGATTTCGTGATGGCGGAAATGGTCCCCGGGATGGAAAAAATCAGACTTCTCGAGGCTCAGGCGCCTCCGCTCGACTGAGCTGTTGCAGTGCCGGCATTTTCCTTTTCACAAGGCCGTCTTCGCACGGCCTTTTTTCGGACATCCGGGCGTGTATAGGATCGTGTCAGTTTCGTACGGCTTGGTGGTGGAACAATCGGTCCAAACGCTTAAGTCATAGGGAGCATTGTCCGGTCGAAAGGGCGTTCCGAGATGAGTTTGCTTGGTCTTGTTACAAATGGCGCGATGCGTCGAATTGGAACCGGTGTGTTCGCCGGACTAGCCGCGGTGACGATGAGCATCGTCCCGGCCGCCGCGAGCGCCCAGGACCGCACCGCGCCCCCGATCCATGGCCTCGCGATGTTTGGGGAGCCGGCCTACGGACCGGATTTCACACATTTCGATTACACAAATCCAGATGCACCGAAGGGCGGGACCATCACGCTTGAGGACTCCAGCGGATTCGACAACTTCAATCCCTACATTCTGCGAGGGACTCCGCCGGGCGGTTTGACCTATCTGGGGTCGAACCTGATTTTCGAATCTCTCATGGTCGAAGCTGAGGATGAGCCTTTTACGAAGTACGGGCGGCTTGCCGAGAGTTTCGAGGTTCCCGAGGACCGGTCCTGGATCGCGTTCAATCTGAACCCCAAGGCCAGGTTTCATGATGGGACTCCGGTCACGGCGGAGGATGTGGTCTGGTCTTTCGATATCCTGACCAAGGAAGGCGCCCCGATCTATGCGTCGTATTGGGCGGATGTCGAGGAAATCCGGGCCATCAACGACCATCGGGTTCTGTACACCTTCAAGACCACCCAGAACAAAGAACTGCCGCTGATTGTCGGCCAAATGCCGGTGCTGCCGAAGCATTTCTGGGAGGGTCGCGACTTTGCCGAGCCGCTGACCGAACCGCCGGTCGGATCCGGGCCCTACCGGATCGAGAGTTTCGAGTTCGGCCGCAGCATCACCTATGAGCGGGTGACCGACTACTGGGGGGCCGACATCCCGGTGAACAAGGGCCGCTACAATGTCGACCGCATCGTCTACGAGCTCTATCGGGACCGGGAAGTGGCCACCGAGGCGTTCAAGGCGGGCGCGTTCGACTTCCGACTTGAGAACTCCTCCAAGCGCTGGGCCACCGCCTATGACTTTCCGGCGCTGACGGATGGCATGGTGGTGAAGGAGGAGATTCCGAACAACGCCGTCGGAGGGATTCAGGGGTTCGCCTTCAACCTGCGGAAGCCGATCTTCCAGGACCGGACGGTGCGGGAGGCGCTGGGTTACGCGTTCGACTTCGAATGGACCAACAAGACGCTGATGTACGACGCGTACACGCGCACCGGCAGCTACTTCCAGGGCACCGGGCTTGGCGCAAGCGGATTGCCGAGTGAGGCCGAACTGGCCCTGCTGGAGCCGCTGCGCGACGATCTGCCTCCGCAAGTCTTCACCGAGGAGTTTGTGCCGCCGAAAAGCGACGGGTCCGGCACCAATCGCGGGAACCTGCGGACGGCTCTGAAGCTGCTTCGGGACGCCGGCTGGGCGATCGAGGACGGTGTCATGACCAAGGGCGACCTCAAGCTCGAGTTCGAGATCCTGCTGAGCCAGGCCAGCAGCGAACGGCTTGTGCTGCCGTTTGTCGACAGCCTGTCGAAGATCGGCGTGGTTGCCACCGCCCGGCTGGTGGACCCGGCGCAGTATCAGAACCGGATGCGGGATTTCGACTTTGACATGACCACCGTCGGCCTTGCGCAGTCGAACTCTCCCGGCAACGAGCAGTGGGAGTTTTTCGGATCGCCATTGGCGAACCAGCCCGGTTCTCGGAATGTCATGGGAATCAGCGATCCCGCGATAGACCGGCTGATCGAGCACCTGGTCTCGGCCGAGAGTCGGGAAGCGCTCGAGACCGCGGCCAGCGCCCTGGACCGGGCGCTTCTCTGGGGACACTACCTGATCCCGCAGTTTCACAGCGCGACCTTCCGCACGATCTATTGGAACAAGTTCGATCATCCGGAGATTGCGCCGAAATACGGGCTCGGCTTCCCCGCGACCTGGTGGGTGGTGCCCGAGAAGGCGGCTGCCGTTCGGGCTTACCAGGGCAAGAAGTGACGGTCGCGCCCCGCCAGATCCGGACATTTCCATGACCGCGTATATCTTCAAACGGCTGTTGCTGATCGTGCCGACCCTGTTCGCGATCATGGTGTTGAATTTCGTGATCGTTCAGGCGGCCCCGGGTGGGCCGATCGACCAGATCGTCGCCCAGATGCAGGGCCAGAACACCGACAGCACGGCCCGGTTCTCCGGGAACACCACTTCGGAGGCCGGACAATCCGATCAGGGAGGCCGCGACCCGTCGCGGGGCGCACGTGGGCTCGACCCGGAACTGATCGAGCGGCTGGAGGTGCAGTTCGGCTTCGACAAGCCGATGCACGAGCGCTTCTTCGACATGATCGGCAACTACATCATGTTCGATTTCGGCGACAGCTTCTTCAAGAGCGGCACCGTTGTCGAACTGGTCCTGGACAAAATGCCGGTCTCGATCTCGCTCGGGCTTTGGACCACGCTTCTGGTCTACTTGATCTCGATCCCGCTGGGCATTCGCAAGGCGGTACGGGACGGCAGCGCGTTCGACATCTGGACCAGCGGGTTGATCATTCTGGGATACGCGATCCCGGCATTCCTGTTTGCGGTGCTGTTGATCGTGCTCTTCGCCGGAGGCAGCTACGCGCAGATCTTCCCGCTGCGGGGGCTGGTGTCCGACAATTGGACGGATCTGACGCTCACGGGCAAGGTGCTCGATTATCTGTGGCACATGGTGTTGCCGGTGACCGCCATGGTGATCGGGGGGTTCGCCAGCCTCACCATGCTCACCAAGAATTCCTTCCTCGACGAGATCAACAAACAATACGTCCTGACGGCCAAGGCCAAGGGTCTGACCGAGCGGTCGGTGCTGTACGGTCACGTCTTCCGAAATGCGATGCTGATCGTCGTGGCAGGTTTCCCGAGCGCCTTCGTCAGCGTGCTGTTCACCGGTTCCCTGCTGATCGAGGTGATCTTCTCGCTGGATGGGCTCGGGCTGCTGGGGTTTGAGGCGGCGATCGGCCGGGACTATCCGGTGATGTTTGCCACCGTCTATTTTTTCTCCCTGCTGGGCCTGCTTCTGAACCTGCTGGGAGACGTGATGTACACCATGATCGACCCCCGCATCGATTTCGAGAGCCGGGAAGGCTGATCGATGGAACAGGCACGGGTTCTGGGGGTCAAGATTTCGCCGCTGAACCGGCGGCGGCTCGACAATTTCAAACGGAACCGGCGAGGCTTCTGGTCTCTCTGGATCTTTCTGGTCCTGTTCGCGGTCAGCCTCCTGGCGGACGTGGTTGCGAACGAAAAGCCTGTTCTGATCTCCTATGACGGCGGTTTCTATATCCCGATCACCACGGTCTACCCGGAGACCACCTTCGGCGGGGATTTCCCGACTGAGGCCGATTATCGCGACCCGTTCGTGCAGGAGCTGATCGCCGAGAAGGGCGGCTGGATGATCTGGCCGCTGATCCCGTTCTCCTATCAGACCATCGACCGGGAACTCAGCACGCCGGCCCCCTCGCCACCCGATGCGCGCCACTGGCTTGGCACCGACGACCAGGCGCGGGACGTTGCGGCGCGGGTGATCTACGGGTTCCGGATTTCGGTCCTGTTCGGGCTGGTGCTGACGCTTTGCGCCTCCGTGATCGGGGTCGCAACCGGGGCGATCCAGGGATTCTACGGCGGATTGGTCGATTTGTTCTTCCAGCGGTTCATCGAGATCTGGAGCGGCCTGCCCTCGCTGCTGATCCTGATCATTTTCGCCAGCCTGATTGTGCCTGGTTTCTGGAGCTTGCTGACCGTCCTGCTGCTGTTCAGTTGGACCAGCCTGGTCGGCGTGGTTCGAGCGGAGTTCCTGCGGGCGCGCAATTACGACTACGTACGGGCTGCCCGCGCCCTTGGGGTGTCGGATGGGGTGATCATGCGTCGGCATGTGCTGCCGAACGCCATGGTCGCCACCCTGACCTTTCTGCCCTTCATTCTGAACAGCTCGATCACGGCCCTGACCAGTCTGGATTTTCTGGGGCTGGGTCTGCCGCCGGGTTCGCCCTCGCTGGGGGAACTGCTGAATCAGGGCAAACAGAACCTTCAGGCCCCCTGGCTGGGCCTGACCGCGTTCTTCACTCTCGCGATCATGCTCAGCCTGTTGATCTTCATCGGCGAGGCGGTGCGCGACGCCTTCGATCCGCGCAAGACCTTCGTGGAATAGGGAGCGGAGATGGCATTGCTCGAAATCTCCGACCTGACGGTCGCCTTCGGCAAGAGCCCGAATGCGGTTGATGGCATATCGATCACCGTCGAGAGCGGCGAGACCGTCGCCATTGTCGGCGAATCCGGTTCCGGCAAATCGGTCACGGCGCTGTCGATCCTCAAGCTCCTGCCGTACCCGCTGGCGCGGCACGATCCGCACTCCTCAATCCTCTGGAAGGGCGAGGATCTGATGAGCGCGGACGAGCCGACCCTGCGTCGGGTGCGCGGCAACGAGATCGCGATGATCTTCCAGGAACCCATGACCTCCCTGAACCCGCTTCATGTGGTTGAGAAGCAGATCGGCGAGATCCTGGCCCTGCATCGAGGGCTGACCGGGAGCGCGGCGCGGGCGCGGACACTGGAACTCCTGGATCTGGTGGGTATTCAGAATCCGGAGACCCGTCTGAACTCCTATCCGCATCAGCTCTCCGGCGGACAGCGGCAGCGGGTGATGATCGCGATGGCTTTGGCGAATGAGCCGGATCTCCTGATCGCGGACGAGCCGACCACCGCTCTCGACGTCACCATTCAGGCGCAGATCCTCGCCCTGCTGAAGGACCTTCAGAAGCGGCTCGGAATGGCACTCGTTCTGATCACCCACGATCTTGGAATCGTGCGGAAGATTGCCGAACGCACCTATGTGATGACCGACGGCAAGGTGGTCGAGCAGGGGACGACGGCCGACCTGTTCGCCTCGCCACAGCATCCCTATACCCGAAAACTGCTGGCTGCCGAGCCGAAGGGCCGCCCCGATCCGGTCGCCGACGATGCGGCCACGGTGATGGAGGCCGAAAACCTGAAGGTCTGGTTCCCGATCCAACGCGGCTTCCTGCGGCGGACGGTCGGTCACGTGAAGGCGGTCGACGGCGTTGATATTGCCGTTCAGGAGGGGGAGACCCTCGGCATCGTCGGGGAATCCGGCTCGGGTAAGACCACGCTCGCCATGGCCCTGCTCCGTTTGACGTCCTGTGAGGGTCGGATCGTGTTTCTTGGAAAGCCGATCCATGACGCGGATAAAACGAAGCTGCGGGCGCTCCGCCGGGATCTTCAGGTGGTGTTTCAGGATCCGTTCGGCAGCCTCAGTCCCAGAATGTCGATCGCCGAGATCGTGGGCGAGGGGCTGACGGTCCATCCGCCCGAGGATCTGGGATTGCGAAACCAGGCGGATCGGGATCGGCGGATCGACGAGGTGCTGCGCGAAGTCGGCTTGGATCCCGCCATGCGAGACCGTTACCCGCACGAATTCTCAGGAGGGCAGCGTCAGCGGGTCTCGATCGCCCGCGCCATGGTTCTGCGGCCCAAACTGGTGGTCCTGGACGAACCGACCAGCGCCCTCGACATGAGCGTGCAGGCGCAGATCGTGGATCTGCTGCGCGACCTACAGCGCCGCCACAGGCTAAGCTACCTGTTCATCAGCCACGATCTGAAGGTGGTTCGCGCGCTGTCGCATCGGGTGATTGTGATGAAGGATGGCGTGGTGGTGGAGCGGGGCGAGACCGAGGCGGTCATGACCGAACCGCAGCAGCCCTACACGCAAGGTCTGATGGCCGCAGCCTTCGATCTCGAGGCGCGCGGCGGGATCTGACCTGTCTGCTAGGGGGGCTCGCTCATCGCGTCGTGCAGAACGGTTTCTAACCGCCGTCTGAGCTCCACGAAACGTCGGGAGGTGCGGTCGCTCAGGGTGCGGGGGCGTGGCAGATCCACTGGCAGGTCGGCCAGAACCCGCCCCGGTCGAGGGCTCAGCACAACCACCCGGTCGCAGATCACCAGGGCCTCCTCAACGTCGTGGGTGATCAGCAGCAGGGTCGCGCGGGTGCGGTGCCAGACCGAGACCAGAAGCTCCTGCATCTGACCACGGGTGATCCGGTCCAATGCGCCAAACGGCTCGTCCAGCAGCAGAGCCCCCGGCTCAGGTGCCAGAGCGCGGGCCAGTGCCGCACGCTGCGCCATGCCGCCCGACAGGGCGCCCGGGCGCTGGTCCGCGAAAGTCTCCAGGCCGACCGCTTGGATCCATTGGTCGACACGGCGATCCGCCTCCGCCCGCGCCATGCTCTGTTCATCGAGCCCGAAGCGGATGTTCTGGGCGAGGGTGAGCCAGGGGAACAGCGCATTCTGCTGAAACACGACGCCGCGCTCGGGTCCGGGGCCGGTAACCGGCGCTCCATCGGCGGTGACGGTGCCCCGATCCGGACTCAGCAGTCCCGCCACCAGCCGCAGCAGCGTGGATTTGCCGCAACCGGACGGCCCGATCACCGCGACGGCCGAGCCGCTGTCGAAGCGCAGCGACACGGTGTCGAGCACCGCCGTTTTCCCGAAATGGTGTGAGATCCCGACAAGATCCAAGGCGCTCATAGTGTCATCCTTCGGGCCAGCCGCCGGTTTGGCGCAGCCCTTCCGCCAAGGCGATGCCGGCGGTCATCGCCACATTCAAGGAGCGCGCCTCGGCGCGCATCGGAAGCCGTACCGTCAGATCCGCCTGCTCGTGAACGGCCTCGGGAACACCGGCGCTCTCCCGGCCCAGCAGCAAGTGATCATCCGGCTCAAAACGGGTGTCCGGCAACGGCGTCGAGCCGCGTGTGCTCAACAGGATCAGGCGTCCCGCGCTGCGATTGGCGAGATAGGCCTCCCAGGAGGCATGGCGCGTGACCTGCGCCAATGTCAGATAATCCATGCCGGCTCGGCGCAGCCTTTGTTCCGACCACACGAAGCCCGTGGGCTCGATCACGTCGACCGGCACATCGAAACACGCGGCCATCCGGAGGATGGTTCCGGTGTTCTGGGGGATGTCGGGTTGATAGAGGACCAAACGCATCTGCTAGCTTTAACCCGCTTCGATGCTTTGCAAAAGCGGGAGGGCTGGGGTATAGCGAGGCGCTCGCGTAGATATCGGGGGATACGATGCGACCGGTGGTCGCGTTGTTTGAAGGCTGACCGGCGCTACGCTTATGTTATGACCAGCTCACGGGTGGACGGCTTAGGGTTCACCGCGACCAAGGTGAGGTTGATAGGAAAATGGCTGAAGTCCAACACGATGAGTCCCGGCGCGATTTTCTGATCGTGACCACGACTGCTGTCGGTGCCGTCGGTGCCGCATGCGCGATCTGGCCGTTCATCGATCAGATGAACCCCGCCGCCGACACGCTTGCGCTGGCCTCGACCGAAGTCAATATCGGTGCCGTGGAAGCCGGTATGGCGATCACCGTCATGTGGCGCGGCAAGCCGGTGTTCGTCCGGCACCGGACGGAAGACGAGATCGCATCGGCGGAAAGCGTTCCGTTGGACGACCTGCCTGACCCTGTTCCCGACAGCGAGCGGGTTCAACAGACCCCTTGGCTGATCGTGGTCGGTGTCTGCACCCATCTGGGCTGCGTGCCTCTGGGGCAGAAGGCGACCGACCCGCGCGGCGATTACGGTGGATGGTTCTGCCCCTGTCACGGGTCGCACTACGATACATCCGGGCGCATCCGCAGGGGGCCTGCGCCATTGAATCTGGCCGTTCCGGGGTATGAATTCACCTCCGACACCTCCGTTCGGATCGGTTGAGGGAGACGTAAGAATGTCACAGCAGTTTTCCAATCCGGTCGTTCGGTGGATTGACCATCGCCTTCCGGTCTTCACCTTCATGAACCACGAGCTCACCGAGTATCCGACTCCTCGGAACTTGAGCTACTGGTGGAATTTCGGATCGCTCGCCGGCATCACACTGGTGATCATGATCGTCTCGGGTATCACGCTCGCGATGCACTACACCGCGCACGTCGATTACGCTTTCGACAGCGTCGAGCGCATCATGCGCGACGTGAACTACGGCTGGCTGATCCGCTACATCCATATGAACGGCGCCAGCTTCTTCTTTATCGTGGTCTACATCCACATCTTCCGGGGGCTCTACTACGGCTCCTACAAGGCGCCGCGGGAGATTCTGTGGATGCTCGGCGTGGTGATCATGCTGCTGATGATGGCGACCGCATTCATGGGGTATGTGCTGCCTTGGGGCCAGATGAGCTTCTGGGGGGCGACGGTGATCACCAATCTGTTCTCGGCGATCCCGCTGGTCGGAGAGTCGGTCGTGACCTGGCTCTGGGGTGGTTTCTCGGTCGACAACGCGACTCTGAATCGGTTCTATGCACTGCACTATCTCCTGCCGTTCGTGATCGTCGGCGTTGTGGTCCTGCACCTGGTCGCTCTGCACCGCTTCGGCTCGAACAACCCGGTCGGCATCGACATCAAGAAGGGATCCAAGGATACCCTGCCGTTCCATCCGTACTACACGATCAAGGATGCGTTCGGTCTGGGCGTGTTCCTGATCATCTTCTGCGCCTTCGTGTTCTTCGCGCCGAACTTCCTCGGCCATCCTGACAACTACATCCCGGCCGATCCGCTGGTCACCCCGGCGCACATTGTCCCCGAGTGGTACTTCCTGCCGTTCTACGCGATCCTGCGGGCGGTGCCCGACAAGCTCGGCGGCGTGCTGCTGATGTTTGGCGCCATCGCGGTGCTGTTCGTTCTGCCGTGGCTTGACCGCTCGCCGGTGCGCAGCGGGCAGTTCCGGCCGCTGTTCAAGATCTTCTTCTGGCTGCTGGTGATCGACGTGATCGCGCTGACCTATCTCGGCGCCAAGCCTGCCGAGGGTGTATACGTGACCCTGACGCGGGTGTTCACCATCTGGTACTTCCTGCACTTCCTGGCGATCCTGCCGCTGCTCTCGATCTTCGAGACGACGAAACCGTTGCCACGATCGATAACGGAACCCGTTACGGGCGGGGCGGGTGCCGGATTCGCCACTGCGGCGGCCAGCCGATCCAACGTTCCGATGGAGAAGGACCAATGATCGCGCGTCTCAAGACTTCCCTGGCGGCAGCTGTTCTGACAGGTCTGCTGGCAGCGCCGGCAGGTACCGCACTCGCGGCCGGCGAGGCGCCGACCCCACCGTCGCGGTCCTGGTCGTTCGGGGGCGTATTCGGAACCTTTGACAAGGCCGAACTGCAACGGGGCTTTCAGGTCTACAGCCAGGGGTGCGCGGGCTGTCACGCGCTTGGCCAGATCGCATATCGCAACCTCGAGGCGCTCGGCTACAACGAGGACGAGGTAAAGGCGATCGCGGCTCAGGCGTTCGTCATGGACGGCCCGAACGAGGAAGGCGAGATGTTCGAGCGGGCGGCGCGGCCCTCCGACAAGTTCGCTTCGCCGTTCCCGAACGAACAGGCCGCGCGCTACGCCAACGGTGGCGCTTATCCGCCTGATCTGTCGTTGATCATCAAGGCCCGGCCGGGCGGAGCCGACTACGTTCACGCCATTCTGACCGGATACGATGATCCGCCCGGCGGCATCGAAATGCCAATCGGCCAGTATTACAACACCTACATGCCCGGGCAGCGGATCGCCATGCCGCCGCCGCTGTATCCGGACGGAGTGGCTTACGACGACGGGACCGCTGCAACGATCGAGCAGCAGGCCCATGATGTGTCGGCGTTCCTGACCTGGGCCTCGCATCCGCACATGGATGAGCGCAAGACGGCGGGTGTGATGACGATCCTGTTCCTGATCGTTTTCACCGGTCTGCTCTATGCCACCAAGCGGAAGATATGGGCCAACGTGCACTGAGGATCTTGCTGAACTGGGCGTTTCTAACCGTAAAGGCCGTGGGCATCCGCTCGCGGCCTTTCGCTTTGTGTGGCGCGCAGGGTATCGTGGCGCTTGAACCAAATCCAAGGGGTTAGGCATGGTGGAGAACACCCGCGAGGCGTTGATCGGGGTGATCGGAGGCAGTGGCGTCTACGAGATCGACGGGCTGGAGGACACGTCCTGGGAGACGGTGTCGACGGCCTTTGGAGAACCGTCGGACCAGATCCTGTTCGGCAGCCTGGACGGTCAGCGGATGGCGTTTCTGCCCCGTCATGGACGCGGCCACAAGTTCAGCCCGTCCGACATCAACTATCAGGCCAATATCGACGCGATGAAACGGATCGGGGTGACGGACATCCTGTCGGTCTCGGCTGTCGGTTCGCTGAAGGAGCAGTATGCGCCGGGCCATTTCGTGCTGGTCGACCAGTTCATTGATCGCACGTTCGCGCGACCGAAGAGCTTCTTCGGCAAGGGCTGCGTGGCCCATGTCTCGATGGCGCACCCGGTATCAGACCGGCTGAAGGCCGCTCTGGCGGAGGCCTGTACCGAGATCGGCGTGCCGCACAGTGTCGGCGGCACCTATCTCGCCATGGAAGGCCCGCAGTTCTCCTCCCAGGCGGAGAGCTTCCTCTACCGCTCGTGGGGATGCGATGTGATCGGCATGACCAACATGCCGGAGGCGAAGCTGGCGCGGGAGGCGGAGATTCCCTACGCCACGGTCGCAATGGTCACCGATTACGACTGCTGGCACGGCGATCATGATGCGGTCACCGTCGACGCGGTCATCAAGGTGCTTCACAGGAACGCGGACAATGCGCGCGCCCTGGTGAAGACAGTGGCGCCAAAACTTCGGATGCGGCCGGAAGTGGATGAACAGGGTGGGGATCGGGCCCTGGAATATGCTTTGATAACCCATCCGCAGGCGCGGGACCCGGAGATGGTCGCAAAGCTGGACGCGGTTGCCGGGCGGGTTCTTTCAAGATGAGTGGGGCTTCATGGCGTTTCCTGGCGGATCTAGTGGAGGGGGTGGCGGAACCGGCGGCAGCGGGATCGGCGGGTTGGAGCGGCTTTATCAAAAGGTTACCAAGGACCTGCCGGACACCGCTCGCAGCCTGAACGTGAAATCGGTTCTGGCTCTGGAGAACAATCGTCTGCAGGAGGCGGCTGAGCTGATCGGGCGCGCTCTGGCGTTGGAGCCGGAGGAGCCTGTTTTCCTGATCCATATGGCGAAAGTGTGCGCCCGTGCCGGATGGTGGTCCGAGACGGCGGGCAGTCTGCGCCGTGCGATCTATGTGGATCCGCGGGATGCCGAGAGCTGGTACGGCCTCGGGATCGCGTTTGAGAAACTGGACCAGCCTGACCAGGCCCGACTGTGCTGGGAGCAATGCGTCGCGATCGATCCGGCCCATCGGGAGGCGCGGAATGCCCTCGGCCTGGATGCGGCGAAGCCCGATATGCCGCCTCCGCCGCCGCCCTTCATGCGGAGCTAGACGGTCGGTTCGCTTCCCTTGCGGTAGCTGAAGGTGGCGTCGAATCTTGACAGGAGATACGGGCCGGCCTGGACCCGCTGAAACATCGCCGGGCGGGTCTCGGTTACGCAGCTCTCCAGTGGATCGATCCAGGTCTCGAAATTGGGATCGAAGAAGAACGGCATGGAATAGCGTTCCTTTCCGCTGACATTGATCACCCGGTGCGGCGTTGCGGCGAATCTGCCATTGGTCCACCGGGCCATCTGGTCTCCCAGGTTGATGACGAATGTTCCCGGTACCGGCGGTGCCGAGATCCAGTCTCCGGCTGCGTTGCGCACTTGGAGCCCACCATTCGGATCCTGTGCCAGTATGGTCAGACACCCGTAGTCGGTATGCGCGCCGCACCCCATTGTCTTGCTCTCCACGAAACCGGCTTGCGGCGGGTAGTGGAGCAACCGGAGCTGGGCGAGGGGTCTATTCACCTTGGCCGCGAAGAAGTGGGGCGGCAGATCCAAGGCGATGGCGAACCCCCGCAATATAGTTTCCCCAAGGCCGCGCATGGCGGTGAAATACGCGTCAGCGGTCTCGCGAAAGCCGTCGACGGTGTCCGGCCATTGATTGGGGCCGTGCAGAGGCAAGCCGCGCCGGACATCGGGATCGTCCGATTCCAGGTGGCGACCCATGTCGAACCCTTCTTTCAGGTCGGCCGTGAGGTCCGGGTCCGTGTTCTCCTCGAAGGTCGGAAAATATCCGCGATGAACGGGCGACTGCCGGATATGCAACGCGGTCTTTGTCTCCAGAGGTTGCGCGAAGAACCGTCGCGACATCTCGAACATCCGATCGATCAGGTCCTGCGGCACCCCGTGGTTGGCCACATAGAGGAACCCCACATGTTCGGCGGCCCATCCCAACCGTTCGGCGACGGAGGCCTCATCGGAGACGTCTATCAGAGCCGCCAGATCGACGACGGGAATGTCCTGAAACGCGATCTGACGTCCGATCAGGGCGGGATCGAGCGTCGTGGGTTCGAAAGCGCCGTCGGGAGCCGGTATGGATGTCTGGGACATCGGCTAAACCCTCGCGAAAGTCACCCATCAGAAAACACCACGAAACCTTCACGGGGATAACCCTGGCCGTCAAGACATCTGTCGTCATGTGGTCCCGCGAATCACCTTATGGGCCGCCCGCACCATGTCTACGAAATCGATCAAACGTGCCACGTAGTGATCCTTCGGAGCATATTGCGCGCCGCTGTCGCCCCGGAAGCCGAGTTCCAGCGTATCCAGCATTTTGACCAATCGCCGCCTGTGTATGCCGAGCGCTCTCTGCGCCGGGTCTGCGACGATACCCGCGAAGGCGGCGACCACCGCGCCGATCGCCGCCAGACCGGCCGTTGTGGCACCTATCAGCACCGGGCCGACCGTGGCCGGGAACATGCTGTACCAAAGTCCACCGATCGTGGCTCCAAGAGGAAAACCGCCCATCGCCATGTGGTTGGCGATTGTGGTGGCGAGCACGGGCCCCAAGGTCCAGACGCTGGGGGTCAATTGCTGTGCCGCGATATAGCCGGTCCCGGCATTGACCATGGCGCCCACAATGTCTGCCGCTGCGTGCCGGGTACCGGTATACGTCGCGACAGTGCTTTCGATCTTTTGCCGTAGTTCTCTATCGTCGGCGTGGCGTGCGATTTCCGCGAGCGGCTCGGCGATGGCCGCATGCAGTCTCGGGTCTTCGAACATGGCTTCGGCCAGAGCGTCGCGCCGGGAAATACGTCCGGTGGTTTCAAAAGGCAGTTCCAGCAGATCGCTCCACAGCCGCCATTCGATCTCCCGATCCACATCTGTCCGCAGCAGGACCTGTCGGCTGCTCAGCCAATACGCGGCTTTCGTCGCACCCATTTGTCGGGCTGCGGAACCCGACAGCATGGTGCCGACCTGAATGGGCACCAAGGCCAGATTGGCCGGCGCCCGAAGAAGGTCCCAGCCGAAAGCCCGTCTGTGGATACTGGCGCTGCCGCGGAAACTGAAGGTTCGGTCGACAAAAGGCCCGATTCTCTCTCTCCGGGCATCGAAAAACCGCCCGATTGCCGCGTCCACAACGGCAGTCGCCGTCTCCGGGTCAAAGACCTCGGTCGAAGTCCGGTACGCGGGCGGGAACTGGTTCATCTATAGTAAGATGGGACGTAACAGAATGAAGAAAAGGCCCGGGTCCATCTTCGGAGTCAAAGCGAGAGTTTCTGCCGGCCGGACTTCCCTGCAACTGTTGGGTGGCATACAGTTCCACCGGGATGGATATCCGCTCCTAAGGTGGGATTGCTCTAAGGACGGTCATGGCAGGCGGTAGCCAAATCTTCGAGATTCATGTCCAGCGTGAGGGACGCTGGACGATTGATCGGACGGCGGAAGGTCAGGAAGACGCGGAGTCTCAGGCCCGCACGCTTTTGCGCGGAAAAGGTGTTGCCGCGGTTAAGGTGGTCCGAGAGGTTGTCACCGGCACGACCTCCCGTGAAACCGTCGTCTTCGAGCAAACCAGCCAGTCCGGTAGCGCGGGACGTATTGCGGTTGGCGACATTGAAGAAGCGCCCGACTGCCAGAGTCCGGAGGACCTGTTCGCCCTGCAGGGGCGGTCCACCATCAACCGGCTGTTCCGTGCATATCTCGATAAGACCGGGGTCACGGCCACGGAAGCGATGCATGACTTCAGGGAGCTGAAGCGGGCGATCGATGCCGACACGATCATGGTGTCGGCGATCGGCAAGGTTGCCACCCTACAGGCCAAAGGCCGGGAGGATCTGACGGTCAACCAGCGTCGGGACGAGCTGTTTGGATTTGTCGATCAGGTTCTCGCGCGGGCGAAGGAGGCTTCGGAAATGAAGCTCCCGAGCATCAAGGCGGCCGGCTTCGAGCCGACCGTGGTCGAATTGTTGGACAGCCGAGGCGAAGAGGGCACCTATCTCGCACGTGTGACCATGACCCGGGAACTGGTTCAGGAGCGCAATTTTTTCGGCAAGATGCTGCAGACCATGGAGTGGGCCGAGCCGACCACGGATGCGCGGGCCCGGGCCCTGTCGGACGGGTTTCTCGCCGACACCGCGGCAAATCCAACCGTGATCCAGGATCTCATGGGCCTTCAGCCGGATCTGATTTCGGCTCTGGGGTCGATCGTCGAACTTTCGTCGGGGGCCTATCAGTCGGAGGATGGCGGCAATGACCCGGACTCTCCGGCCGCCGTCGCAGGCCGCTTGAACGCCCTCATGGCGGAAGGCGGATTTCCGGATACCCGGCATGTCCTGATCGACCGGGTTTGCCGGGGTCTGGACAGCAAGAATCCCTTGATCAAGGGCGATCCGGACAAGCAGGTCGAGGCGTTTCGGGGGTTTGTGACGAAGGTCATCGACCCGTCGGATGATCTGGTCGGGGGCGGCGCGATGGCGCAGGCACTGACCAGCCGGCAGTCGCGGATCATCAACAAGGGCGGGCTGGCTGGTCTGAAGGAAGCGACCGGCCGGATGCTGCCGATGTTCAGCGAACCGGTGCAGAAGGCGAGCTATCTGTTGTCCCTGAAGGACAGCCGCATCGGCCAGGATCTGTCCGATGAGATCAGCATGCAGCTGGAGGGGTTGTTCATCCGTCCCGACCAGATCCGCCAGATTGTCCGGGACGATCGGGCGCCGAACAAAAAAATGCAGGCCGTCACCGCCGTGTTTCACAAGGTGGGCGCGGCCGAATTGACCGAGATGGCCAAGCGGCGAATTCTGGGGAGCCTGGACGAGATACTGGCCAATTATATCGTTGAGGATCGGATCCTGGAACGGATCGACGACCCGTCGCGCCCCCTGCATCTCCGCGCGTTCATGCTTCTGTCCATGTGCACGCCCGATGTGCTGCCGGAGGGCAAGGCCTCGACCCTGGCCCGCAAGATCATCGTCAAGCACCTGCGCCGGCCGAATTTCGAGGTCGAGATGGTCAAGGACGTGCCGGATGACGAGAAGGACGAGGTGCTGCGCCGGTTCCATGTGCAGCTGCACCGCTGCGGCTTCATGGGGGCCTAAGCCGGACAGTTTCCGGACACACGTCGCCTGTCCGTCGCGGGGTCAGTGGTCAAAAGGGTTGTTGCGGAGCCAGTCCTGCAATTGCCGCTCGCCGATCATGCAGTCGTAGCCGGACACCCTCCGAACCGACGGTGCGGCCTCCGGAGGGACCCTGCGGGCGATCTCCAGCACCAGTTTCCGTCGGATCGCCCGCGCGAAATCCACCAGCCCCTCGGCGACCAGCACGAACGCGCCGGGTCCGGCGATCACGCATTCCTCATAGTAGATATCCAGATCCTCCAGAACCGGGTAGCCGAGCGGGCCGGGTCCGTCGTTCAGGATCGCCAGCCCGTTGATCCCGATCCCAGCCATCAGCGCCTCCTCACGGGCCCGCAGGACCGGGGCACCGTTGTTGTTCGGCCCGTCGCCGGAGATATCGATCACCTGTCGGGTGCCGATGAACGCGTTGTCCTCGAACATCGGCATCACGTATTGGATGACGCCGGAGATCGACGTGCGCCGGCCACCGATGAAATCGGCGGCGGCGATCTTCTGCGCGAAGACCCGCGCGCTCTCTTCCCCGTCCACCAAATGCCACCCGGCCACCACCCTGTTCTGGTCGACGCCCAGCCAGGTGATTCCGGCCCATTCCACATAGGTCAGGGCGACCCGTCCGTGCGGCCCGCCGGTGATGGCCGCGATCACCTCGGGGCTGGTCAGGGCGGCCAGATAGCCCTGGCGTTGCAGGAGGGCTTCCTCCGGATCGATCGAGCCTGAGACGTCGACCGCCAGAACCAGCTCCAGATCGACGGCCGTATCGGCCGCGCGCGCGGGGCCGGAGGCCGCAGGGACCACCATGCACAAGGCCAGGAGGCTGAGAACACCGAATCTCATGCTCCCATGAGACGATGCGCCGGGCCGGCTGTCCAGGGGAGGACGGTGTCTGGCGAGGTCGGGAGCGGCAGCCGGCCTCAGCCGGTCTCCGCGCAGCGGACCGTCAGCCCGATCCGCCCGTAGCCGCCGCCGGACACGGTATCGGCCGGTACCGTCACGCCGCCAATGCTGAAACGCTGGCCGCCTTCGCCGAACAGGATGCGCCCGGTCGACATGTCGGTGACGTTCACCACCGGGTCGGCCTCGCTCAAGGGGCCGGCTATGATACCGGTGGAATGCGCTGGAATTTCCCGAACATAGGTCCGCGAGGTGTTGCTGTCGTAGGGGCGGCCGATGGCGCCGGCCCGAACCGCATTGCCGCACTCGTTGCGGACCGACATCCAATAGATCGGGCGCGGAATCAGGTTCCGGGCGACGATCCCGCCGGTGGTGACCGGGGGGTCATTGGCGATCCAACCGGCGACGCGATCGCGGACTTCCGGCGTCATCCGGGCAAAGAACGCATCCCCGTCCCGCGGTGCGATGAAGGAGGTCACACCCACGATCTCGACCCGGTTCGCTTCCGCGTCCCAGACCAGAACCGGTCCGCCGGAGGCCCCTTGTGCCATATCGCAGAGATCGGTCGATTGCAGCATCAGGCCGTCCGGGGTGTCGCTGACGACACAGTTGCGATCAACCAGACGCTCAACCGGCATTTCATTCGGGGTTTCCTCTTCGGCAAAGGGATAGCCGATCAGGCGTACTTCGGTGTTGACGATGGGGGCACTCGGCGCGTCGAAGGCCAGATAGCCGTTCGTCGCCACCGTGATCGGGTCGCCTTGCGGAGAGGCCTGCAGCCGGACGATGGCCACGTCCGGCGAGTGTCCCAGGTCCTTCCAGGCGGGATCCCAGATCGCCCGATCTGCGACGGCGGCCTGTGCCTGGTCGCCGACCGACCCCGAATAGCCAGGAAGGAAATAGGCCGCCATGGCCGTATCCCCGCTCGTCTGGTCTTCCACGCAGTGAGCCGCCGTCAGCACGTGCAGCGGATCGACCAGCGTAGCGGTACAGCCCCGGGCGTTCCCGCCCTTGTAGGTCAGGATCAGCCGCCCGACCTTCCGACGCACCTCGTCCAGCCCCGGAACCAGGGCCAAACTGGCAGGACCGTTCTCCCGTTCCCGGTCGATACGACCGATTGTCTCCAAAACCGAAACGCGCCGCTCCTCGTAGAGCGCCTGGGCCTTTCGAACCGCTTCATCCCCCTCTGTGGCCTGCAGACGTCGAAGCGCGTCGCGGTCCCGCCCGAACAGGTACTGAGGCATGCCGCCCCACTCATCCGCCAGATGAAGCCAGGCAAAGGCCTCGATCAGGCTGCGCTGGTCGCCCTGTTGAAGGTATTGCTCGCCGACCTTGACCATGGCTTCGACGGAACCGTTGCGGGCGCGCCGCTCCAGATCCTGGTCGGGCATCGCAGCCGCGTCCGGCGCCGCAACGCCCAAGGACAGCGCAACCAGGATCGCGGACGCGAATGGGCGGAACGGCATCATGGAAATCAGTCTGCTCCCAAGACGTTCTGTCGGATGGGCAGGCATATGCACGGCTTTTGAAAGGCCGGAGTCCAGGCATTGTTAGCCCACGCCTAATGTATATAGGGCGCTGCGCCCACTTCACCATCGCAGACTTTTGACAATTTGTTGCAAATACGAAGTATCATGCGGAATCAGCAAGATACTCCGCCTCCATGGCCGGGCGCCCCCGGATCATGTCCGAGGCCTTCTCTGCGATCATGATCACCGAGGCGTTCAGATTGGCCGAAAGCATGACCGGCATGACCGACGCATCGATCACCCGCAGATTCTCCATGCCGTGGACCCGCAGATTGTCGTCGACGACGGCGGTGGGATCTGTATCCGGACCCATTTTACAGGAGCCCATCGGGTGGAAGGTGGTGGTTCCCCGTTCCCGGGCGGCTTCCAGCAGATCCGCGTCGGTCACGCAGTCGGAGCCGGGGTATTCCTCAAGATCGTAATAGGGTTTCAAGGGTTCGCTTGCCAGCAGACGGCGCGCCAGTTTCATGCCAGCGACCAGGACCCGGCGGTCACTTTCCTCCGCCAGATAGTTCGGCTGAATCACCGGGGCATCGAACGGATCGGAACTCTCGGCCCGTACGTGTCCCTTGCTCTCCGGGCGCTGCTGCCAGGACGCGACGGTCATGCCCGGGAAATCGTCGAGCTGGGACTGCACACCCTGCTTGTAGCTGCCGGGCGTGAACGTCAGTTGCAGGTCGCTGTTCGCCACTCCCGGTTCGGACCGCCAGAAGCAATAGACCAGCGTCGGGCTGAGCGCGAGAATCCCCTTCCGGGTGAACACGTACTTCATCACCTCGCGCGCCAGGCCGAGGCCCCTGACCTTTTCGTTGATGGTATCGATGTTCTTCACGCGGGCGACGAAGCGCGGGGCGTAGTGGTCGCGCAGATTCTGGCCGACGCCTTTCAGGGCGTGCCGTACTTGCACCCCGATCTTGCCCAGATGGTCCGGATCGCCGACGCCGGAGATCTGCAGAAGCTGGGGAGAGTTGTAGGTCCCGCCGCACAGGATCACCTCGCGATTGGCGCGGACCTCTTCTGGCGCCCCCATCCGTCCGCCCCTGTTGTAGCGGACGCCGACGGCCCGCTTGCCGTCCAGGATCAGGCCGGTGGCGTGGGCGTCGGTTCGGACGGTCAGGTTCGGCCGCTTCATCGCCGGGTGGAGATAGGCGCGGGCGGCACTCATCCGACGTCCGTCGGAGATCGTCCGCTGAGCATAGGCGACACCCTCCTGAATGCGTCCGTTGTAGTCCGGATTACGCGGGATGCCGATGCTCTCTGCTCCCTCGATGAAGGCGTC
This sequence comes from Alphaproteobacteria bacterium, assembly GCA_024742605.1. Taxonomy (GTDB): domain Bacteria; phylum Pseudomonadota; class Alphaproteobacteria; order Thalassobaculales; family Thalassobaculaceae; genus JANSYC01. The sequence goes on along the minus strand of JANSYC010000002.1, from coordinate 15,847 downwards.
GCAGAGCGGGTGACGCCAGTCGATATCGGTCACCGTCAGCGGCCCGTCGCGCCCGTGATAGCCATCCTTGTCCTCGCCGACCCGGCCTTCCGCCCGCTTGAAATAGGGCAGCACGTCGGCGAAACCCCAGCCCCGGTTCCCCATCTGCGCCCAGGTGTCGAAATCCATGCTCTGGCCGCGATTGTAGATATGGCCATTGATCGAGCTCGATCCGCCCAGCGTCTTGCCGCGCGGCGCGGCGATCGCCCGTCCGCCGGTCCAGTGGGACGGCTCCATTTTGTAAAGCCAGTTCACCCGTGGATCGGTCATGGTCTTCATGAACCCGGCGGGAATATGGATGAACGGATGCCAGTCGCTGGGCCCGGCTTCCAGCACGCAAACGGACGCGGTGCCGTCTTCCGACAACCGGTTGGCCAATACCGATCCCGCCGAACCCGCGCCCACGATCACATAGTCGAAGTTGTCCATTTCATCCGTCTTTTTTGATTGGGTGTTGAGCAATCCAACGTTGTCTAGCTTATGGGTTTGCGGTGGGGCTTGGCCAGAGATATGCGGCGATCAGACCGACAATCTGCGTTCCACGATCGCGATGGCCTCGGCGCGGATATCTTCGATCGACCGCAGGACGTTGCCCGGAGCGATTTCGATCCGGGCCCAGGTTCCCATCGCGCCGTTTTCCGACATCAGCCGGTATGCGGCCGCGGCCCGGTCCTGCAACTCCGTGTCGGCTTCATTGGCATCGTGGGTGTCGTTGGTGTAGCTGCGCTTGGCCTTGCGCGCGACCAGGTCGCGGGAGACCCAAGGCGGTACGTCCAGCCAGAGGTTCAGATCCGGGCGTCGGGTGCCGAACCGCGCGAACTCGAGATCCTCGAGCCAGGCGATGAAATCGGCATGGCGCTCGGGCGGCAGGCGACCGCATTGAAAGGCGGCGTTCGATGCGGTGAACCTGTCGCAGATCAGGATCTCGTCCGCCCTCTGCTGGGCCAGCAGGTCGGCCGATTGACGTCTGTCCTCGGCGAACAGGGCGGCCAGAAACTCCACGCTCATGCGGCCGATATCGCCGTCGCGCCCGCCCAGCAGGCTACCGATCAAACGGCCTGCCGCCGTCTTCTGATAGCGGGGAAAGGAGATCAGCCGAACCGGATGCCCGGCCGCGCTCAGATGCTCGGCCAGTCCGGCCGCGACCGTGCCCTTGCCCGCTCCATCAATGCCTTCGATCGCGATCAGCACGGCCGTCCCCCGAAATGAGAAGCGAAGATCGCGCGATTCCGATGGGTCGGACAAGGGGCTTACGGGGCGGCGGTCGCGCCTGCGCCCTCCAGTGGACACGAAGATGTCAATTGCCGGGGGCCTGGAAAGCCTGCAGATTTATCCGACAATCGAGGCCGTGCGACCGATCGGCGGCCCAACCTGGAGGATGCGCATGCGCAAGATGACCCAAATGATTGTTGCCGGGACCCTGATGCTCTCGGTGTCTGGTTTGGCGCTCGCCGCCGATGTGGTGAAGGAGCGTCAGGACGGCTTTAAGGAAAACGTCACCCAGCTCAAGGCCATCAAGGCTGGCGGGGAGTCTGGAGACCATGGAGCGGTCCAGGCGGCGGCTGAATCGGTGGCGGCCTTTGCGGCGAAGATCCCTGATCTGTTCCCGGAAGGCACCGGCGGGGGCGAGACCCGCGCGAAAGACGAGATCTGGTCTGACTGGCAGGGGTTCGTAGCCGCCGCCGAGGCGAACGAGCAGGCCGCCCTCAAGCTGGCATCCGCCGCCGAGTCCGGCGTCGCCTCCGACATCGCGGCGGCGCAGAAGGCGCTGGGCGAGTCCTGCGGCGCCTGCCACGACAAGTACCGCCTTCCGAAGAAGTAAGCGCTAGGACCGCACCGGACAGGGCCGGCCGACCCATGGGCCTGTCCCTGTCCGGTGTTTCCAAGGTTATCCGATCAGCGTGAGGCCGTAGGCGAGACCCGCCGCGACCCCGGCGAGGACCACCGCGAGCCAGAGCGGCGCCATCCGGGGGTCGGGCACCCTATCCTCCGGCTTGACCAGTTTCTTTCCCGTGACCATTGGCGAGACCAGATCGATTCGCAGCAGCACCGCATAGGCACCGATCGCGACCAGATGCAGCAGAATCAGGATCGCCACACCGTCGAAGGTCAGGTGATGCCAGCCGGTCAGGGTGGCCGCCATGTCGTAGGACACCCAGCCGTTCAGCGGTCCCTCGAAGAAAATGTCATCGGTCGCGAACAGACCCAGTCCGGCCTGGACCAGAAGAATTGCCAACAGCGCGACCACGCTCAGCGCCCCGAGCGGATTGTGGGTCGGGATAGAAGGATGCTTGCCGCTCCGCACCGCGCGCAGGTAGCGGAGGATGGCGGTGGGTCCCCTCAGGAAGGTCGTGAAGCGCGACGGCTCGCTGCCTACGAACCCCCACATGATCCGGAACAGCACCAGCCCGATCACGCACAACCCGAAGGTCTGGTGCAGTTCCAGGTCCCCGTCCTCGGCCGTCAGATAGGAACCGGCGATGCAGACCACCAGGCTCCAATGGAAGATCCGGGTCGGCAGATCCCAGAGGATCATCGGCGTGGCGAGGGTGGTCCGGCTGGTCTCGTCGCGTTCGGTCATCGCGGCCTCGGTCCTGGTTTCGGCTCAGGTCTCCGCAATGAACTGGCGATAGTCCTCGACCACGCCAAGGGCCGAGGCCGCGACTAGGCGTCCTCCGGCCTCGGGAGAGGCGAGCCAGCTGTCGGCGCCGATCCGGCCGTCCGGATGAATCGAGCGGTAGTCATCTGCATCGTAGAACGGGCGCGGCCGGGGTGGGGCGGGGTCCATCGCGGCCTTTTTGATGTGATCCGGATAGGCGAACTGGGTCACCGCCACCTCGGACGCGGTCGCATGGTGGCCGTCCCGGTCGCCGTAGATCTCCGCCGCCAGCGCCTTGGCCTGCGGCTGGGTGAACCAGTTCGCAAGCTTGCACCGGACATGCGGCCGGCTGGGGGACCCCTCGATCGATTTCTCGGCGTAGATCTCGCTGAACGCGGCCGAGATCGTCGGGATGTTGCCGCCATGGCCGTTCAGGAAATAGAACCGCTCGAACCCGTTCCGCGCCAGAGACAGCACGTAGTCCTTGATGACCGCGATCAGGGTGGTGGGACGCAGCGCGATCGAGCCCGGAAACGCCAGATGGTGCTGGGCCATGCCGACATTGATGGTGGGCCCGACGATGCAGCCAAGAGTCTCGGCGGCCCGGTCGGCGATCACTTCGGGACAGATGGCGTCGGTGCCGATCAGCCCGATCGGGCCGTGCTGTTCGGTCGAGCCGATCGGCACGATGATGCCGTTCTGGGCCGTCAGATAGGCCTCGACCTCGGCCCATGTCATCAACTGAAGGCGCATCTCAATGTCCCTTTCCGGCGTTCCGACTGACGCCTTCGATCAGTTTCTCGAGCCAGTGGGCGACCGCCAGGGCCCGATCGTCCCGACCGTATCCCGCGACGATCTGCACGCCGACCGGCAGGCCGCCGGTGCCGCGCCCGACCGGGATCGTCACGCAGGGCCAGCGGAGCATGGTCCAGATCCGGTTGAACATCGGTTCGCCGGTGAAGGCCAGACCCTCCGGCGCTTCTCCGGGGGCGGGCAGGGTCAGGATGGCGTCCAGCCCGTCCAACTGCGCGGCGGCCTCGTTCCGGAAGGCATCCGAGGTGGCGAGGGCGTCGAAATACTCGTCCTCGGGGATCGCGCGGCCCGCCGTCAGGGTCTCCTGGTAGAACGGGCTCAACTGGTCGAAATGGGTGTCGTACTCGTAGGCGAGCGCCTTGGCCGCTTCGGCGGTCATGATTTTCGCGTGGACCGGATCCATCTCGTCGAAGCGGGTCCAGCCGGAGATATCGATCACCTGCGCGCCCGCCGTCTCCGCCAGCTTGCGCATGTACTCGACGACACTGGTTCCATCCCGCTCGGCCTTGTCGGCGAACGGCACGAACACGCCGATCCGGGGAGCGCCGCCCTCGAACACGTCGAGCCGGGTCGGGCTCGCACCGCGCAGGGCCGCATCGAAGAACGTGATATCCACCACCGAGCGCGCGAAGGTCCCGACGGTATCGAGGTAACCGGACAGTTCCTTGACGCCTGTGCGGGCGTGGGTGCCGTAGGTCGGCTTGAACCCGACCACGCCGCAATACGCGGCAGGCCGGATCACCGAGCCGGCGGTCTGGGTCCCGAAGGCCAGCGGCGCCATGAAGTCGGCCACCGCGGCGGCCGATCCGCTGGAGGAGCCGCCCGGCGTATGGGCCAAATTGTGGGGATTGCGGGTCTTTCCCGGCCGCCGCCAAGCAAATTCCGTGGAGACCGTCTTGCCCAGAACCAGACCACCGGCGTTCCGCGTTGCGGTGACGATCTCGGCGTCCGCGTCCGGTTGATGGTCGAGATAGATCTCGCTGCCGTAGCCCGTCTGCAGATCGGCGGTCTCGATGATGTCCTTGACCGCGACGGGCATGCCATGGAGCGGAAATCCGGGCCTGTTCGCATCGGCGGAATCGGCAGCGGCGCGGACCTGCTCGGGCTTGATGTGTATGAAAGCACCGACCTCGTCGTCGCGGGCGGCGATGCGGTCCAGATGCGCGTCGGCGACGGCCCGGACCGTGATCTCCCTGTTCGCGATCCGGCCCACCAGTTCAACGGCGGAGAGTTCATTCAAGGGTTTCGCCACGGATTCAGACTCCCATCATATGCAAGACAACCTGTCGGACATGCGGGGCGGACCGGTGTTCGATCAGAAAGATGCCCTGCCACGTTCCCAGAACGGGACGTGCGTCCACCACGGGAATGGAAAGCGTGCTTGCGGTCAAGACCGTCCGCAGATGCGCCGGCATGTCGTCCGGGCCCTCGACCCCATGTCGGTATCGCTCCGGGGCTTCCGGTGCCAATCGGTCGAACCAGTCCAGCAGATCGTCCAGAACCTCCGGGCTCGCGTTCTCCTGGATCGTCAAGGATGCGGACGTGTGACGGCAGAACAGTGTCAGCACGCCTTCCGTCAGACCGGAGGCGCCGACGAATGCGATGGCCGAGTCCGTGAACTCGAAGAATCCGCGTCCCGATGTGCGGATTTTCACCAGGTCTCGTGCCTGTCCGGCAACACCGTTTCGTGTAGGTTTGGAGGTAACGTTCTGGAATACCATGGCGAATTCTGTATCCATAATTGTGTTGTGTGTATTTTAGATACATCCGATGTCCGGATGCGCAAATCAGGCAACGGCGTTATTTGACAAGACTATAGGCTATGAAGACAATCTCCGCTGAATGGAGCGCGAGGTAGCGGCCTGGTCGGTGTCCAAATTAAGGTGGATGCTCTAGGTTCTGTATATAAGTGAAGCGTTATAAGCTTCCGGCTGCATAGGCAAGTTCTGGGGGAAACAGAGGCCATGGCAAGACATCTGGTCTGCCTGACCTACGATTTCGACGCGGTTTCGGTGAATAACGGACAAGCAACGACCAGCTTGGCTCCGGGGCTGGCCTCGTGGAGCAGCTATTACGGGCTCGACCGCATCTTGAGCATGCTGGATCGCGAGCGGGTGCGGGGCACGTTCTTCGCGGCGGGACCAATCCTGTCGCAGCATGCGGACACGGCCAGGGCCCTGGTCGGCGACGGCCATGAGATCGGACACCATGGCTGGGATCACCGGCGGCCGAACAACACGGATCGCAGAGCCGAGGAAGAGGATCTGTTGCGCGGAATGGAGGTGATCGACACCCTGACCGGCCGCAGACCGAGTGGGTATCGATCACCGTCGTGGGGGCACTCCCCGCATACGGTCGATCTGCTGTTGGCGAACGGATTTGTCTATGATTCCAGCTTGATGGGCCACGATCACCGACCATACCGGGCGCGGGTCTCAGGCGGCAATCCGTCGATGACGACCGACGTGTACGGCGCGCCCACCGACCTGATCGAAATGCCGGTCAACTGGAGCATCGACGATTATACGCGGAACGAATGGGCCGCGCTTCCTGGCGGACTGGCGACCCTGGGTTTCAAGATCTCGAGGGATCTGTTGCGGGGATGGCAGGAAGATTACGAGACCATGGCCGACAGCGAACAATGGGGCGTTGTGGTTTACACGTTCCATCCTTTTGTCTCGGGCCAAGGCAAGCGTATGCTGGCCATGGAGCGCCTGATCCGATATCTCAGGGACAACGGTGCCGATTTTGTCACCATGAGCGAGGCGGCCAGAGAGGCCGGAGCGCATATCGATCCGATCTGCTGACTCCACACCGGACCGGGTTCCCCATGGCCGATCTAGATGCTCTTCGCGCGGAAATCGCGCTGACGCTCTCCGATATCGGCGCGCAAGATGTGGCTGTCGCCCGCGCGCTCGAGGAGGTCGGCCCGCCGCTGGTCAAACGCGATCCGCCGGGCTTCAGAACCCTGTTTCATACGATCGTCGCCCAGCACGTTTCCACCGCCTCTGCTTCGGCGATATGGGGCAGACTTGAGGCGGCTGACGCGGTCAGCCCGGAACGTCTGCTGGAGTTGGACGATGACAGATTGGGCACTCTGGGCCTCACCCGTGCGAAGATGCGAACGGCGCGGGCGATCTCGGAGGCGGTCGTGTCCGGCTCACTCGATTTGGTCCGGATGGTCGGCGCGCCGTCCGAACGGGTGATGCAGGAACTGATCGCCTTTCCGGGCATTGGTCGCTGGACGGCGGAGATCTATCGTATGTTCGCTCTCGCGGATACGGATGTGTTTCCATCCGGAGATGTCGCCATTCGGGAAGCCATACGAATGCTCGATGACCTTCCCGACCGCCCGGTTCCGAAGGTTTGCGACATGCGCGCCGATTCATGGCGCCCGAACCGAACCGCGGTCACCCTTCTTCTGTGGCGGCTTTACTGCGTTCGCACGGGCCGTCGCGTCATGGGCGTCACCGACGATCTCGGCTGACCCTTCGCGTTCGATTGTCGGTATACCAGACCCGGCACGGGGTTTTTCATCTGCCAGGGAAATGACCCTGACCACCCTGCCAAGCGGAGGTTGGATGGGTGGAGATCATTCTGCTACCTTTCTGCTGTGAAGTCATTGCTGGCAACAGCTGCCCATTCTCGGAAGCGACTTGGGTCTTTGAGCCGGTCCGATTTCTGTGAGGTGATGGAACGCGTGGTCTCTTGCCCAGGCGTGACTACGACGGTCGGGGAGAATCTGTATGAATTCGTCCGCCGTTGCCCGTGGGGCAGCGACTGATAAGGTTTTGGGGACGGCGCTCGACGCGATCGACGAGGGCATTATCGTATGCGATCGGGACGACCGGGTCGTGAGCTGGAATGCTGCGATGCGCACCCTGTTCCCGAAACTGGCCGCGCACTACGCACCCGGCATCACCTTCGAAGCTTTGCTTGTCATCGCGGCCGAAAACGAACATCAGATCGGCCTGATCGAAGACCCGAAGAGTTGGGTCGAGAGCCGCATGGAGATCCATCGCTCGACCGGACGGACATTTGAGCAGCGTCAACCGGATGGCCGCTGGCTGAGGATTTCCGATCGGCCGACCGAGGATTCCGGCCGAATTGTGATCTATCGCGATATCACCGAGGAGCGACGTCATGCAGCGGACGCCTCCCGGTATACCGAGCTGCTGCGTTTGACGCTTGAGAACATCAGCCAGGGTCTCTGCGCGTATGACAAGGACTACCGGCTGCTGACCTGGAACGCCCGGTTCTTCGAGCTGTTGGATCTGCGGCACACGCACGCTCAGGCAGGAACACCTCTGGTCGATATCTGCCGCTATCTGGCACGCCGCGGTGAGTTCGGAGAGGGGGACCCGATCGAGTTGTCCGACAAGATCGTCGATCTGTTCAAGCAGACCCCCGGGGTGACCTATGAGCGGAAGACCGTCGGCGGAGGATATCTCGAGGTCAGGATAACCCCGATCGTCAGCGGCGGCGTGGTCGCGACCTACAATGATATCACCGAGCGGGTGGAAGCCGAGAAGCTGCTGCGCGAGAGCGAGGAGCGCTATGCGTTGGCCGCCGCGGGCTCGAATGACGGGCTCTGGGATTGGGATCTGGAGAACAGCCGCGTTTACTACTCTGAGCGATTCAAGGCGATGTTGGGCTACGAACCTGACGAGATGGGAGACGGGGCCGAGGAATGGCTCTCGCGGATCCATCCGGAAGACGTGGCGCGGTTCAGCGCACAGCTGGACGCCCATGTGCACGGTGCCTCCAGCAACTTCGAGAGCGAGCACCGGGTGCGTCACCGGGACGAGAGTTACCGTTGGATGCTTGCCCGAGGCCAGGCGGTGCGCCCGTCGGACGGAATTGTCGGCGGCGTTCCGATTGGACGGAATGAGGACTCAATTCACCGGATCGCGGGCTCGTTGACCGATGTGACCGATCGGCGCCGCACCGAGGAGCAGTCGGTTCACGATGCCCTGCATGACAGTCTGACGGGGTTGGCCAACCGGACGCTGTTCATGGAACGGGTGCGCCAGACACTCGCCCGTCGTCGACGCACCAAGACGGCCCGTTTCGCCGTGATCTACCTGGATCTGGATCGGTTCAAGGTGGTGAACGAGAGTCTGGGGCACGTGCACGGCGACGACCTGATCATCGCGGCGGCGCGACGTCTCGAGCAGAATCTCAAGTTCGGCGACACCGTCGCGCGTCTGGGTGGCGACGAGTTTGCGGTGCTGCTGGAGGATGTCGAGGACAAGAACGAGGCCAAATCCATTTCGGAGATGCTGCAGAAGGCGTTGTCCTCTCCGTTCTCGATGGGAGGCCGGGAGATCTTCACCACCGCATCCATGGGCATCGCCCATTCCGAGGACGACTACGACCGTCCGGAAGAGATTCTGCGGGATTCCGAGCTCGCAATGTACAAGGCCAAGGAACTCGGCAAGGCGCGCTCGGTTGTGTTCGAGCCCAGTATGCGCCGGGAAAGCGTCACGCCGCTGGATGTCGAAAGTGATCTGCGCCGGGCGCTCGATCGCGGCGAGATGACCTTGGCCTATCAGCCGATCATCGATCTGGGCACCGGAAAAGTCGCCGGGTTCGAAGCCTTGGTGCGCTGGACCCACGGGCATCGGGGTGACGTGCCGCCGTCGGAGTTCATTCCCCTGGCCGAGGAAACCGGCATGATCATCGAACTGGGGCAATGGGTGTTGCGCACCGCCTGCGCGCAGATGGTGACGTGGAACCAGAAATACAAAAATCCGGCGCCGTATGAGGTCAGCGTCAACCTGTCCGGCCGACAGTTCGCGCAGGTGGACCTGGTGAAAATGGTGACCCACAGCCTTGAGGCGACGGGCCTGGCGGCGAACTGCCTGAAACTCGAGATCACCGAAAGCGCTCTGATGGAGAACGCGGCCAGATCGGCCGAGATGCTGCGGCATCTGAAGGACTTGGACATCCGGGTCTGTGTCGATGATTTCGGCACCGGCTACAGCTCGCTCAGCTATCTGCACACCTTTCCGATCGATACGCTGAAGATCGACAAATCCTTCGTGCACGATATGGGGCGCAATCGTCAGAACCTCGAGATCGTGCGGACCATTGCGCTGCTGGCGCAGAACCTGCGGATGGAAGTGATCGCCGAAGGGGTCGAAACGCCCGAACAGCTCGCGCAGTTGCGGGCGATCGGCTGCGGCTACGCGCAGGGGTTCCTATTTTCCCGCCCGCGGTCGGCCGAAAGCATCGAGAAGATGTTGAGCGAGGACAGAAGCTGGTGACCGGTGGGGTGCAAGGCCGTAGGATCGGCCCCACGGTGCCTTCGGTGAGCCAGAGGAGTCGGCTGCTTTGAGACGATATGAGGTTTACTTTCTCCAGCGGAAAACTCTCGGAGAGTGGGAAACCCTGGAACGCGCCCAGATGGTTGCTGTCCTGGTGTCCTCTCTGACCCAGGCTTTCGAAGCGGACCAGCGGGCGGAGCTGCGATTGGTCGGCGGGACCTGGGACGAGGCCGCCCGGGAATGGCAGTTTGCGCAGATCTTCTACGTCGACAGAAACGCGGTCGATCTCGCGCTCGGTGAGCCGTCGGAGAACTTTGCCGGAGCCGAGGCCGCGGCGGAGCGTTGGACCCCGCCGATCCTGGTCGACGACGGGATCAGGTTCGATGCCCATGGCTCCGAGGCGCCGACCGCCTCCGAGACGGATGTGGAGATGCCCACCGGCGGACCGTTCGACAGCTCGGAGCAGACCGAGGCCCCGCAGTCGGACAGCGCGTTCGCCGCCGCGATCCGCCGGGCCCGCGGTGCTGAGGACGACCATCCCGATCTCGAGACGCCGGAGACGGATCCCTTTTCCAGCACTTCCGAGGACCGGGCGACGCGGAGCTTGCCGCAGGACGCGGAGGCGGAGGCCGACGGGACCGAGGAGACCCTTCGGGACCTCGGATTCGCGCGGCGGGATTTCGGCGCGGATGATCCGGTCGGCCCCCCGCCGGGCTTCGCGCGTCCGCCTCGGAAAACCCGATCGCCGGGACTGACGATTCTGGCGCTGATCCTGATTCTTCTGGTGCTCGCCGGCGGGGTGATCGGCATGATGATCGCCTTCGATCGCCCGGAAATCCGACCCTATCTGCGGATGTTCGAGGAGATGATGGCGGGGGAGCATCACATGGCGGAACCTGCGTCCGATCCGAATACGATCATGCCGAACACCACCGGTCAGGTCCTGACCTTTCAGGGCGTCGCCCCTGTCCTGCAGGGGCGGTGGTCACCGGGGGATTGCGATTCCACCTATGTTGAGTTCGACGAGATCGGCTACGTGATCGCCACGCCGCAGCAGCAGCCGTCGATCCAGATCCCGGTCTCTGAAACCCTCACCGACGATTACGGTTTCTACGTCCGCCGCTCGCCCATTCTGATCGAGCATTATCAGCGCCTGGGGAGCGAGGAGATCCAGATGATCGGCCGCACCAGCCGGGCGGGTTTCGAAGACGTGACCTCGGATATTCTCAACAAGTGCCCCTGAGTCAGAACAGACTGCCCTGGGTCGGTTTCGGCGCAGGCGGAGCGACCGGGTCGAGCAGGCTCGGCTCGTCGTAGCGGACATTGCCGACCCGCTTGTCGACCGGGTAGGCCTCGATCAGATCGGGCGCGCAGGGGGTCATCAGCGGAGCCGCATCCTTTGGATTGGCCCGCATCCAGGTCTCGAAGTCTTGAGAGGTGAACAGCATCACCGGCATCCGGTGATGGATATGACGGATTGCCGTGTTCGCCTCGGTCGTGACGATGGTGAAGGTCTCGAGCCAGCTGCCCTCTCCGGTGCCCTCCCAGACCTCCCAGAGCCCGGCGAAGGCGAAGGGGCCCCGGTCACGCCGCACGATGCGGTAGGGCTGTTTCGCCCCATGTTCGGTTTTCCATTCGTAGAATCCGTCGGCCGGCACCAGACAGCGGCGGCGGCGGTACGGGGCCCGGAAGGCCGGTTTCTCGGCCACGGTTTCGGCCCGCGCGTTGATCATCTTCGCCCCGATCGAGACCTCCTTGGCCCAGCTCGGCACCAGCCCCCATTGCAGCAGCGCGAGTTCCCTGCCGCCCCGCTCCCCCATGCGGACCACCGGCGCCGGTTGGGTCGGGGCCAGGTTGTGCCGGGGTGGCAGGTTCAGCCCGCTCTCGACGTCGAACAGGCGGCGGATCGCTTCAGGGGCGGTGGTGATGCTGTAGCGTCCGCACATGCGACGATCTATCCCTCAAAACAAGCCGGGACGGCGCTGGGTGGCTTGGTGCCCGACCCACTCCGGTCTACCATTGCGCCGGATTAATGCGAAACCGGCAAATCACGGGGCACTCTCCTCATGGCGAAATTCGGCATCGGTCAAGGCATGAAGCGGCGGGAGGATCAGAGGTTTCTGACCGGCACGGGGCAATATACCGACGACATCATGGCGGCGAATCTGGCGCATGCGGTCTTCCTGCGTTCGCCCTATCCCCATGCGGAGATCGGAGCCATCGATCTGGCGGCGGCACGCGCGGCGCCGGGCGTGCTGGCGATCCTGACAGCCGAGGATGTGCGCGCCGACGGGCTGGGGGATCTGCCCTGTCAGGCGCTGATCCCCGGCAGCGACGGAAAGCCCGCCTTCGATCCGGGATACCCGCTGCTGGCGCGGGGGCGCGTGCGGCATGTGGGGGATCCGGTCGCCATGATCCTGGCCGAGACAGACGCCCAGGCGCGGGATGCGGCGGAGCTGATCGCGGTCGATTACGTCGAGTTGCCCGGGGTCGGCGATATCGAGACCGCGTCGGCTCCCGGCGCGCCCCTCGTCTATGACGACGCTCCCGGGAATGTCTGCGTCGACTGGCAGACCGGCGACACCGAGGGAGTCCGGCGGGCGTTCGCATCGGCCCACAAGGTCGTCGAGGCCCGCCTGGTCAACAACCGCATCATTGTGAACTCGATCGAACCGCGTGGCGCCATGTGCGTCTACGACGCGGCGAACGATCACTATACTCTCCACGCCTCGACCCAAGGCAGCCACACCATCCGGTCGGTCCTGTGCGACGACATCTTCAAGATCGGCCGCGATCGGATGCGGGTCATCACGCCGGATGTGGGCGGCGGTTTCGGGATGAAGATCTTCCCCTACCGCGAGCACGCGCTGGTCGCGTGGGCGTCGAAGCGGGTCGGACGGCCGGTAAAATGGATTGCCGAGCGGACCGAGGCCTTCCTGTCCGATACCCAAGGCCGTGACCACGTCACAGTGGCGAAACTCGCCCTGGACGCCGACGGCACCTTCCTGGCGCTGGACGTGGACACCAAGGCGGAGCTGGGGGCCTATCTCTCGCTCTACGGTCCGGCAATTCCGACGGTCGCGGGCTGCGGCATGTTGGCCGGGCTCTACCGCACGCCGATGATCCATGTCCGCGTGCGCTGCTATTTCTCGAACACGCTGCCGCTCGACGCCTATCGGGGCGCCGGACGGCCCGAAGCGGCCTATGTGGTGGAGCGGATGGCGGATATCGCCGCCAAGGCGATGGGGCTGAGTCCCGATGAGATCCGGCGCCGAAATTTCATCGCTCCGTCCGCAATGCCGTACACCACGCCCCTCGGCGAAACTTATGACAGCGGCGATTTCTCGGCCCATCTCGACAAGGCGATGGCACTGGCCGACTGGTCGGGGGCCGAGGGACGAAAACAGGCCGCTCGGGCCGCGGGGAAACTCCGCGGGATCGGCATGTCCTGCTATGTCGAAGCCTGCGGCGGCGGCGGGCCGGAATGGGCCAATCTGACGGTCGGCACCGATGGTAAGATCACGGTTCCGATCGGCACCAAATCGACCGGACAGGGCCACGAGACGGCTTACAGTCAGCTTGTCGCGGGGGCCTTCGGGATCGACAACGAGGACGTCCGCATTCTCCAGGGCGATACGGCCGATATCGAGAACGGGGCGGGCACCGACGGATCTCGGTCCCTCCCGGCGGGCGGCATGGCCCTGGATCTGGCGATTACGGCTATCATCGAAAAAGGCAAACGGCTGACCGCCCACGTTCTTGAGGCGGCCGAGGCGGATATCGAGGTCGCGGACGGCCGCTTCCGGGTGGCCGGCACCGACAAGGCGCTGACCCTGGCCGAGTTGGCGGTCGCGGCAAGTGATCCGAACCAGCTTCCGGACGGGATGGAGCCGGGACTGGAAGCCCAGGAGAGCTACAAGCCAAAGGCGTCGACCTATCCGAACGGCACCCATGTCTGCGAGGTGGAGGTTGACCCGGACACCGGCACGGTTCAGGTCGTGCGGTTCACCGTGGTGGACGATTTCGGCGAAGTGGTTAACCCGATGCTGCTGCAGGGCCAGGTTCACGGCGGGGTCGCGCAGGGCATCGGCCAAGCCCTGTTGGAAGACTGCGTCTACGACAGCTCGGGCCAGCTCCTGACAGGCTCGCTGCTGGATTATTGCCTGCCGCGGGCCGACAACCTGCCGGTCGTCGCTTTTGACATGAGCCCGACCCGGTGTGCGACCAATGTGCTCGGCCTGAAGGGCTGCGGGGAGGCGGGCGCGATCGGCGCGCCGCCCGCCGTGATCAACGCGCTTTTGGATGCGCTGGCGGAGGTCGGGGTCACCGATATCGACATGCCGGCGACGCCGCAGAAGGTCTGGGCCGTTATCCACGGGGCCGGCAACGCCCGGGCGGCGGAGTAGAGCGATGCGCACACCTGATTTCCGGGGCCACGATCCGAAGGCCCTGCTGGATGCGATTGCCGTCATCGCGCGGGAGGCGGGCGAGGTGATCCTGCCTTATTACCGCGAGGAGATCGTGGTCGACGACAAACGGGACGGCAGTCCGGTGACGGCCGCCGACCGGGCGGCGGATGCGCTGATCGTGCCTGCCCTGCGGGCGCTGACCCCCACGATTCCAGTGGTCTCGGAAGAGAGCGTCGATGCAGGGGATATTCCTGACGTCTCCGGTGGGGTGTTCTGGCTGGTCGATCCGCTGGATGGTACCAAGGAGTTCATCAACAAACGGGACGACTTCACGGTCAATATCGGCCTGATCTCGGACGGCACACCCGTGTTGGGCGTGCTGTTGACCCCGGCGGATGGCCTGCTCTCGGCAGGGGCCCTGGGGCTGGGCGCCTGGGAGGAGACGGCCGAGGGGACACGCACCCCGATCTCGGTGCGGAAAAGCGACCCCGACGCCCTGGTGGTCGTCGGCTCCCTCAGTCATCGAAACCCGGAACTCGAAGCCTATATCGCCAGCCTGAAGGTCGCCCGGTCGGTCAGCCGGGGGTCGGCCCTGAAGTTCACCCTGGTGGCCAAGGGCGAGGCCGATGTCTACCCGCGGACGGGGCCGACCATGGAATGGGATACGGCGGCCGGTCACGCCGTGCTGCTTGCGGCGGGCGGCAGCATGACCACATTCGACGGTGCGCCGTTTCTCTATGGCAAACCGGACTTCCGCAATGGGTTTTTCATCGCCAAAGGACGTTAGGACAGGCCTCGGCGTCGGCCTTTTGGGGCTGATGCTGTCGGCCTGCGCTGTGCCGGACGTACCGGAACCGCCTACGCCGCCGGCCGGCCGTCATCCGATTGTTCCGTTGCTGGATGATGGATCGGATCGGGTTGGCGACCGGCAGTCCGCTCCGGCCGCATCCGAAGATCTGACGCCGTTGCGGGGGCCGAACACGCAATCCTCCCGGACGCCGAGATCCGGCGTCCGCATCGAGCGTGAGTTGCCGGCGCTGCCCGAGAGGATCGAGACCCGGACCTATCCGACCCCGAAGGTTCCCGGCCGCGGATTCGACACCGCTCCGGTGGGTACGATCGACACCCGTCCCGGAACCATCCGTCCGAATTATTTGGAAATCCCAGGACGCTAGAGCGAGTTCGGGATTTCTGGCGCCGGTTTGAAGCCGCAAGTTGCGGGTCCATATAAGATTTTGGGAACCTATATGGCGTTTGACCGTTAGCGATCCTGAGATACTGCCCAAACCCACAATTCACTTTGAGGACTGCTATGTCGGATACTCATGACAGCATCGTCGACGCGATCATTTCCGAGCATACCCGCTTGAGGGCAGCGTTCGACGAGATGGACGCCTTGCCGGAGGACGACCGGGAGGGCCGGAAAAGCCTGTGGGGCGAGTTGAAGAAGGACCTGCTCGCCCATCACGATGCCGAGGAGAAAACCCTGTTCGCGGCTTTGGTCCAGACCACGGCCGATGCCCGGCACGAGAGTCTTCACGCGGTGTCCGAGCATGGCGAGCACAAGAAAATCCTGGAACAGATGGAAGACCTGTCCTTCGATCACGACGCATGGCAGGACAAGCTCGCCGAATTGCGCCATGACGTCATCCACCACCTGGATGAGGAGGAAGAGGACGTGCTGCCGATCGCGCGGGAGGTGCTGAGCCAGGAGAAAT